>CAYYZR010000018.1:0-24047 GCA_964476005.1 uncultured Halomonas sp.
AGCACCAGCAGGCGATTGCCCAGCGACCAGGCGATGATGCGATCAATCATTGTGGTTAATGCGCATGACCGTGCCCGACCTCTTCGCCGCCGGTGGCCGCGAGCTTGACGTCATAGGCGCCGATCGTGACGACGCGCTCGCCGGCCTCCAGGCCCGAGACGATCTCGACCCGGTCGCCGTCGCGGATGCCGGTCTCGATCGGCCGCCGCTGAAAGGTCTCGCCGCCGGTCTGGACGTAGACCACGGTGCGCCCGCCATCGTCGATGACTGCGCTCTTCGGCACGGCCAGACGTTCGCTGGACGCGCCGAGCTGGACGTGCGCGGCCAGGCCCAGACCGACAAGCGTCGGCGCGCCCGGGATCGGCCTGTCACCGTTAGCCGAATCGCCAGCACTGCCGCTCTCGCCGTGCAAGATCGGGTATTCGATGGTGACCGCGACGGTGCGCGAAACCGGGTCCACGCGTCGCGAAACCTGGACCACCCGGGCCCCATGGGCTGCGTCGAGCACCACGGTTTCCTTCCCGCTCACGAACCACGCGCCGGTGGCCTGGTCGAGTTGCGAGGCGCGGGCTTCCGGCACCCGCACCTCCAGCCAGCGCCGGGCCGGATCGGCCAGCCAGAACAGCGGCTCACCGCTTCGCACGAACGCGCCCGGCGCGACCGCGACGTCAACGATCTGGCCGGCCACCGGTGCCTTCAGGGCGATCCCGGAGCCTGCCGAACCGCCTTGTCGCTGCTCTATCCGGCCGCGTGCCGAAACCAGTTCGCTTTGTGCGATATCGAGTTCGGCCCGGGCTTCGATCAAACGGCGTTCGGGCACCGCGCCGGTCGCCACCAGCGATTCGAGTCGCTGAACATCGCGCCGAGCCAGATCCGTTCGATTGCGCGCACGTTCGAGTTCAACCGCAAGGCGGCCCACATCCGTGCCTTCGCCCAGTCGCGGCACGAGGTAGCCGAGAACTTCGCCGATGTCGACGCTGCCGCCGATCCGCGGCACATCGACGGAAGTGAAATAGCCGTCGTCCGGCGCGGCGACCACGGCACCACCGTCGGCGGGTGCGCGCACCTGGGCTACCCCGGGCACCGATGCCTGGATCGGCATGGCGCGCACGGCCTCGGTCGCGAATGGCGTCGTCCACTGCTGTTCCTTGAGATAGCCGATCTCGCCGGGCGGCGTTTCGGTGATGGTGCGCGCCGAATCCGCGTCTGCATAAACGCGGTAAGCGCCCAACTCGTGCACGACCTTCAATCCGGGCGCTTCGACCTCGATCCGCAATTCGAACGCTCCGCTTTCCTGCGGCGTTACCGTCGGCGTGAACAGGCCCGCACGCGCCGGCGCGTCGACCCGGAACCGGGCCGCGGTCTGCCCATCGCGCAGGAGTACGACATCCATCCGCCCCGATCGGACCGGGGCAAAATCGGCCAGTCGCGTCACGTGCGCGGCAAATCGCGAACCGCGGTCCACGACCAGCGGCGGAAATTCCACGAACAGCTCGCTGGCTGCGGTGTAGTCGGTGACCACTTCGGTTGCAGCCTCGGCTGCCGGGTCGTGCTCCGGCTCGCCGGGCGCGTGGCTGTGGCCGCCAGGTTCCGAACCTCCGCAACCGGTCAGCAATGCGACCCAAAGCGCGATCAGTGGCGCCGGAATCAGGAATCTTTCGGGAATCTGCAATGACATGGTGAACTCGGGGCAATGAAACCGTGAATGAGCGTTGAAATAAAAAAGCTTTAACCACGAAGGGCACGAAGAGCACGAAGAAAAACCTTCCTGATTACGTCTATTCCTCAGCTAACGCCCAAGCCATGGTGCGCTGGCAAACCGTTGTCACCAGAATTGTTCAAGAACATGCATTTGATTTTCTTTTCCCTTCGTGCTCTTCGTGTTCTTCGTGGTAAACCGCTTTTGCGTTCGCGCCATTTCGATGAATGTGTTCAGTGGTCATCGTGGTCGTCATGCGCATGGGTGCCGCCGTCATGGCTGTGTCCATCATCTTCGTGTTCATGATCGCTTTCGTCCTTGCCATGCTCATGCTCGTGTTCATCGGCATGTTCGTCGCTTTGCGCTTCACCCGCCGCTTCGTCTCGTGGCGCATCGTCTTCAGCCTCGTCGCCGTAGAAGGCCTGCGTTTGTGGTCCAGTCTCTTCGGCGTGCGCGTGATCGGCATCCGGGCCGTGTTCGTGCGCCTGCTCGCCATCGTGGGCGTGGGCCTCGGCTTCGTGGCTGTGGCTGCCGTCCTCATCGTGAGCGTGATCGCCACAGCCGGCCAGCGAAAGCACCAGGCCAGTTGCAAGTACAGTCGCGAGGGGAAGGAAATGCTTCATTGCGGTTCTCCGGTCAGTTGAATCAGTTCGATTGCGACGATGCGCGCCGCGTACTCCAGTTCGATGGTTTGCAGGTAATGATCGAGTTCCGTTTGCCAGGCATCGAGCAGGCTCATCACGCCCAGCTCACCGGCCCGGTAGGCGGCCTCTGCGATTTCGGGCAGCGAATCCGTCGTGCGTTCCCGCTCGGTCTGCATGGCCAGCGCCGCATCGCGACGAAGCTTCAGTTCGTCGAGCAATGCGCGTGCCTCGGACGCGAGCCGGGTGATTTCCAGTGCCGCCTCTGCCGATTTTGCGCCCGCGCCGGCCTCGGCGGCCGCGCGGCGCTGGCGACCACGATCGAACAATGGCACCTCCACATCGATCGCAAATACACCACCGGTTTCCGAGACCGGGCCGTCCTCGAGCTGTCTGACGCCCACGCCAAGCGTCACTTCGGGCCAGGTTTCCCGGTCCGCTGCGCGCGCGGCAAACCGGTCCGCTTCGGCGCCGGCTTCGAGCCGTCGAATCTCCGGATGGGATTGCAGCGCCGCCATGACGGCTGCTTCTGACGGCGGGTCGCCGGGCAAGAGTCGGCCGGTCAGCGTGCGCGGCGGGCTCTCGAGAACGCCAAACAGTCGCAGTCGGGCCGAATGCAGCTCCGCGCGACCTGCCGCCAGGCGGCCGTCGAGCAGGGATATTTCGCGCTCGATCCTGAGCTGATCGAAACGCGATGCATCGCCGGCGCGAACGCGCTCGGTCACGGCCCGGCCGAGTTCCGCCAGCCGCTCGCGCCACGACTCGATCGCTTCGGCTTCACGCCGGTGCCTGATGACTCGGTAGAAGGCGCCGCGAATTGCCTTGGCACGGCGGCGTTCGACAAGTCCAATATCGGCCGCCGTCACGCCTTCGGCGGCGCGCGCCGATTTGCGCGACAGCGAGTTGCGGCCGGTCAGATCCAGAGGCTGGCGCAGCCAGAAATAGCGATCGGTGTTGCCGCCGGGCAGATCCAGCGACTCGTCGGCAAACTCGAATTCTGGATTGTCCAAAAGACCGGTCGCATCGGTCCTGTGCCGGGCTTCGCTCATCGATGCCTCGGCCCACGCGCGCCACGCCGCCACTTCCAGGCCCATTCGCACCGCTTCGCCCTCGGTCAGTGTTTGTGCATGCGCCGGCAGGGCGAATGCAAGCAGGCATCCGGCGAGGCATCCGATCAGGTTTGTTTTGATTGTGCTCACTCTCACTGCGCCAGCCAACCGACAAATGTCTCGAGCGCGTGATGCTGGCTTGCCAGGCCAAGCGCGATCAGTCCCAGCACGGCGATCAATGTGCTTTCTGGCCAATTGGAAGGGAGCGGTTCGGGCGGGCGGTCGGCCAGTCGCTTAACGCGGCGAGCAACGTCTGCCGAATTCGCGCCGATGGCATGAGCGTCAGTCGCCCGTTCGGGGGCGCCGTCGCGCAGAATCCTGACCAGCGCCGAAGCCAGGTCCAGGCCCTTCCCGCTCGCGGCAACGGTATCGTCGGCGCGTTCCTCGGCTGCCTGGCTCCAGTGGTGGATAAGGCGACGCCGGGTTGGCGGAAATTGCGTCGACATCATCAAGGCCAGTACAAGCCTGCGCGCCAGATCGCCGGCACGCGCATGTGCAATCTCGTGCCGCACCACGGCTCGCCTTTCGGCCGGCGACAGTTTCCGAATCAGCCCTGTCGTCAGAACGATTCGCGGCTTTCGGATGCCGAGCAGAAAGGCGCCCGGCGAATCCGAGTCGGTCACGATCAATCGGCGTTGTGCCTGGGCCAGACGCGCGATGCAGCTCGCCAGTCGCGCGTGCCGGAACTGGTCCAGCGCGGTTCGTACAAGCCCTGTGATCGGCCACGCGGCCGCGGCAGTCAACATAAGCACCAGAGGCCCTGCTTCGAGTGCCGGGAGGTGGCGCAGACAGAAATGCGGGTGATGCAGACCGTGAGCCAGGCAATGATCGTCAATCAGGCCGGCGAGCTTCAATACCGCGGGCAACGCCAGCACAAGGATCGCGAGCATCGATACGGCAACGGGGAGCGCTGCGATACGCTCGACGCGGCGGCAGCGAAGCTCAGGCGGGTGGCTGTCCGACAGCAGGAATCGTGCACTGGCGGATGCCGTGACTGCACCGACGGCCAGCCCGATAATGCCGATCAGCGCCGCAAGCAACGCCAAGGCCGGAAACGATTCAATCACGCCTGTCACCTGCAACCGCGCGCCTTGCCGCGATCAATTCTTCGAGCTCGTCCAGTGCTGCGTGGTCGAGTTGCTCGGCCGCATCGACCAGTGCCGCCATGGCCGTCGAATTGTCCTGGGAGAATCTGGCTGCGGCCTCGCTGACCATCGCTGCGAGTAGCGAGCCGCAGCTGACCGATGCAGTATATCGATACGCCCGGCTGACCTTTTCACGGTCCAGGAGCTGCTTGCGATGGAGACGATCGAGCGTCGACTGGATGGTGTTCAAGGAGATTCCCCGCGAGCGACCGACAGCCTCATGCACGGACTTCGCGGTTCCGGATTCGACAGACCAGAGATGCTTGAGCAGGCAGGCTTCGAGCTCCCCCAGGCGAGCCGGGAAAGTGGATTCAGTGGGAAACATGAACGGCCACGGCAGAAGTAATGCGGGCAATATACGGGCCCTAAAACCGATTGTCAATCGGTTTTAGGGCCCGTCCCGGTCTTGCGCAGTCTCAGCGCGTTGCCCAGCACGAACAGGCTGGAAGCCGACATCGCGCCGGCGGCAAGCATCGGCGAGAGCAGCATTCCGTTGACCGGGTACAGCACGCCGGCGGCCACGGGAATCAGCAACACGTTGTAGCCGAAGGCCCAGAACAGGTTCTGCGCGATGTTGCGCATGACCTTGTGCGACAAGTCAATCGCGGTCACGACCTTTTCCGGGTCGCCCGACATCAGGACCACGTCTGCGCTCTCGATGGCGATGTCGGTGCCGGAACCAATGGCGATGCCGACGTCGGCGGCGGCCAGCACCGGTGCGTCGTTGATGCCGTCGCCGACGAACGCCAGCGCACCCTTCGTCTTCCGTTTCAGGCCGTCCAGTGCTTCGACCTTGCCGTCCGGCAACACACCGGCAACGACATCGTCGATCCCGATTTCCCGTGCGACCGACTCCGCAGTTACACGGGCATCGCCGGTAATCATCGCGGTGCGCAGTCCCGAGTCGTGCAGCGCCTTGACCGCGCGCTTCGCGCTCGGCTTGATGGGGTCGGCCACGGCGACGAGGCCCTTCACCATGTCGCCGGAGACGATATAGACCACGGTTGCGCCCTTGCCCGAAAGACGATCGGCCGCCTCGGCCAGACGCTCGGGCAGTTCGACCTTACGTGCCTCGAGCATGCGCGGGCCGCCGATGTGGATCGAGTCTCCGTCCACTTGGGCGACAACGCCCTGCCCCGTTTCGGAGTCGAAGTCTTCCGAGTCCGGAATCTCGAGACTTTTTTCCCTTGCCGACTCGACAATGGCGCGCCCGATCGGGTGCTCGGAATGCTTTTCGACCGCGGCGGCAAGCGCCAGCACGCGGTCCTGGTCTGTATCCTGGACTGCCGCCGTCTCGATCACTTCCGGCCGACCCTCGGTGAGCGTGCCGGTCTTGTCGAACGCCACCAGCCCGACGTCGCGCAGGCGCTGCAGTGCGTCGCCGCGGCGAAACAGTACGCCCGAGTTGGCCGCCCGGCCGGTGCCGACCATGATGGAAACTGGCGTGGCCAGGCCCATCGCGCATGGGCAGGCGATGATCAACACGGCCACAGCGTTGACCAGCGCCAGGCTGAGCGCCGGTTCCGGACCCAGCAGCAGCCACGCGACCAGCGTGACGAGTGCTACAGATATGACCGCCGGCACGAAATACTTCACGACGCGATCGACCAGCGCCTGCACCGGCAGCCGGTTGCCCTGGGCCTGTTCGACCAGATCGATGATCTGCGCCAGCACGGTGTCGCCGCCGGTCGCTTCGGCCTTCATCCGGAACGCACCGGTCTGGTTGAGCGTGCCGCCGACGACCTGGTCGCCCTCGCCCTTCTCGACCGGGTCGGGCTCGCCGGAGATCATGGATTCGTCCACCCAGGAGCTGCCGCTGACCACGCTGCCGTCCACCGGCACCTTGGCGCCGGGGCGCACGTGAACGATGTCGTCCGGCGCCAGTTCCGACAGTGCGACTTCGACGGGTTCGCCGTCGCGCTCGACCAGCGCGGTATCCGGCGCCAGTTCCATCAATCCGCGAATGGCGCTTGAAGTTCGACCGCGCGCGATGGCTTCGAGCCAGCGACCCAGCAGGATCAGCGTGATGATGACGCTGGAGGCTTCGAAATAGACGTTGGCCGTTCCTTCGGGCAGCAGGCCGGGTACGACGGTGGCGACCACCGAGTAACCCCAGGCCGCCGAACTGCCCAGCATCACCAGCGAGTTCATGTCGGGGCTCAGGCGCAGCAGCGCCGGGCCGCCGAAACGGTAGAACACCAGGCCGGGACCGAACTGGACGCCGGTGGCCAGCGCCATCGAAATCCAGCGCACCAGGTTTCGACCGATGTTCTCGTCCAGCCATGCGCCAAAGCCTGGAATGAAATGGCCGCCCATCTCGATTGTGAACACCGGAATGGTGAGCACCGCGGCCAGCAGCAATCGCCGTTTCAGCGATGAGCGCTCTGCGGCTTCGCGCTTGCGCGCCGAATCGACCTGATCCTGGTCGGCGCTTGCCTCGTAGCCTGCGCGCCTGATCGCTTCCAGCACCGGTGCGATTTCGCTGCCCTCGAGAAGCTCGACCGTCGCCCGGTTGGATGCAAGGTTGACGCTGGCCTCGACAACCTGCGACAGTCGATCCAGTTCCTGCTCGATCCGGTGCACGCAGGACGCGCAATGCATACCCTCGATTGAGACCGTGCGCTTCTCGGTCGCCGGCGCGAAGCCTGCCCCGGTCAATGCGCCGAAGGCCGCGTGGAGCGCGTCGACATCGGCGTATTCGATGCGCGCTTCGCGCGAGGCCGGATTGATCGCATCCGCAGCGATACCGTCTACAGGTTCCAGCGCCGACTCGATGCGTCGGGCACATCCGGCGCAGTGCATGTCGGGAATTTTCAGGGAAATCGTATGGCGGGCAGTCTCATTCATGCCGATGATGGTAGCAAACAAAGAAACCAGGGCCCGGTGATCGCTGCTGGATCACCGGGCCCCGGCCTCGATCACACCTTGCCGATGCTCAGTTCAGCGGGTCCTCGAATCCATCCCTGAAGATCAGGTCCGGATCGAGCTCGAGTTCCCGGAAAGCGACGTCGGCCGTGGTTTCCGGGGTGCTGGTCCACACGACGAACGCCTGCAGTCCGTCCGGCCGAAGCTTGAGCTGTGTCTCGAGATCGGCCTCGTCGTCGGCGATGCCGAACAGCGCATCGCCGGCGGTGATCGCCTGGATGCCGCTGAACGTCTGGCCACCGTCCTGGGTTGCGCCCATGAAGATATCGACGTCTTCCGGCAGCTCCAGGTTGGTGACGTTGGTCTGTGTGCCGAATCCGAAGTACATGATGTCGTTGTTGCGGCAGTCGGTGGGATCGGTCGGGTTCTGCGGATCGGCGCAGCCCGGACCGGCCCCGGGCGTGCCGACGATGCGCGGCTCGCGCGCACTCAGGCCGCTCTCGGGCGTCAGGTTCGAGACGTTGACCGACGGTCCCCAGGTATCGCCGCCGTCCTGAGACGAACGGATATAGAAGTTGTACGGAATCGCGTCGTCGAGAAAATCGAACCGGGCCTGGTCCGGCACATGCGAGAAACCGACGACAACGGTATCGCCCCTGAGCTGGCCGCGATGCGCCAGCGCATTTTCATACGGATTCAGTCCTGTTTCGACATCCGGCGCGGTGCCGGGCTGGTCCAGGTAGGCGGCCGATCCGCTGAAGTTCACCGCGGGCAGGTGCAGAGTGCCGAAACGGATGTCGTTGAGCGGGTCGTCCATAAGCTCGTCGTCGCCGATCAGGTCATCGTCCTGATTGTTGACGTGCGCTCGACAGCGCTCGCCGAAGGTGCCTGTGAGCTCGGTGTCGACTGCCGGTACGAGGTTGACCGGTTCATATCCGCCTACGGCACGACGCAGCATGATGTCGGAAGGTCCGCCCTGCGTGAAGTCGCCCTGCTTGTAGATGAAGACGATGCCGGTGCTGCCCGCGCTCAATGGCTGGGTCAGGATTCGCACCCGACGGCCGTTCTCGATCGGCCGGCTGATGATGCAGCCGTTGATCGGCAATGCCGAGGTGTCGGTAAACTCCGGAATGGTGTGGTATCGAATGTACTTGCCCTCGTCGATCCCGGTCGTGGCTTTCTTTTCCTCCCAGGCGAACACCGCGCGCCGACCGATCAGCCGCAGTTGCGGCCGTGCCGCGGCGGCCTTGCCGTCTTCGTAGAGGCCCGGCCCGTGCGAAGTGCGCAATGGCCCCTGCAGATCACGTGTATTGGTCGTGTTGCCCGTCAGGCGCACCGGCTCGGACCAGTCGTTGGCGATGAAATCCACGGTATTGTTGTTGTTGGTGTCCAGGTGCATGTACCAGACGTCGGTGCCACCCGTGGAGTTCGCGCCTGAAGCACCCGTGCCGGGCCCTTCCGCATTGCCGAGCTGCAGCCCGAGCGGATCTTCCTGCCAGATCACGCCGAAACCCGGCTGCTGCGGCACCGGCACATCCTGCTTTACGGACCGCTGGCCGCTGGTGATTTGCTCGGTGAGATACAACTCGCCGCCCGGGCCGACAGGACGCAGTGACTGGGTGCCCGGGTTCCACTGCAGCCTCGAGACCCAGAGACAGGCATAAGGAATCGTCACGCCCTGCAGCGACAGGTACGTCTGGAAACGTTGTTCTTCGCCCGGCCACTGCGTAGCGTCGGCGGGACAGTAGGTCGAGTTGAAGGTAATCACGATGTTGTTTCCGGCATTGAAGACCTGCGGTTTGTCCGAGTCGCCGGGATAATCGATTGCCCGCGGATCCGATACGAGGTCCACGTAGCCTTCATTGGGATCGCCAGCCGGGAACAACGGGGGCGCTCCGGTTTCCTCGATGATGCCGAGCCCCGAGGATTGCGCGGCCGTGTTGTCGAAATTCACGGGTGCCGACCAGGTTTCCCCTTCGTCGGTGGAGATCTGGAGCACCAGGTCCCAGGGGTCGCGGGTCGAACGCGCCTTGAGATCGTAGACTTCCTGGCCGACGTTCTGAGCTTGCCCGAATACCGCAACCAGGGTACCGTCGGGCATGCGGAGAATCTTGACCTTGTTCGTGTCAGAAGCCTGGTCCGAGATGATTGCCGGGCCGTCGGCTGGCGTAAGATCGAAGACCTGCGCGATTCCGGAAATGGGGACGAATGCCAGTGCAAGCAGCACGATCAGGCACGACGCTAAACTTCGGTTGCGTTGGAACATTGCGTTTCTCTCCCTTGAACGGTGATTCGAGTAAGAAGTGGCGCAAACCATCATTCAGACCCAGTTTGTCTGGATAATGAATACGCCTCTTCTAATACAATTTACCCTAATCAAGGATCATCGCAACTTGACATGGATCAGATTTCATAAAGAGTTCAAAAACCGCTTTATATGACAATATTTCATTAACTTATGGCAATTTTCTCGATCTGGTCTTTGGTCTTTGTCGTTTCGGTTTCGACTCTCGTCTCGATCGTTTCCTCACATCTGGAAGGCCTGGCGGGAGTTCTCGATGCCTTGGGCCGCGCTGCCGGCATTGTCGGACTGACCATGCTGCTGCTGGCGGCGGCGCTCAGCGCCAGAGTGCCGGGTTTCGACCGCTGGTTCGGCGGACTCACGCGTCTGTGGAAGACCCATCATCGCCTCGGTGCCGGAAGCTTGATCCTTTTGCTGCTGCATCCCGTCTTGCTGTCACTGGCCCAGGCCGACAGCGGGCTGCACGCTGCGGTACAGCTTCTTTTCCCGCCGCTGAGCGACTGGCCGATCTGGGCAGGCTGGGCAAGCTTGCTGCTGATGATGGTGTTTCTGGCGCCGAGTTTCTCGTTCTTCGGCCACCCCGATTACCGGCGCTGGAAACTCCTGCACCGGCTGGCCGGCCCCGCGGTCATTCTCGCCCTGGCGCATGCCTGGCAGTACGGGCGCACCCTGCCCGCCGACGCGGACAAGTGGCTGTGGCTGGTGCTTGCCGCGCTGGCGGTCGGCGCGGTGACCTGGCGATTCGTGTTCTCGCGGAGGATCGGCCGTCTGCGCTACCGGGTCGCGCGGGTGATTGCCGTGGCCAACAACCTGGTGGAACTGGTGCTGGAACCGGCGGGTCGTCGTCGACTGAACTACGCTGCCGGGCAGTTCGTCTATATGGCGCCGTTCGATCGGCAACTCTCGGCCGGGCATGGGGAAGAGCATCCCTACACCCTTTCATCATCGCCGGAGGAGGATGTCCTGCGCATCGCGATCAAGGACCTGGGCGACGCCAGCCGGGCAATCCAGACCATCCGGCCCGGCAGCCGGGTGACCATAGAAGGCCCTTACGGCGGCTTCTTTACCGATCGCGAGGCCGCCAAGCAGGTCTGGATAGCCGGCGGCATCGGCATCACCCCCTTCCTCGGCCGCGCACGCTGGCTGCACGGCACGCAGCGTCGGTGCGATATCCGGCTCGTATATTGCGTTCAGGACGAAGCGCGGGCGCGATTCCTGGGCGAGTTGCAGGCCATCGCCGAAGCGTTGGACGGTTTCGAAGTGATCCCGCATTTCTTCTATCGCCAGGGGCCGCTGGATTCCGGTTTTCTTGCCGCGCACGTGCCGGACCTGGCCGAACGCGAAGCGTTCGTCTGCGGCCCGCCCGGGTTGAATACCCTGGCCCGGCGTCTACTGACGAGCGCCGACGTAGCACGCAAGCGTATTCATACCGAGGAATTCGAGCTGCTATGAAAAAGCTCGTGTACACCGTATTCGTTGCGTTCTGGGCGGCCGTCGGCACGCTTGTACTCGTCAACGCGCTTGTGCCCGATGCCGCCGAACATGCGCCGCAGCAGACACCGGAGCCCACACAACCGGCCGGGTATTCGCTGTCGGAGGTGGCGAAACACGCAACGCTCGGGGATTGCTGGATGGTCATCGAGGGGACCGTCTATGACGTCAGCGACTACGTGCCGCGCCACCCTGCTCCGCCGCACGTGCTTGAACCGTGGTGCGGCCGCGAGGCGACCGAGGGCATGCGTACCAAGGGTGACGACAGCGATCACAGCCCCCGGGCATGGCGGCTGCTGGAGCGCTACCGGATCGGGTTTCTCCTGGAGGGCGAATAGCCCGATCACGACGTTCTTCGGTCAATCGGCCAGCGACATTGACCCGAGCTCTTCTCCCGAGACTTCAGCCAGGCCGTACGGATCGAGGATTTCGAGCTTGCGATGCGAAAGACGAATGAAATTTCTTGTCTGAAGCGTCGTCAGCATGCGGCTGACGGTTTCGCTGGCCAGGGCCAGGTAGTTGGCCAGATCGGCCCGCGACATGCTCAACTCCAGCAAGCGTGGCGGATGACCACGCAGCGTCCTGCGCTGGGCCAGTACCTGCAAGAACAATGCGACGCGTTCAATTGCCGGACGCGAACTCATCATCATGATGTGTTCGTGCTCGATGATGATTTCCCGACTGATCACGCGCAGCAGCTGGCGGTGCAGGCTGGGAATCCGAGCGGCGACATTCTCGAGATCCTCGTACGGCAACCGGCAGATGACGGAATGCTCCAGGGGCTCGACGGTGCTCTGGTGGCGCAACGAATCCAGTCCGTCCAGGCCGATGATCTCGCCCGGCAGATGAAATCCCAGAACCTGAACATGACCGTGCAAGGTGGTCACCCAGGACTTGAGCGAACCTTTTTGAACGACATAGAGGTTTCGACACCGGTCACCGATGTTGAATACATGCCGGCCGCGCTCATAATCGCCTGAAGTCAGCATGCCCACAAGCCGATCGAGATCATCGCCGTGCAGCGGGGCCGGCAGGCACAGTTCGTTTACGCTGCAATTTCTACAGCCGCGGCGCAGCGCTTCGAGGTCCAGGACGTTGTTGGCATCCTTTTTCACCGCAAGCCGCCATCAGACTTTGTCATTGGCCCGCACCGGCGTAAAAATTCACCAGCGCTTCGATGCCTTCGTCCTGGAGATCTTCGGTCTCGCGCGCCATGCTTTCCGGTTGCCAGCGCTTGCCTGCTCTGAAATTTCGCAGCTGGCGTGCCAGGTACGCTTTCGGCTGCCCGGCCAGGATGGCCGAGTCGTCGAATGACTGCGTACCGTTCTCGGTATGGCATCGCTCGCAATTTTCGGCATGGATGGCCGAGCCGTGCTCGGCCAGCGCGCCGTCGACCGGCTGCTCGAACGGAACGAACTCGAGCCCGGCGAAATATTCAACGAGTTCCGTCCGCTGGTTCTCCGACAATGCGCCGATCAGGGCGCATTTGTTCACGACCTCGCCATCGGGCAGGAAGTCGGTGATACAGGGCCGTGCCTTTTCCGCGAATATCGTGAGCTGGTTTTCGAGATAGAAGTCCCCCACCCCGGCAATCGTGGGGATGTTCGGATTGTCGGTCACGCCGTCCTCGCCATGACAGCCGAAACAGCGATCGGCGACTGCCGGCGCTTCGGCGCTGGCTGAACTGCATATACCCAGCAGGACGATTGCCGGAACGAAAAGCGTCGAGAACCGCCTGAACATGGACATCGAATTCTCCTGGGGGATAAACCTACTTGACCGACACCATCTTGCGCCGCATGAAGGCCAGCTGGGTCTGCAGCGGCAGCTCCTTGGGACATACGTCATTGCACCCGAGCAGGGTCATGCAACCGAACACGCCGTCGTCGCTGCCGACCAGTTCATAGAAATCCTCGTCGCTGCGCTCATCGCGCGGATCCAGCCGGAAACGCGCCATCTTGTTGATGCCGGCCGCGCCGACGAAATCCTTGCGCATGCGCGCGGTGCCGCAGGCGGCGATGCAGCAGCCGCACTCGATGCAGCGGTCGAGCTCGTATATTTCCTCGGCCCGGTCGGGGTCCATACGCTCTTCCAGCCGGTCGATATCGGGTTCGCTTTCCCGGTGCACCCAGGTCTCGAGGCGCTCGCCCATCTGGCGGGCCCAGGCGCCGGTATCCACGGACAGGTCGCCGATGAGCTTGAACACCGGCAGCGGCGCGAGCGTGATTTCGGGCCCCAGCTTGCTGGTCAGCGTACGGCAGGCCAGCCCGGGCCGGCCGTTGATCAGCATGCCGCAGCTGCCGCATATGCCCGCGCGGCAGACGAAGTCGAACTGCAGCGAAGGCGCCTGTTCGTCGCGGATCTGGTTGAGCGCGATGAACAGCGTCATGCCCGGTGCCTCGTCGAGCTCGTAAGCCTCGAAGCGCGGTTCGGATGCCGGATCCTGCGGATTATGGCGGAGGATTTTTACGGTCAGGCGGCGTGCGCTCTGGTCAGAAACTCCGGTCTGCGGCTCTCTACCGGTTGCCTGGTCGGACGATTTGTTCATATTTGCATCAGCCGTGCTGGGTTCCGGGGCTGCTCGCCTGCAAGGCAGGCTCCTACGGTGCGTGAATTCATTTATCGTGTCTTTGCGACGGGTTCTTCAAGACGTTCGTTTTTCTCGCGGTAGCGTTCTGGCAGCAAATGCTTGTAAGGCATGAGCCGGTTCTGGACTTCGAAGCGATCGGCATCCTCGAGTTGCTCCCGAATCGCGGTGACTTCGCTCGCACGCCCCTCGGTATCGGGGTGATCGCGGTGGTCGGCCTGTCCGTAACCGCGGAAACCGGGCGGCAATTCCATGCCCGCAACGTCGATCGGCTCGTAGTCGACGGTCGGCAACGTATCATTCTCGTTGTTCCAGGTCGTGAGCGTGCGCTTGAGCCAGTTCGAATCGTCGCGCTGCGGATAGTCCTCGCGCGAGTGTGCGCCGCGGCTTTCGGTACGCTCGCGTGCGCCCAGCGCAACGCACAGCGCGACCTTGAGCATTTTCTGTAACCGGTAGGCGGCCACCAGTTCCGGGTTGGCGCCGTGCACACGGCTTTGCAGTCCAAGCTTGCGCGAGCGAACCAGCAGGTCCTGGAGCTCGTCTACCGCTTCGTCGAGCTCGGTGCCGGTGCGGAAGATGCCGACCTTGTCGATCATGATCTCTTCCATTCTGCGGCGAATGTCGCTGGCCTGCTCGTTGCCTTCAGATGCCAGCAATTCATCAAGTTTGCCCTGCTCCCGGGCATGGAATTCGCGCACCAGCGCCGTCGGAATGCTGATTTCGCTGTCGTCGGACTGGCAGAAGTCGGCGATGAACTCCGAGACGATCATGCCGGCGACCACGGTTTCGGCCACCGAGTTGCCGCCCAGGCGGTTGAACCCGTGCAGGTCCCAGCATGCGGCCTCGCCGCAGGCGAACAGGCCCTTGAGCGTGGTGCTCTCGCCGGTGTGGCGCGTGCGGATGCCGCCCATGGAATAGTGCTGGGTAGGCCGCACCGGAATCCAGTCGACGGCCGGATCGATGCCGAGGAAGTAATGGCAGATGTCCTTGACTTCGCGCAGGTTCTTTTCGACGTGCGCGCGGCCGAGCACGCTGATATCCAGCCACAGGTGATCGCCGTAGGGCGACTTGACGCCCTTGCCCTTGCGCATATGCTCGGTCATGCGCCGCGACACGACGTCGCGCGAGGCCAGCTCCTTCTTGTCGGGTTCGTAGTCGGGCATGAAGCGATGACCGTCGACATCGCGCAGCAGCCCGCCGTCGCCGCGGCAGCCTTCGGTGGTCAGGATGCCTGCCGGCACGATGGCGGTGGGATGAAACTGCACGGCCTCCATGTTGCCCAGCTCGGCCACGCCGGTCTCCAGCGCGATGCCCATGCCGGTGCCTTCACAAATAATGCCGTTGGTCGAGACCTTGTAGATCCGGCCGTAGCCGCCGGTGGCGATCACCGTGGCTCTGGCGACGAACGAGGTCAGCTCGCCGGTGACCAGGTCGCGAACGACGGCGCCGTAGCAGCGTCCGCCTTCGTGAATGAGTGCAAGCGCTTCCTTGCGCTCCATCACCGGGATGCCGTTGGCGATCGACTGGTCGCCCAGCGCAAACAGCATGGCGTGGCCGGTGCCGTCGGAGGTGTAACAGGTGCGCCACTTCTTGGTGCCGCCGAAATCCCGGGCGGTAATCAGGCCGTGGGCCTCGGACGATTCGCTGATGGTGATCTTTTCAGCATTCACGACCGCTTCGCGATCACCGGATCGAACCCGATTCCACGGCACGCCCCAGCCAGCCAACTCGCGCACGGCCTTGGGCGCGGTGTGCACGAACATCCGCGCAACCTGTTGGTCGCAGCCCCAGTCGGAGCCCTTGACCGTGTCCTCGAAATGAACGTCCTCGTTGTCGCCGCGGCCCATGGCGCTGTTGGCCAGGCTGGCCTGCATGCCGCCCTGGGCCGCGGCCGAGTGCGAGCGCTTGGCCGGCACCAGGCTGAGTACGACTGTATCCAGGCCGCGACGCTTTACCCCTATCGCGGCGCGCAGGCCGGCCAGACCGCCGCCGATGACGAGCACGTCGGTATAGACAAGCTTCATTGGCGCGGCTCCAGAGGTTCTTCAAGACTGGGCGGCACGTAATGCTCACCGTAATTGTCACGATGTTCGATGCCGATCTTGATGTAGGCGGCCAGCGAAAGCAGACCGAGAGTCAGAAAGAATATGGTAATCAGCCACTTGGCGCGCTTCATGTTGCGCCGGGTCGCGGCCGGATTGCGTCCTTCCAGCCAGCCCCATTTGACGGCGACCCGGTACAGGCCGATGGAGCCGTGCAATTCGACCGCAAAAAGCAGCAACAGGTACAGCGGCCAGAACCAATCGGTCACGATCCGATCGGCCGACCCGTAGGGGCCAATCGACTCGGGCCGGGTCATCATGGTATACAGATGCACCGAACCCAAAAAGAACATCGCGAACCCGGTGTAGACCTGCACGAACCACAGCGTGGTATCGCCATGCTTCATTTCACCGGCATGCTTGCGGAAGGCGCTGTACTGGCGGTAATCGGCCGGGAACTTGCGCATCGCCAGCGCGGCGTGAAAGATGAACATCGCGAACACGAACAGCGCCACGCCGCTGACCAGGATCGGATACGGCTTGCCGAAGATGTGATAGCCCTCGAAGAACCGTGCGACGTGCCAGAACGCATCCTTGCCCAGCAGAATCGACGAAACGAAGAACATGTGCAGCCACATGAACAGCGCGAGGAACACGCCGCTGGCGCTTTGCAGGACATCCAATCGAGCCGGTAGCCGACTGGCCGGCATCAGCCCAGGCCCTCGACCCTGAAGCGCTTGACGCGATAGAACCCATCGAATATCAACGAACAGTCGGTCAAGGTGACGCGTTTGCCGGAAGCGCGCGCGCAATCGTCGACCATTTCGGCCAGGTTGTTGCGCCACAGTGAGTCGAGATGAGGTTCGATCTGCATCACCATCCAGCGTAAAGGCGGGAAGCGGTGCAGAAGGTGCTCCTTGCCCAGCGCGCCGTACTCGGTGATCACCAGCTGCCCACCGGGCTTGATGACCCTGATGGCGTGCTCCAAAGCGCGCCGCCGGGCGTCGGACGGCATCTCGTTGAGCAACAGGAACATCAGTCCGGAATCGAACTGGTTGTCGCCGAATTGCAGCGATTCGGCATCCATCAGGTGCAGTTCGGCTTTTTCGCGCAGTCCGGCCTGGCGCAGCTTGGTGTCTGCCAGGCCAAGCTGGATCGGCGCGACGTCGAGCACGGTCAGCGGGTTGTCGCCGAGACGGTCCGCCAGCCTCGGCACGAGGTCCCCGTACGCCGATGCAATCAATACCGTCGATCCGGTCGCCGGGTCCGGGCTGAAGTGCGCAAGCGTGGCATCCACCATCTTGCGGTACTGACCGAACACGATACAGTTGATGACCGGCATGTGGTCGAAGAACCAGACGCCGGGTCGCCACAGGTAGGCCCAGCGATAGTGTCCGGAAATGTAATCCGGGATCGTCACGCCGGGCGCGGCGAGCTCCGCCGCGTGTGCGAACGCCTCTTGCGCGGGACGATTGCGTTTGAGCGCTTTCACAAGGCGGGCTCCGTCATGCTGCGTCTGAATGTCTTCCGGCATGCCTCGACGCCGGTATTTTCCAGGTGTCGGCAGGCGACCATGCCACGAACATACCCGGATGTCCGGTCTCTGCAATGAAGGAGCTTCGATTGCGCGAAAAGACGGCTATCCCGGCATTGTTCGTACAGCGCCGCGCTTGCCTGTGCCACGGAAAACGTCGTCTGTGCCGGGCACAGACGACGCGCTTGCCGCAGGCTGCCGGCAACAGTAGGCTTATTGCCCTTCCCTGGCGTAGAAGTGAGCCAGTGCTTTCATCTCGTCTTCGCTCAGCTGCATGACTTCGGCCATGCTTTCGGGCTGCCAGCGCTCGCCGGCCTTGTAATGCTTGAACTGCTCGATCATGTACGGAATCGGCTGACCGGCCAGGATGCCGGCATCGTCAAACGGCTCGGAACCCGAAGCGGTATGGCAACGATCGCAGCTTGCCGCATGGATCGAAGCACCCTGCTCGGCCAGTGCCGCGTCGAATTCCTGCTCGAACGGCTCAAAGGACATCTCGCCGTAATACTCGGCCAACGCCATCCGATCGTCTTCGGAAAGGCTGCTGACCAGCGCGCAGTGATCGGCGGCCGCATCGTCGCCGAACGCGTCGGCGGCGCAGGGACGCCCGCTTTCGGCAAAGATCGCGAACTGGTTTTCGAGGAAGAAGCTACCGACGCCGGCAATCGTCGGGATGTTCGGATCCGTGGTCACGCCGTTGTCGTTGTGGCAGCTGGCGCAGTTTTCTGCCGCTGCAGGCGCCTGGGCAACCGCGACGTTCATGGCAGCCGCGAGAACGGCGCCAAGGGCGATTTTAGCTGAATGCTTCTTGATGGTACTCATGGTCTCTCCCGTTCTGGCAGTGAAAAGTCTCTGGAAAGTCAATTTCCACAAGACAGGTTAACGAATACTATTGTATTGAATCAAATTTATCTAAACCGGTGCTGAATCAATTTTTATCACCGGCTTTGGGTGTATGCCGGGCTACTGAAATCGATAGCGCAGTACCGCGCTGACGACGTGCACGGTGCCGTCCGGGGTCTGCTCGCCCAGGCTCAGCAGCGTCGGAACCGTATTCGGAAGCACGTTGTCGCGGAAAAAGTCGTCTTCGGAAAGCTTGCCGACCAGGTACCCGAGGCGCAGGTTCAGATTCTCCCGCAGCACCCGCTCCAGGGAGGCTTCGAGCGTGAAGCGCCGGGTCTTGAGACGGGGGAAGTCCGGCGAAACCGTGCTGCGCTTGTCGATCGCAATCTCGCCGTCGGCTGCGGCATAGCTGAGGTCGATGGCAGCGCGGGCCCACTTGCCCGGCAACTCGTCGAAATTGACGCCGAAGCCGGCGGTGCGGAACTCATCGTCCTGGGTTGCAAACCAGGTTGCACCGTCGTTGTTGTCTGCGCCCCGAATGTCGGCTTCCAGCCGCTCGAAGGCGACGAAGGCATGGGCCGAAACGTTCTGCGAGAAGCTCGCCGAAAGATCGATGCCGTAGCTTTCGGCCCGAGCGTCACTGAGGCCGATCAGGACGTCCTTGAAATCCTCGTCGGCGATTTCGGCGAACACGCCGGCAAACAGGTTGTCAAGCACAGCGTAGTCGGCCGAGATGCGGAACGTGTCCCTGTCCTTCTCGGCGTAATGAAAGCGCCGCAGGTCGGGATTCACCCCGGGGCCCAGCAATGCCGGATCGAGGTCGTTATCGCGCTGCTCGCGCTGGTATTCGGCTCTCACATTCAGGCGCTCGAACAGGTTGGTCCGCGCCTGGAAAGCGTAAATATCCGTCGTCGTTTCCTCGACCTCCTGCAGCGTGCGGTCCATTTCCTTGCGTTCGGCCGATGCCGTCAGGTTCAGGAACGAGAACACCCGGTAATCCAGGCTCGCATCGACGCTGGTTCGGTCAAAGCTGTACGGCTCGTTGACGACTTCGCCGGTCACGAAGGTGTCCGTGATCACCTGCGTGTAGAAATCGCGCGGCGAGTCATTGTCGCGCTCATCGTAGCGGTATTGAACTCGCGCCCTGAGGTTCCGGGTCAGATTGCTGGTGGCGCGGAAGTTGACAATGCGCGTATCGACCTCGCCGTCCAGGTTGGCGCGCGGCAGGCCCGGGTTGGCCAGGTTGAGGTTGACCGTGGGCTGAACGAAACTGTCGTCCTGTGTCATGCGGCCCATGGCCACCTGCCCGGCCAGCGAAAGATACCTGGACTGGTTCCATGAGCCGGTCAGCATGAACTGGTGAAACTGGTTGTCCGGGGGCTCGGCGAGCTGGCCCAGCTGTGCGCCGAAGATTCCAGTGAACGGATTTTCCCACTGGAGCGACGCGTTGTCGTTCTCGAACAGCGAAACGTTATAGCCGGCCTCGAGCTGCCAGCGATCCTTGACATAGGCAACGCTGGTATCGAAGCGTGTTGTCCGGTAGTCGATGGGTGCAGCCAGTTCTGCGGCGCGGAAGATGAAACTGGCGCCCCGGATCGCGTTGCCGTCACGCGTGCTCCGTCTGACGTCGGCCTTGTAGCGCCACGGGCTCTTGCCGCCGAATTCGACGCCCAATCTGAGGGTACGTCTTTCGCGCCCGATATTGATCTGGCGCAGACTGGCATCGAGCGCGGTCATCCCGTCGGTGGTGCCGGCCAGGACCCAGCTGTCGGGCAAGGTCTGATCGCTGGTGCCGGCGCCGAGAAACGGCGTACGCGTATCGTCGGCCCGATGCTGGGTGATTTGATCCCAGCCCAGGAAGATCTTGTAGCTGCCCTGCTTGCCGGTTTCGACTTCCAGCGTTCGACTGTCCAGGCCCAGGCGCTCGCCGTAAATGTCGAGGTAGCGCGCGTCTTCGGCGCGCCAGGTCAGGTCGACCCCGAGCGCGCCGTAAACGCCCTGCTGCTCCAGGCCGCGATAGTTTCCGAATTCGAAGAAATCATCCGAAACATAGCCGGCCCCAAACAATACGCTGCCGCGCCAGCCGTAGACAAGCGGACAGTTACGGCATTGCCAGCGACTCAGGTCCGGCGGTTCGGGGACGTTCGCTGTCGGAGCCTCTGCGGTCTCGGCCTCTTCCTGCGCGACGACCGGCAAGCCGACGGCGAGCATCAGCGCAGTTGCAGCCAGAGCCGGCAACAGTGGTCGCCATGCGTTGTGCGTCAGACGTTCAATGATGTTCATGCTTGACTCTCCGCTTGCCGCTTACCGATTCAGAATGGATCCGGAGGGATGGTTGGACCCGTGGACCTGCGAATGGCAGCTGGTGCAACTGCCCGAGAGCAGGAACGCCGAGGGATTGCCTGAAGGCAGATCACTGGGTGAGCGACCGATGCCGGCATGGCCGACGCGCGAATGACACTGCTGGCACAGCAACGGCGCCCGGCGCGTGAGCATCGCCGGATTGTTGGAGCCGTGCGGCTTGTGGCAGTTCGTGCAGTCTTCCGCCACCGGCGCATGCTCCCACAGGAACGGACCGCGCTTTTCGGCATGGCATTCGTAACAATTCTGGTTGACTGTCGGACTGGACAGCATTGCCTCGTTCGGCGCGCCGTGGGGCTGGTGGCAGCTGGAACAGGCCATCTCGCCCTGGCGGATCGGATGCGAATAGGCCTGGTGAACCTGGGCCCGCTGCTCCACGTGGCAGCCGACGCAGGTGTCGGTTTGGGTCGATGCGACCGTCATCGGGTCGCGGCGGACGTGCGAATCGTGGCAGTCGGCGCAGCCGACGTCCTGGCGCTGGTGAGTGCCGCCTTCCCAGAATCCGTGTTTCTGTTCGGTGTGACAATCCTGGCAGACCTGGTTTTCCCGTTCTTCGGACCACGGTGAGTTGGGTCCGAATGCAGGCATGGGCGGGCGTTCTTCGCCAAAACCAATCCGGCCGGTATGATCGCCGCCGGGACCGTGACAGGCCTCGCACTGGTTGCCGCCGAACGGCGTGCGTTCATCGGCCATGACACCGTGCGGCCCTTCGAACACGGCGTTCAGGTGCGCACTGTCCTCGTCGCCATGGCAGCGCATGCATTCGTCGGCGCCGCGGCGGGAGTATTCGGGCATGTAGTCATCACCCAGCTTTATCCATTGCGGGGTTTCTTCCTGGTCTTCTTCCTGTGCGGCTACACCGGACTGCATCGTCAGCAGAACGGTCAATGCGGCCATCAGGAAACCCACTCCTTTTGCGTAGTCAGTCAATCGTCGCCGGATCTGCAAAGCCTGTCTCCCAGGTTCTTGTAACGGTTCAACCTTAACAAGTCTGGCCTGCCGACCGGGGGTCGGCAGGCCATGTTGTGCTCAGCCTGTTTGACTGCTCGTGGCAGTCGTCAAGACCTCAGTTCGTCACTCCATGTACGCCACCGACCGGCACGAAGCCGCTTTCGCTGTGGCAGAACGAGCAGTTCTCGGCGGGCTGCGTATCGATGAACGCCTGCGTATCGGGGTCACCGATCGGATCCGGGTTCATCAGCCAGCCGTTGCCGAACGAAATACCTGAATCGCTACGGGCCGCCATATGGTCCTTGGCGATGTCGGACGTGTGGCACGACAGGCAGGCCGCGGATTCCGGACTGACGTTGTTGTCGTCAGTCGGGTCTTCGGCCACTGCCCGGCTCGGCACGAATCCACTTTCGGTAGCCGTTGCACCGGTATTGACCGTGACCGCCAGGCGCTCGCTGGCCAACGGCAGCGTATAGGTATCGCCGTCGTGACAGGCCTGGCAATCGGCCGGAGAGCGCGGATAGCTGGCATCGCTGTAGTCGTGGATGCTGCCACGGAAGCCGTAAGCGACGTAGGGCTCGGTGCGGACCGAAGCACTGTGAATCGCATGGATCATGTACTGCATACTGATGCTCTGGTCTTCGAGACCATCGACCGCTGCCATATTGACGCCGTCGGCGGTGCCGTCCGGATCATCTGGACGGCGATTGATATCCGTGCCATTGGGGTTATGGCAAGCCACGCAGTTCTGAACGTTATCGGTACGGTTGCCCCCGTGCAGTGCCAGCCCGTCGTTGACGTTGTGGCAGGTCTGGCATTTGGCCAGCGAAACCACTTCGCGGCGCGGGGTCGGCGTTGCATCGGTGATCGCGAATGCCTGCACCACGTTGGTCACCGGAATGTCGGATTCGAAGGTGCCATCACCATTCAGATCGGCTGCCGGATGCCCTTCGATCGCGACCTGGCCCGAACCGAGCGGAGGCATCGTCGACGGAATCACTACAGGCTCGTCAAGCATGCCCGTGTCCAGCGTGTAGGTGCCGTCGCCGTTGTCGGTGACATATCCGGGCGGACCGCTTGGGCCTGCGATGCGGATGGAAACCGTGCGCGCGCCGATTGAGCCTGCCAGTTCGGTGCCGGCGTCGTTACCGACATTGGTGAAGTCGACCGTCGGCCAACCAAATGTCATATTGACGCTGGTGCCGTCGCTGTTGAAAGCCGGCGCGCTCATCAGGTCGTACGTCGTTCCGTCAAGCGGGTTGACCACCTCGAAAGTGACGATCGGCGACATCCCTTCACCGGTGTTGCTGACGTCCAGGATGTTGTACGCGATTTGTTGCGCCTGCACCTGCGACTCGATCACGTGATACGCGAGGTTGCCCTGCAACAGGCCGGTCGGAGAGTGACAGGCTTCGCAGGTCTCGTTCGGCTGCGCCAGGCCGATGTGGTTGCGATTGGCGTTGGTCAGACCGGTTTCGTCGAATGCCAGGTCGTCATGACAGGAGGCGCATACCTGGGCCGTTGCCTTGCTGTCGATGTTCGACGCCTGCGGGGTGGCCGGATTTTCCGGATTGTGGCAGGTGGCGCAGTTCTTGGTGCTCTGTGGATAGACGACGTGATTGAAGTTGTCGGGCGGCGCGCCGAACCGTTCGCAGCCGAAGCCGCAGAACTCGTAGTTCTGGGTCAGGTTTTCGCCGGCATGAATCTTGTGAACCATGGTGGCGAAGTCGAGCGAAGCGTTGATGCCGCCGCCGTCGATCTTGCCGGGCTGGTGGCATGAAACACACTGCTCAACGCTTCTGCGGGCGCCGCCGTGGAACGCGAATTCTTCGTTGCCATGGCAGCTTGTGCAGTTTTCCTGCTCGACGATCGACTTGGCGGGGATTCCCTCCGTCTCACCGGTGGCAGGAACAATATTGAATGCGGTGTCGAAAGTTTCCGGTTCTCCGCCGAATACTTCGGCGTCGCGAACTTCCATGCCAACTCGGTGGGTGAGATCCGGCTCGAAAGCCACGCCGGAAATCGCTTCCAGCGGATCGTTGAAGGTGAAGCTGTAGTTGCCGCCGCCCAGCTCTTCGAGCGTGCCGTCGGCGTAGGTGCCGGCCGATACGTTCTCCATGCCTTCGTCGTCGGCCAGCATGTAGGTGCTCCAGCTGGTCAATTCGCCGCCGCTGCCGGGAACCAGCTTGTTCACCGTGAAGCTGAACTCGACGTTCTCGCCCTGGGCAAGTCCTTCGATACCGAGACCGAATTCATCGGTGATCTGGAAATCGACGACTGGCATGCCGTTGAGCTCGGCGCCTGTAATCTCCGAAAACAGATATTCCGGTGCAGGACGCGGGCGCTGGGAGCTGGTCGCCTCGACGCTGTCCTGAACAGCAGCGGCCACGTCGGGATCCGCAAAGATCGCCAGAATATCCGCCGGCATCTTGTCGAAGAAGCGCGCGGTTTCGGGGTCGTCCAGGAGCGAATCGCCT
>CAYYZR010000019.1:0-23412 GCA_964476005.1 uncultured Halomonas sp.
GGAAATGCGTGACTTCGCCGGCCGCGTCCGGCGGCGTGTAGTCGCCGCGCAGCAGACGGAACGAATGCTTCATCGCTCGCAGATTGATGAAGCCGAAATAGACCGTGAAGAACAGCGCCGCGACCACCAGCCACAGCACGATGAACGGAAGCCCCTGATCGACAAGCGGCAGCGGAATCTCGTAGAAGATCAGCGCCGAAAGCGCGTCGGAAAGCGGCGTGACGAGGCGATCGATCGTGCCGTCCAATCCCTGGTCGGCAAACGCAGCGCCCGGCACCGGAATGGTCAGGCATGCCGGCACTGAAATTCTGAAACTCATCGCGTTTTCCCCGTATCTCCTGGTTGAGGCAGTTACCCCTATTCAGGGAACGACCAGCACCGGTACCGGAGACGACTGCACCAGGCCGACCGCGGTGCCGCCGAATATCCGGGTTTTCAACGGCGTATCGCCGGAGCGCCCGACCACGATGAGGTCGGCCTCGCGCTCTTCGGCGAGCTTGACCAGGGTGCGTACGGGATGGCCGTGCCTGGCGACGCTCTCGATCGCCAGACCGCCTGCCTTCAGGCCGGCAACCCGGGGTTCGAGAATCTTCGACCGGGCCGCTTCGAGCTCTTCCTCGCGGCGGCGATGCCGCTCGGCGTTTTCCTGCGGCGTCGAGAACGAATACGGCGACCAGGCAATGACAAAGCAGATCACCAGTTCCGCGCCGGCCGCCCGCGCCTGGGCGACCGCCGTGGAAAGCGCGCGGTCGCCGCATTCGCTGCCGTCGATTCCGACCAGAAAGCGCTCCATCCCGGGTTCCTTGTATCCTGACAATCGGACAAACCTACCCAAGCGTCGCCTGATTTGCAAATCGATTTTCCGTTCGCGCCATCGCCGCCTGCGCGCCCAGGCTCCGAATCGCCTTCGGAACAATGGCTAAACGACTGGTTTTGATGAAATTGTGAGGTCACGCGGGCATTGCCTGGCGGCTATTCTTCTGATAATCTTGAATCGGGAAAACTTTTTCGGCTGGCTGTACTCCAAAGTCAGCAGAGGAATCGACAATTCTGACGGGTACGGACTTCGATCCGTCCTCTGGGGCTTCGCTTCGACGGTCGACAGGATTCAGGGAATTACGTGAACAGACTAGTTGCCATTTCGCTGATGATGCTTTGTCTGGCCGCCGTCGCGCGCGCCCAGGATGGCGCGCATCTGCCTGACTGGCAACTTCGGCCGGCCCAGGAAAGGCTCGAATCGCCTCTTTCCTCGATCTTCCCGATCGAGCCCATGGGCTTTCGCGGACCTTCACCTCTGGCCGACAGACCTCGACTATCGGTTTCACTGTCGCCAGGGCCGGTCGCGCCGGTCGAGCGCCAGCCCTCGGTTTCGTGGTCGCTGGAGGCCTGGGAGATGAACACGGCCAGCCTGGCGCATATTCAGTGCAGCCGAGCCACGCGTACGATCGAGTCGTTTCTGGTCGAGGATTGCCGTTTCGTCGATCAACCTCTGCCCGATGATTCCAGCAACCTGGTGCAGGTGCAGGGCCGCTGGATGGCGGCGCCGGGCCTGACTGTTGGCGCCGGAGCCTATGCCGGTCGCCAGTCCGCGCTGATCGGCGCCGGTCCGGCTATCGATCCGTCCGCCGTCGGTGTCGGGCTATCCGAGGATATCCAGGGCGTCAACATGAATGTCAGCTTCGGCTTGAGCCTTGGCCAGGTCGGCAGCCTGCTGCTGGACCTGCAACTGGAGCGCTACCGCCAGGCGCCGGATTCGTTCTCGCTGAGTCGGGGCCTGGTTCCCGCGCTATTCGACAGCGACGCGCTGGGCGCCGACAGCGGTGACCGTTACAGCAGTGCCGGCCAACTGGGGCTGGCCTGGCGCGGCGACCGTTTCGG
This sequence comes from uncultured Halomonas sp., assembly GCA_964476005.1. Taxonomy (GTDB): domain Bacteria; phylum Pseudomonadota; class Gammaproteobacteria; order Xanthomonadales; family Wenzhouxiangellaceae. Next base: position 1,879 of record CAYYZR010000019.1, read on the forward strand.
CGCCGACGTCACAGGCCAGTACCAGGAACTGCCCTATTGGATGGGCGAACGGCTGCAAGGCGAAGGATTCCGCTCGTTCGACATCGAGTTTTCCTGGCGTGCCCCGTCGCGCTCATCGATCAGCGTCGGCGTGTCCAATGTGCTCAATCGCCTGCCGGGCGCGGCCGGGACGGCTGATCAGGGCATGGAAGAAGCCGTGGACGGGATCTATGGCCGGATTCCCTACGTTCGTTACAAACATGACCTGTAGAATACGGACCTTCTGAAATCATCAGGTATTGCGCCGTGAATCTTTCGAGCCTCGCACTCGTTTCCGGTTTGTTCGTATTTTCATCCTTGCTGCAAGCTCAGTCGGAGCAGCCGTTCTCTACCCTTGAAGAGCGGATGACAGGGCGCGAATTTACCGAAACCGGACTGCACAAGCTTGACCCGGAAGAACTTGCTGCGCTGAACCGCTGGATTCGCGAGCGATCGATTGCGCAGTACGACGGCCCGACCGGATCCGACGCCGAAGAAGCCGGACTGCCCAGCCAGCCCGGCGAAGCGCCTCCGATCGATCGCATGGCGCGCGAAGAATTCCAGTCGCGCATCGTCGGCGAGTTCTCGGGCTGGTCCGGGAATACCGTTTTCAGACTGGAAAACGGCATGGTCTGGAGGCAGGACGAAAACGACAGGTTCAGACTTCAGCCCGTCGACAGCCCCATGGTCACGATCAAGCCAGGGCTGTTCGGCGCCTGGCGGCTATCCGTGGAAGGTCACAACCGAGCGGTACGCGTCGAACGAATCGAGTAGTACGAGCAACACCTGTCATTCGGATCGGTCGGGTGCGCGAAAGTAGCGTAGCCATACCACCCATGCCCAGCTGCCGAGGTATCCGACGGCACCAAGGCCCAGCAACAGCGCGGCCGGTGTGCTGATCGGAGGCACCAGGCCCTGGGGCGGCGTCATCCACCACACCAGCGCGCCGACCACCACCATACCCATCGCCAGGTACGTTACATTGCGGGCGCGATACAGCTGGGTTCTCCAGCGTTTTCGGGCCAGCTCATAGCGCGCTTCCCGGTCCAGCTTCCCGACCGCTTCGTGGCAATGTGGACAGGCCCTGGTCATGGACGAAATACGTCGACCGCAGGCCGGGCAGCGAATGATCGCCATAGCTTTTCCTCTGGACCGCTAAAAGTACCAATGCCAATTATGCATATCGGCCCGCATTCCTGCATCCCGGCGGACTGCGCGCGACAAGCGCATCGGCTATCGGGCGCTTTTTTCGGCAATGCCCGGCTCGCGCCCGACATCGTCGCGGTCGGGGAAGAAGGCGACGCCGACGATCAGACCGGAGGTATCCGTGCGATTTTCAAATTCGATCCGCCAACCGTAGAGATCGCACAGGCGTTTGACGATGGAAAGGCCCAGGCCCGATCCCTTTCCGCCGGAACCGCGCCCACGGAAATGACGGTCGAAGATGTGCGGGAGCTCATCGGGCTCGATGCCCGGTCCGGTATCCACGATTCTGACCTCGCCGGTCCGAACCTCGACCGCTACCTCGCCTTCCTGCGTGTAGCGGATCGCGTTTCCAAGAAGGTTGCCCAGCACCACCGCTATCACCGCTTCCGGTGCAATTACATTGAGAGGCGCGATCTGGCGTACGTTCAACACCAGGTTGCGACCCTCGATAAGCGGCCGGTAATTCTCGACCAGTTGCTCGACGATCTGCCCGACATTCTGGTTCGACGATTCGCCCGCCGAGCCGCGCTCGGCGCGGACCAGGTGCAGCAGGGCGGTCGTGATATCGGTGGACTGGCGCGCGGCGCGCGCGATACGCAGCAGGCGCTCACGCATCTTGGCGGGCAGATCGGGCTGGGCCAGCAGCAATTCGGTCGCGCCCGAAATCACGGCCAGCGGTGTGCGCAGTTCGTGCGAGACGTCGGCGTTGAAAGCCTTGTCGCGCTCGACCAGGTCATTGAGCTTGTGCGAGTACTCGTCGACGACGGCGGCCAGCTGACCGACTTCGTCGTCCGCAAAATGCCTTGCCAGATCAGGCTCGCCCTCATCGCCTTCGAGCGCCTCGAGCCGGCGCGCCAGGTTGGACACCGGCGCCATCACGCGGCCGGCCGACCACATGCCCAGCGCCAGGGACAGCAAGGAGAACAGCAGCACCGCAACGGCCAGCCCCCAGACCAGCCGCCGCGACAGCTCGCGGTTCTCGGAAACGTCGTAGGTCAGAAACGCCCAGAAATCTTCGTCCTTGCGCACCGCGGCCTTGTAGGCCTTGCCGTTGGTGCTGACATCGTGCACGCCCGACGGCAGGCCGCGAAAGATCTCGGGGACGATCTCGGCCCGCCCAGGGCGGGTGACGTAGCCTTCTATGCGGGTGTAGAACGGCTCGACCACCGATGGATTCCGACGCAGTTCAGCAAGGTATTGATCGAGTTCCTGTTCCAGCGTCCGGGCGATCAGCGCGTCTTCCAGCCATGCCTGAAGAAACAGCACGGCCGCGGCAAACAGCACACTGAGCAGCGTGCCGAATACCAGAAACGAGAATATTATTCGGCTCTTGAGCCTATGACGAAGCTGCATCCGGATCGACCAGGCTGTAGCCAATGCCGTGGCGCGTCGTCAACAAGGGCTTGTCGAACGGCTTGTCGATTGCCGCGCGAAGGCTGTGAATGTGGACCCGGAGACTGTCGCTGTCCGGCAGTTCCTCGCCCCAGACATGATGCTCCAGTTCGGCACGCGAGACCACCGCCGGCGAGGCCGACATCAGTTTTTCGAGCAACTTGAGCCCGATCGGGTTGAGATCGATCTTCTTTCCGGCGCGCGAGACCGTCAGTGTTTCGAGGTTGAAGTGAAGATCGCTGACATCGAGTTCGCGCGGCGCCACGCGCTGGCCACGCCGCGCAAGCACTTCGAGGCGGGCTTCCACCTCTCGCAACTCGAACGGTTTTACCAGGTAGTCGTCGGCACCGGAATCGAACCCCGCCAACTTGTCGTCGAGTTGGTCACGCGCGGTAAGCATCAGCACCGGCGTTTCCTTGCGGCCCTCTTCACGCAGCTTGCGACACACCTCGAGACCGTCCATGCCCGGCAACGCCAGATCCAGAACCATGGCGTCGAATTTGTTGACGATTGCAAGGTGCAATCCGGTGATGCCGTCGAACGCGTAGTCGACTTCGTGGCCGCGATCTGTCAGGTAGTCGCCGAGATTTGCAGCAATGTCGCGATTATCTTCAATGATCAGGATTCGCATGATTCCCGCCTTCCCGTGTCGGCCGAACCGCACCGCATCAAGCGTAAAAAAAGCCCGGGCGGATGCCCGGGCCAGGGTTGTGCCCCGTTTCCGTAATCACTAGCAATGTTGGGCCGATGGCCAGTCGTATATGTTCTACGACGACAATCAGTTTACGCCCAGGCAGGTTAAACACCGGTTAAGAAAATGCCGACTCAACACGGCAAGTCCGGAAGACGCTCTGCGTTTCCTGCCGACAGGCGCCTCACCCGCCTACTGACTGTCGAGCAGATCGACATCGCGCAGCCTGCTGGAAAGTGACTCCGCATCGCCGCCTTCGCTGAGCTTGACCGCCAGACGAACCTCGTTGGCGGAGTCGGCATGGCGGATGGCTTCGTCATAGGAAATCTTGCCGTCCTGGTACAGCTTCAGAAGGCTCTGGTCGAAGGTGATCATGCCATGATGGACCGAATCCTTCATGATCTGCTTGAGTTCGTCGATCTTGCCCTTGCGTATCTTTTCCTGAACCAGCGGACTCGTCAGCAGAACTTCCATCGCCACCTGGCGCCTGCTGCCGTCGATGGAGGGAATGAGCTGCTGCGCCACCACCGCCTTGAGGTTGAAACTCAGATCCAGCAGGACCTGGCCGTGGCGCTCCTCGGGAAAGAAATGCAGGATGCGATCCATCGCCTGGTTGGCATTGTTGGCGTGCAGCGTCGTCAGACACAGGTGGCCGGTTTCGGCAAAAGTGATCGCGTGCTCCATGGCCTCGCGCGTGCGCACCTCGCCGACCATGATCACGTCGGGCGCCTGGCGCAGCGTATTGCGAAGCGCCATCTCGAACGACTCGGTGTCGATGCCCACCTCGCGCTGGGTGACGATGCAGCGCCGATGACGGTGAACGTATTCAATCGGATCCTCGATCGAAATGATGTGCCCGGTGGAATTCTCGTTTCGATGACCGATCATTGCTGCCAGCGTGGTCGATTTGCCGGTGCCGGTCGCGCCCACCATCACGATGATGCCGCGCTTGGCCATGGCGAAGTCTCCGAGCGACTCCGGCAGATCGAGTTCCTTGAAGGTTGGAATCCGGGTTTCGATGCGCCGGCAGACCACGCCGATCGAGCCCCGCTGGTAAAACGCACTCATGCGAAACCGTGCAAAACCTTCGATTGAAATGGCGTACTGCAGTTCGCGCTCGGCCTTGAACTGCTCGACCTGCTCTTCGGACATGGTTCCCAGCACGATACTGGTTGCCGACTCCTTCGAAAGCGGCTCCCGGTTGACCGGTTTTATCCTTCCGTTGACCTTGATGCATGGCGGCGCGCCAACCGTAACGAACAGGTCAGATCCGTTTTCCTCATGCAGCATCTTCAGCCAGCTGTCGATTACGCTCATTGCCGGTCTCCTCGTTTTCTTTCAAGCCCCTTTTGCCTCAGGCCGCCATTGTCTCGCAGCCGGCTCCGATTCGATCCGTCCGCCGAATCAGGCAAACGCTTTCTTGTCGACGGCCTTTCGACGCGCCTCGGGCTTGGCCACCAGGCCTCGACGAACCAGTTCGGACAGGCTCTGGTCGAGTGTCGTCATGCCGACATTCTGGCCAGTCTGAATGGCCGAATACATCTGGGCGACCTTGTCCTCCCGGATCAGGTTCCGGATTGCCGGCGTGGCAATCATGATTTCATGAGCCGCAACCCGGCCGCCGCCGACCTTTTTCAGCAGTGTCTGGGCCACGACGGCACGCAACGACTCCGAAAGCATCGAACGCACCATGTCCTTTTCTTCGCCCGGGAACACGTCGATGATGCGGTCGATGGTCTTGGCCGCCGACGAGGTGTGCAGCGTGCCGAACACGACGTGGCCCGTTTCGGCCGCAGTGAGCGCCAGGCGCACGGTCTCGGTATCGCGAAGCTCGCCGACCAGGATGATGTCGGGATCTTCCCGCAACGCCGATCTGAGCGCGGCGTTGAAGCTCATGGTGTCCTTCTTGACCTCGCGCTGGTTGATCAGGCATTTCTTGGAATTGTGCACGAACTCGATCGGATCCTCGATCGTCAGGATGTGCCCTGCGACATTCTTGTTGAGATGATCGACCATCGCCGCCAGCGTCGTGGACTTGCCCGAGCCGGTCGGACCGGTGACCAGGATCAATCCGCGCGGCACGTCGATGATGTCGCGAAAAACCGGCGGCGCCTGCAGGTCTTCCAGGGTCCAGATTTCATTCGGAATGACGCGGAAGGCCGCACCCGTGCCGCGATCCTGGTGATAGGCATTGACCCGGAATCGAGCCAGGCCGGGCACGTTGTAGGAAAAATCCACCTCGAGTTCGGCTTCGAAATCGCGGCGCTGGTGATCGTTCATGGTCGAGTAGACCAGATCCGACATTTCCTTGGCCTCGATCGCCGGCACGTTGATCCTGTGAATGTCGCCATCCACTCGTATCATGGGCGGCAGACCGGCCGAAAGATGCAGGTCGGAGGCGTTGTTCTTGACCGTAAATGCCAACAGTTCGGTGATATCCATAGCCTTCCCCAGGGTTGTTAAACCACGCACTGCGCACGTGGCTTTCATACAATGCAAACGATCATACCCGATTATGGGGCGCCGATAAAATGCTCGAGCCACGACTGCTGACGATCAACATCGACAGGCTGACAAAACGGATTTCGGAAGCTTGCGCCAGAGCGGGACGCCGCCCCGAAAGCGTGACTCTGCTCGCAGTAAGCAAGACCCGGCCGGCCGAGGATATTGAATGTGCCCGTGCCGCCGGCATCACGCGCTTCGGCGAGAACTATCTCGATGAGGCCAGCGCCAAGCAGGATCAGCTGGGCCGATCGGGACTCGAGTGGCATTTCATCGGCCCGATCCAGTCCAACAAGACGCGCGCGATTGCCGAGCGCTTCGACTGGGTTCAAAGCGCGGATCGGCCCAAGATCATTCGCAGGCTGGGCGAGCAGCGTCCGGATGACCTGGTACCGTTGAACGTGCTGCTGCAGGTCAACATCGATCGCGAACCGCAAAAGGCCGGGTGCGATCCCGACGAGGCCGAGACGCTGGCAAAGCATGTGGCCGATTTCCCCGGGCTGAGACTACGCGGTCTGATGGCCATTCCTTCGGCCGGCAATTCGCCCGAACAAGCGCGGGCCGCATTTGCCGCCATGCGCCGACTTTACCTTCGGATGAAGGCCGACCACCCGGCTCTGGATACGCTTTCCATGGGCATGTCCGGCGACCTGGAAGCCGCGATTGCCGAGGGTTCGACGATGGTGCGCGTCGGCACTGCGCTGTTCGGCCCGCGCGCCAATGCAGGTTAGAATCGCCGTCTACCAGACAAGATTCGCGGCATGAGCGACAGCGATACCCACACGATTGCAATGATAGGCGCCGGCAACATGGCACGCGCCCTGATGGGCGGATTGATCGCCCGGGGGCATCCGCGGGATCGGCTGGTGGCGGCTGATCCCGACGACGCCACTCGCAACGCGATCGAGCGCGATTACGGTGTCGTGACGCGGTCGACAAATGCCGAAGCGGTGGCCGGGGCAGACGTGGTCGTGCTCGCCGTCAAGCCTCAGGTGATCGACCAGGTCACCGCCTCGATCGCCACCGCCCTTGAAGATGCCTGCGTCGTGGTCAGCGTGGCGGCCGGCATCCCGGTCTCCAGACTTCGTTCGGCGCTGGGCGCCGAACGCGCCCTGGTGCGGGTCATGCCCAACACGCCGGCACTGCACGGCGCCGGCGCCACCGGCCTATATGCCGCGCCGGGCTGCACCGAGACTCAACGGGACGCGGCCCGGCACCTGTTCCAGGCCGTCGGAAGCGTCTTCGAGATCGAAGACGAAGCCCTTATGGATGTGGTCACCGCCGTGTCAGGCTCCGGTCCGGCTTATTTCTTCGCCCTGGCCGAAGCCCTGGCCGATGCCGCACACGCCGCCGGACTGGACCGCGAAACCGCCGAAGGCCTGGCGGCCCAGACCGCAGCCGGCGCCGGAACGATGCTGGCCGCTGGCGACATACCGGCCAGCGAGCTTCGGCGACGGGTCACCTCGCCCGGCGGGACCACGGCCGCGGCGCTGAATATGCTGGAACAGAAAGATTTTGACGGCATGGTCAAGGCGGCGGTGGACGCCGCCGTTCGGCGCGGCCGAGATCTCGGGCGCGCATCGGTCCCAGACAACGACTCCGGAGGAGATTCCTGACATGGGCGGTTCAGTGGGCAACGCGTTCGGTTTTCTGATCGAGACCCTATTCAGCCTGTACATCGCGGCATTGATGCTACGCGTGCTGCTGGAGGCGGTCGGCGCCGAATATTACAACCCGGTCAGCCAGGTGCTGCTGAAGGTCACCCAGCCGCTGGTGGGCCCGCTGGGCCGCGTGGTTCCGCGTATCGGTCGGTTCAACACTGCGGCAGTGGTGTTGCTGTTTGTCATACAGACCATCGCGGTGGTGCTGGTGATGGCGATATCGGGCTTCGCTCCCGATCCGCTGCAGGCACTGGTGATCGCATTCTTCAGGCTGATCCGCATGCTGCTGGTCATGTACATGGTGCTGATCATCGCCGAGGTCATCCTGTCCTGGGTCGGCGGTGGCCTGCGCCACCCGATCATCCCGCTGATCTACCAGCTCACGCGCCCGGTCCTGAGCCCCATACAGCGGGTTGTGCCGAGCATCGCCGGGATCGATCTGTCTCCGCTCATCGCGATCATCGCCATTCAGTTTCTGATGATTCTGATCGGCGTACATTGAGGCCGGGCCGGTCCGTGGGCCCGGATTTCGGCAACGGGCAGATCGAATCGGACCGTTTGAATGCAAACTGTCTGGACACGGGTCCACTACGGAAGGAAGTTGCAAGCCCCGCCCGGCCGAGAGTAGGATTGAGGACAATCGGCTGCCCGGCCTGCACTTAACCCACCACTATACTCACCGCTATCGATGGAGAAACAAGAATGCGTCCAATCAATGTGATGGCCTTGCTGCTACTGGCTGCCGCGACCGCAGTCCCGGCACTGGCTCAGCAATCGCAGGAGTTCGGCGATTACGAGGTGCACTACAACACGCTCAACACCAACATGCTTTCTCCGGAAATCGCCAGCGTCTACGGAATCCAGCGCGCCGGCACCCAGGCGATGCTCAATGTCACGGTTCTGCAAAAGGACAACCGCGAGCCAACCGAGGCCCGCATCACGGCCACGGCCACCAATCTGACGGGGCAGCGGCGCGATATCGAACTGCGCCAGATCAACGACCAGGGCGCCATCTACTACATCGGCCAATTTCGTATCCACAACGAGGAAACGCTGAATTTCAACGTCGAAGTTCAGCCGGAGAACCATGACGGCGCGCCGTTTCAATTACAGTTCAGGCAGCAGTTCTTTACCGGCTGAGGCTTTCGCCCGGGTAGGTGACCCGGGCTGCCGGGCCGTCATTCATCGGCTGCTGCCCGGTGCTTGCGCCGCATGAACTCCCGGTGAGGCACCCCAAGCAGATCCGACAGACGACGGACGAGATGCTCCTCATGACGATCCAGACGGCCGTCTGCGAAGCTCACCTTCCAGAACCACTCGACCAGTTCGCCGCGCACATCCGGCGCAAGCTGGGTGCGCAGCTGGTGCGTGAACTCATGCAGCGAGTGGGTCTCGCGCTGTATTCGGACAGCCTCCTCGATCAGCGCCTGAACTTCGCCGGCGTCGAGTTCGAATTTCCCGGCGATCGCCTGTTCGATCACGCGCCGCTCGCTGTGGTCGATGCCTGCATCGGCGACGGCCAGCTCCAGAAGCAGAACTGCCATCGCCCGAGGCAGCGCCTGCTCGTCAGGCTCGGATTCGTGACGGTGGATGATCTTTTTCAGGTTTTCGAGGAAGTTTGGCATCAGGTGTCTTGGTTTACGGATTACGGAAGCAGGATAATGATGGCGTCGATTCGCCCGGTGGTTTGCAATCCAACCCGGGTACCATACCCGAATGACACCGGAACGAAAGCAACGCATCATCGACACGGCGTGTCGGCGGCAGCCGGACCTGACCGTCTTCATGGAGCGGGTGCACAAGCCGCACAACCTGGCCGCCGTGCTCAGGACGTGCGATGCGGTCGGCGTCATGCACGCCCATGCCGTGCCCGGTGATCGAGGTCTGCCGGCGCTCAACCACACCGCCCAGGGCGCCCAGCGCTGGGTGGGTCTGACCCGGCATCCCGACACTCCTAGCGGCCTGGGCGAGCTCAGGCGCCGCGGATTCGCCTGCGTTGCTGCGCACTTCTCCGATCGCGCGATCGATTTCCGCTCGGTCGACTACACGCGGCCGACTGCCGTTGTGCTGGGTACCGAGAAATTCGGCATCAGCGACGAGGCGGCCGAAGCCTGCGACCAGCACATCGTCATCCCGATGCTCGGCATGACCCAGTCGCTCAACGTATCGGTCGCCTGCGCGCTGATCCTGTACGAAGCGCAGCGACAGCGCGCCGACGCCGGCATGTACGCCGGCCATGACCCGGAGCAGACGCCGTGGCGGGACCTGATCGAGGACTGGATCGCGCGCGACCTGGCAAGGCGGAAGACGCCTCTTCCCGAATGAGGGCACCGGGCCGGTGCGGCGGCTTTTTAAGTTCAAATTAAACTTCCAAAACCATTTCGCCCCGCGCTGCGCGCTTGCGGGCGAGTGACTTTTGTCGGTTGCAACAAAAGTAACCAAAAATGCGCTTTACAGGCGGCAGCTGGCGGCGGTGCTGGTCGGAGCGGGCGGGGGTTTGGTGTCAGGTGTGGGGTTTCGATTGCGGATCTTTCTGTCCGTGCGGAGTGTTCCTCTTTGGCTTACGGGTGGTGAACGGCCCCCGGCTTCGATGGTTGTCGGAGCGGGGCTGTCTTGACCGTGCCGGCACTGGCCGGCTGGGGATGCTGAAGCGGGTTCCAGTTCCGGTGCGGTGAGGGGTGTTCGGGCCGGTTTCGGTCGGGATTCTTTTCCGGTGGCGGGCATGGTGACGCTGCCTGCAACGTCGTGTAGGAGCGGTCTCCAGGCCGCGATCGGGGTAGAGCCGTCGGCGCCTGGAGACGCCTCCTACGAAAATCTGGGAAGACAGGTTTCGCCGGTCGGGGCGGCATCTCCGACGCGCAGCCAGAAGCAGCAAGTCTCCGGCAGCCGATTGCAGGAACTCCGAAGCCGGCAAGGCCACCGACCCCACTCACCACCCCAACCTGGAACCCGCTTCAGCATCCACCGAAGCCCACAACGCCCCGCAATCGCCACGCCCCCGCTCCGATAGCCATCGAAGCCGAGATCCGTCCACCACCCGGGCGCCAAAGCGGAACACACTGCTCGTACAAGAAGATTTCGAGCCAATGCCGAGATCAAACACCTAACCACCCGTCCCATCAACCCGCAGCGCAACCCTCTGCCGCCTGTAAGAAGCGCTTTTGCCTACTTTTCAGGCGCTTGTGAAAAGTAGGTCGCCAGCAAGCGCGAAGCGCGTGGCGAAATGAAGTTGAAGTTGAATCTAAAAGTCGCCCACATCAGGCGATGGTGCCCTCATCACCGCGCGGCGAAATGGTTTTGGAAGTTGAATTTGAACCTGAAAAGCCGCCGCACCCGGCCTGGTGCCCTCAAGGATAAAGAAGCTTCCGCTCCCAACCCCCGTCACCGACGGTGAACAATACCCGCTCGTGCAACCGAAACTCCCGCCCGTACCAGAACTCGACGCGGTCGGGATCGACCCGGTAGCCCGACCAGTGCGGCGGTCTCGGGATTTCGCGGCCCTCGTATTTCGCTTCCAGTTCGGCGACCCGGTCGACCAGCCTCTGTCGGCTGTCGAGTTCGCTCGACTGCTTCGAAGCCCAGGCACCGACCTGGCTGCCTCGGGGACGGGATGCGAAGTAGGCGTCGGCCTCTGCGTCCGTCACAGGGTGCGCCCGGCCCTCGATCAGCACCTGCTGTTCGTTTTCACGCCACCAGAACACCAGCGAAGCGTGCGGGTTGTTCGAAAGCTGGTGTCCCTTGCGGCTCAGCGTATTGGTATAGAACACGAAGCCGGCGGCATCGTAACCCTTGAGCAGCACCACGCGCCCGGCGGGCCGAGCGTCATCGCCGGCGGTCGAAAGCGTCATGGCCGTGGGTTCCGGAATTCCGGCCTTGACCGCCTGGTCGAAACCCGTCTTGAACCGCTCGATGATTTCTTCGTTCAATCTCACTGCAACAGTTCCTCGTATCCGGTCCGGTAGTCCGGATACTGTAGCGCAAAGCCCGACTCGAACAGTCGATTCGCATCAACGCGTTTGCCCTGGCCGGCATCGTCCGCGGCATCGACCGGTCCCGGCACGCCCAGCCTTTCGGCCAACCACTGGAGCACCTCCCAGCGCGGCGCCGGACAGGCGTCGCTGGCCAGGTAGAGCGCTTCGGGCCGCTCGATTTCAAGCAGATGAGCCAGCGCTGCCGCGCAGTCCTCGGCGTGAATCCGGTTGGTCCAGACCGGGGGATCGCGTCGGCACTCGACCGGTCCGTTGCGCACCGTTCGCACCAGGTATTCCCGGCCCGGCCCGTAGATGCCGGAGAAACGAATCACGATGCCGCCTGCTTCGGCCGCAACGCGCTCGGCCTCGAGCAGGATCTCGCCGTTGAAGCGTTGCGGGTCGGTCGGCGAGCCCTCGTTCACCCAGGACCCGTCGTCCTGGCCGAACACGGCGGTGCTGGACACCATGATCAGGCGACCGGCACGCACGCGCTTGAGCAGCGCTCGCATGCCGCTCAAGTACGCCTTTCGGTAGGCTTCCGGCGTGCGTTCGCCGGGCGTGGCGGTGTAGATCACGGCGTCCCAGTCGCCGCGCACCGCATCCAGTGTCGAGGGATCCGAAAGGTCGGCCCGGATCGGGGCGATACCGGCCGCGAGTCTCGAGACATTGCGTCGCAGCCCGTTTACCCGCCACGCGGCCAGACGGCCTGCCAGCCGGTTGCCCAGGTCGCCGCAACCGGCGATCAGCAGGCGACGTTCGTCGGACGGCATCAGGCTTGCTGCGGTTCGGGTTCGGGCTGGGACCCGCTGCTTTCGCTGCCAGAGGGTGGTCCACCGCCGCCGCGATTGGGCGGAGCGGGCAGCGTGCGCAACCAGATCAGCCACACCACCAGCGCGTCGAGAATGATCAGCGCCTGCCACAGATACAGGTGAAACCACTCGAACCAGGTCATGCTCCACTGACCCATATAGAACAGGCTGATGATGCGCACCAGGTTCAGCGCCTGAATCGCGACGAAACCGATCGCGAAACCGATCAGCTTGTTCTTGAACGGTGCGGGAAAGGCGAAGATCGCGGCGAACAGGATGATCAACGCCTCTACGCCGTTGCAGCCGGGCTCGATCGAGACCGCGAATCCCGACTCCAGGTCGCGTATCACCTTTCCGGCAGATGCAACGCCCGAATCGAACAGTTCGATGATGTTGACGCTGATCCAGGCCAGGCCGGAGGTGAACGGGAGAATCACATGTTGCTGGACCGGCTGGAGCACCTCCAGGGTGAACAGCGATATCAGCAGGATCAAGAACACGACAAAAAAACGAACCATGACGAACCGCACCTTTCCTCGACCAGCCTTATGGTACCCAATACCGATCCACGCCGAATGACTTCAGGCGTGTGCGAATGGACCCAGTGCCGGACGCAACGCCCCCGCCCATGCGTCCCGTTTCTGCTCGAAACGCAGAGCCGCGTGGGCCGGACTGGTCGACGGCAGGCACACCTGATCGATTTTGCCGAAGCGCGCAGGCAAGCCCTGCACCACGTAGCGGCGGAAACTCTTCTCCGCAAGTCGACCGTTGAATGCCAGCAGCGACAAGTCGGGGCAGGCCTGGAACAACCACCCAAAGTCGTTGACCTCGATGGAATCCGGCTCGACCTTCTGATCAAGACTGCCGCTGCGCCGGCATTTGCCGATCACGTCCCACAACGCCACCCCATTTTTCCGCAGTCGCTCGATTCGCTGTTCATAGGGCAGCGAAGACGGCATTCCAAGGATTTCGGCCATGATCGGCCAGAAAGCGTTGCGAGGATGCGCATAGTAGGCCTGCGCCTGCAGCGATCTGGCACCCGGCATGCTGCCGAGCACGAGCACCCTGGCCGATTCGGCGTACACCGGCGCCAGGCCTGTCAGTAGCGGGTTGTCCTGATTTTCATTTTGCATACGTGAATCCTAACCTCCTCGCGCACGCAACCCGCCGGCTTGCTTCTTGCCAGGCAGCGTGCGATTTCATGTAGCATCCAGAGCATCGAGCAACGGCAGATTGTCCGTGGAAAACATTTTCCTGATTGGCCCGATGGGTTCCGGCAAGACAACGCTGGGGCGAAGAATCGCGCCGAAACTCGGCTATGACTTCATTGACCTGGACGAGGAACTCGAAAAGCGCTGCGGCGTTGAAGTGGCCGTTATTTTCGAGATCGAGGGCGAACAGGGATTTCGCGAGCGCGAAAGCGGCTTGCTGGCCGAAATCGCAGCCCGTCGCGGACAGCTTATCGCCACCGGCGGTGGATCGGTGCTCAGCGAAGCCAACCGCGACGTCATTCGGACCAACGGCACCGTGGTCTGGCTCAAGACCTCGGTCAGCCAGCAGATTCATCGCCTGGAGCGCGACAAGCGCAGACCCCTGCTGGCCGCGCCGGACCGGCGAACGCGCCTGACCGCGATGGCCGAACAGCGCAATCCGATCTACGCATCGCTGGCAAACCTGGTATTCGAGTCTCAGAATCGTCCGCTCATTCAAATGGCCGGCGCGCTTGAACGTACAATTCGTTCCTTCCTGGAAAACGAACAAGAAAGCAGATGCCAAACCTCGAACTGAGTCATGCCGCCGGCTGCTGTCCGATTGTGCTGAAACGCGGTCTGCTGGGCGACTCGAATTCGTGGCGCAAGCATCTTTCCGGCACGATCCTGATCGTCACCGACCGGACGGTCGCGGGGCACTACCTGCAGCGACTGGTCCAGACAACCGCAGAATTCGCGCCAGCCGAACTCGTGCTGCCGGCCGGCGAGCAGGCCAAAACCCTGGACAACTGGCATGCGATCCTCGAAAAACTCGTTGCCATCGGCGCCCAGCGCGATGCCACGGTGGTCGCGCTGGGCGGCGGGGTGATCGGCGATCTGGCCGGCTTCGCCGCGGCCAGCTACATGCGCGGCATCACCGTCGTGCAGGCCCCGACCACGCTGCTGGCCCAGGTCGATGCCGCGATAGGCGGGAAAACCGGATTCAACCTGGAAGCCGGCAAGAATCTGGTCGGCGCATTCCACCAGCCCGGCGCAGTGATGGTGGATGTCGAGACGCTTGCCACGCTCGACGAACGCGATTATCTCGCCGGCCTCGCCGAGGTTGTCAAGTACGGCGCCATCCGCGATGCATCGTTCATCGATTGGCTGGAAAGCAGTATCCAGCCGCTCTTGCAACGCCGCGCCGATGTGCTTGAAATCGCCGTTACGCGCTCGGTCCAGCACAAGATCGCCGTCGTTGAGGCCGACGAACGCGAATCCGGTCAGCGCGCGCTGCTGAATTTCGGCCATACGTTCGGCCATGCGATCGAAACTGCCACCGACTATGCTCGCTACCGCCATGGCGAAGCGGTTGCAATCGGCATGCATCTGGCTGCGCATCTCAGCGCCCGACTCGGCATGATTGCCGCCGAAGACGCGCAACGTCTCACCCGGCTGCTCGGTTCGCTGGGCCTGCCGACGAATCCGCCGCGCGACGTCGAGGCGAAGGAATTGCTGGCGCACATGCGCCTGGACAAGAAAAACCGCGGCGGCAGGATTCGTCTGATCCTGCTGGACGCACTCGGCGCGGCCAGCATTCGCGACGACATCGAACCCAATCTGCTTATGGAGCTGCTTGAATCATGACCTCCCCCATCCCGGCCAAAATCAACGACAGTCGTTTCATGCGTGCGCTCAGACGAGAACCGGTGGACCGCACCCCGATCTGGCTGATGCGCCAGGCCGGTCGATATCTCCCCGAATATCTGGCCACGCGCGCCGAGGCCGGCGATTTCCTCACCCTGGCGGGTACGCCCGAGATGGCGGCCGAGGTCACCTTGCAGCCGATCCGGCGCTACGGTTTCGATGCGGCAATCCTGTTTTCCGACATCCTGATCCTGCCGCACGAAATGGGGCTTGGGCTGGGCTTCACGCCGGGCGAGGGACCGAAATTCGAGCGGCCGCTGCGCGACCCGGCCGCGATTCATTCCCTGCCGCGGCTGGATCCGAATGAGGCCACCGGTTATGTAATGGACGCCGTACGCCTGATTCGCCGCGACCTGCCGGAAGACACGCCGTTGATCGGCTTCGCCGGCAGTCCATGGACGGTCGCCACCTACATGATCGAGGGCGGCAGCAGCAAGGACTTCAAGCTGGCCAAGAAAATGCTCATGGAGCATCCCCAAGATGCCGATGCGCTGATCCGGCACCTGGCCGATACCACTGCCGACTACCTGCTGGCCCAGGTCGAGGCGGGTGCCAACGTGCTGATGGTGTTCGACAGCTGGGGGGGGGCCTTGTCGCCGGCCATGTTCCAGCGCTTTTCGCTCGCCGGCATGCAGCGCATCGTCGACCGGATCCGTGAAGTGTCACCGCACACACCGGTCATCCTGTTTGCCAAGGGCTGCGGCGGCATGCTCGAATCGCTGGCCGACACCGGCTGTCAGGGACTGGGCGTGGACTGGACCACCCGTCTTTCCGATGCCAGACGCCGGGTCGGCGACCGGGTCGCGCTGCAGGGCAACCTCGACCCGGTCGTTCTCACAACCAATCCGCAGGTGATCGAGCAAGCCGCGACCGACGTGCTGGAGGACTTCGGGCCGGGCAGCGGCCACATCTTCAACCTGGGCCACGGCATCACCCCGGACGTGCCCGTGGAACACGTTCAGGTGCTGGTCGAAACTGTACGCCGGGTCAGCCAGCGCCAATCCGGCCAAGTCGGGCGAAGCGAACGTCCATAAGTGCGCCGATCAGGCGCGACTCGGTCAGCGGTGCACGCAATCGGGGCACGCCATCCAGTGCCCCGGCGGTCTCGTCACCGAGTTGCCAGCAGCTCACACCGGCATCGCGGCAGGCCTGCACGAAATCCGGCCGCAACCGATCCTTGCGGTAAATCAGCGCATCGAAGTCGCGTCCTTTCGGCGATGACGAAGGCACCGAAGCGGTCAGTTCCAGCGACCAGCGCCGGGCCAGGCGCAGCACTATACGTCGGTCCGCTGCCGGCAGGGCCACCGCCAGGCGCAGGCCTTCGAGCAGCGCCGGCGAAAACGGCGACTGGCGGCGCATGCCAGGCAACGGAAGAAATACGCTGAAGCGGCTACCGCGACCCGGCTCGCTGTCCAGCGTCATGCGCCCCTTCATGGCATCGACCAGGCGCTGGGAAATCGCAAGCCCCAGCCCCGTGCCGCTGTGCTTGCGGGTTGATGCCGATTCGAGCTGGGTGAAGGGCTCGAACAGTTCCGCCTGAACCTCGCTATCGATGCCCGGGCCGGAATCGCTTATCGCAAGCACCAGGATCCCGGCAGCGTCGAGCCTGGCGTCGAGCTCCACCCAACCCAAGGCGGTGAACTTGATGGCATTGCTCACCAGGTTTCCCAAGACCTGTGCGATGCGATCAGCGTCTCCGATCGCCATCAGCGGCAGGTCGGCGGAGATCCGCAGCCGCAGATCCAGGCCGCCGGCAAAGGCGTTTGAAGCGTGCAGGTCGATGACGCGTTCAAGCAGCGGTACGACTTCGAACGGCCGTTCTTCCAGTTCGACCCGACCTGCCTCGATGCGCGACAGATCCAGAACGTCGTTGAGTATTCGCTGCAGCTGGCGCCCCGACCCGCGCATGGTGCGCAGCATGTCGAGCTGCGCCGGATCGTTCCCGCCCTGCTCCAACAGCTCCATCATGCCCAGAAGTCCGTGCAGCGGCGTGCGAATCTCGTGGCTCATCGTGGCCAGAAACTCCGACTTTGCCTCGCTGGCTTCGCTGGCCTTGCGCGCCAGCTTGCGCACATCGAGTAACAGGCGTGCATTCTCGAGTACCTGACCGGCAGTCTGGGCGAACAGATCCAGTCGCCCGCGCATGACCTCTTGCCGGTCCGGGCCAAGTTCGGGCAACCAGACCGCGGCCAGCGGACCGTGCTTTCCACCCAGACGAACCACCTGCCCGGGCTCGTCTCCGGCAACGGCGGCATCGAATCGAGCCCGCGCCGGTGGCGGCTCACAGTCGCCGAAAGACCAGACATCTCGCGGGAAATCGGCCTGAAGGAAGCCAACCTGACATTGCGAGACATCGGTGAGCTGCATGATCGCCTCGCCTATGGTACGCGCCAGGCTCTCAGGCTCCAGGCTCCGGTTCAGACGTTGCAGCAACTCGCGCTGGCGATCGGCCAGTTGCTGTTGCGCCTGGGCACGGCGCAATGATTCGTGCCTCCTGCGCCGCATGAGCAGCGTACGCCAGCCGCTTCCGGTGACCGCCAGCGCAATAACCGCATAGGCGATCCAGGCCGGCGCGGAACGCCATGGCGGCGGGGCGATGGTAAAGGCCACCCGATCGCCGGCGCGGTTCCAGACGCCATCGACGTTGGCGGCCTGAACCTCGAATTCGTACGGGCCGCTGGCCAGGTTGCTGAAAAAGCGGGTCGTCTGCCCGACCAGTTCCTGCCACTCGTCATCCCAGCCCGAAAGACGGATACGGTAGCGATTCTGCGACGGGTTGATGTAGGACAGCGCCAGAAAACTGAACTCCAGCGAATTCTGTCTCCAGCCGAAATCCAGCGCAGTTCTATCACTGCTTCCATTCAACCCGATCAGCCTGTCGCCGGCGCGCACCGAGATCAGATGAACCGGCGGCGGCCGCGGTGCCGGCTGAATCTCGGATGGGTCGACCAGCAGCAGACCGTCGTTGGTGCCGGCGGCAAATCTGCCGTCATCGAGTTCCACCATGGCGCCGGCGTTGAACTCCGATTGCATCAGGCCTTCACGTCCCGAGAACAGGCGAAATCTTTCGGTCTTAGTATCCAGCCGCGCCAGTCCGATACTCATCAACAGCCAGAGATTGTCTGTCCGCGGCACCAACGACTGAACACGACCGGGGGGCAGCCCGCTTCCGGCTGTATAGCGCTTTTCCGGTTGCAGCGCGCCCCCTGTCAGGCGAAATGATTCAAGCGTGGAGTCCGCGGCAATCCATAGGCGATCACCGTGGAACGCAAGCGTTATCAGGGTCGCGTTTTCCGGCCGCCAGGCCTCGACGAAGGCACCGTTTTCGGCCTGGCGATATAGTGCGTCCGCACCCAGCAGCCACCACCCGCCGTCTGGCCCGGGCACAATAGTGCGAAGCGCCGAATCGGAAATTCTTCGATTCGGCCCGGCGTCGGCGCCCCATCGATCAATCACCTGGCCGGACGCATCGAGCCGAAGCAGGTAGGCGCTGTCGCTACCCAGCCAGATACCACCGTCGCCGGCCGGCGCGGCAAATTCAAACGGGTCTTCCTGATCGCCGCCACGCGCGATAACCCTGCGCACCGTTCCAGTGCCGAGATCACTGCGCACAAGACTGCGCCTGTCCAGCGACCAGACCGCGTCATCATCTACCACAAGGCCGATGACTTCCTGGTTCTCGGCGTCCAGCTTGATGCCTGTTGCAAGCGACGCTCCCGTATCCGGATCGAGTCGATGAACGCCGTAATTCGCGCTCCCGATCCAGAGCGAGCCGTCCGGCCCTGCCGCAATGCTGGTTACGCGTTTGATCTGATCATCATCGACGCGGGGCCGGACGGGATGAAAGCCGCGCCAGCCCGGGGGCAGGCGGGCAACACCTTTGCCGGTCGTGCCAAACCAGACCTCGCCTTCGGCCCCGGCCACCACGTCGGTGATCTGAACCGTCGACAGGCTCGCGGACTCGGGTCCGAACTGAACCGGATTCGCCTGTCCGGTGGCTGGATCGAACAGGTTCAGACCGCGTCGCATACCCAGCCAGAGCTTGCCCTCATCGGCCGGCCGGGCCACATTGACCGAAACGCCCAGATTCCACGACTCGATGATCTCGGCGTTAGCGCCGTCATCGGCAGCCAGATCGACATGCAGCAGACCTTCGCTGCCCGTCACATAGGCACGATCGGGCCCGGCGAACTGGATGGACAGGAATGCCGGCAAGCCGGTTTCGCCCGACGCCAGCACCGAGGAAAAACCAAACGGTTCGTCGGCTTCGACCCGCCACAGGCCATTGGTGCGAAGAAGCCACAAGCGACAGGACTGATCGACAACAAGTTGAAGCCCGAAACCCGTATCGGGCAGGCCAAGCTCTCCCGGTTCGAAGTGTCTGGCCGCGCCGCTATCGGGATCGATGCGGACCACGCCGTCGGTCGCATAGGCGCCCCAGACGGCGCCATCGCAGGATTCCTGCAACGACCAGACGTAATTGCCGCGCAAGGGCCCACCGTCACCCACGTTGGCCCAGTGGTGCTGGACTTCGATGCCGCGAATGCGCACCACCCCTTGCTCCGATATCGCGGCCCACACGTCCCCGTCGGCCGCGGCCATCAAGGTCAGGATGTTGTCTCCCGGCAAGGAGCCTGGCCGGTCCGGATCGCGTCGAAGCACGTTAAGGCGGACGCCCTCGTGGCGCACCAGCCCACCGCGCGTTCCAATCCATACATAGCCGGCGCGATCCCGCACGATCGCCTCCACATCCGGGTTGGGCAGGCCGTCTGCGGTCGTGAGCCAATCAGCGACGGCGACCGGCAATGCCTGCAAGGGCGAGCCGATGAGAGACAGAAGAATCAACGGAATGAGCCGATTCACCGCATGTCGAATGCGTTGAACGTCGTGCGCCGATCTGATCCTCAGCCCCAATCCCATGCCTTGAGAATAGCCGAATCGGCGGGCGCTGCCAATGGCGCCTTGCAGCCCGTCCTGCAACCGCGACGGGCTGCGCCGACGAAATCAGGCGGTGATGCGGTCCACCAGGCGGGTGACGTTGGCCGGTTCAGCCAACCGTGCCAGGCCCGCCTTGAGCGTGGCGTCGGCTGAATGGCCTTCGCGAGCACCGGGACACTGGATCGAGAAACTCACATTCAGGGCCATCGTTCGCCCCGGGAAGCGGGCCGGATTTCGCGCCAGGTGTTCGCGCAGCCGAGCCCGAAGCTGCTTGGCGCCAACCGCCGGCGTCGCCATCAGGATCATGCTGTAAACGGCGTCGTCGCTGCGCCCGACCGTATCTTCGACACGCACCTCGCGGGCCAGCACGCGTTCCAGGTGACGCATCATGGACTCCGCCCAATTCAAGCCGTGGCGCGAAGCGATTGCGTGGTAGTCGTCGAGTTGGGCATGCAGAATCGAGAACTCCAGCCCGTGTCGATCGTGGAAGCTGCTGATCTGTTCCAGCCGATGCACAAGGCCGTTGCGGGTGCTCTCGATGTTGGCCAGACAGATCGGCTGTGATCTGCTGCCTGGTCGAGCAACGGAGAGGTTCAGATAGGCCTGCACAGGCTCGACGAGGTCGGAACCTGAAAATGGTTTGGGCACCAGATCGTTGGCACCGACATCGAGAGCCCGACGCCGGCCCGCCTTTTCCTCGACGCTGGTCACGACCAGCACCGGCAATGCCCGGATCCGACCGTGCTCAGCCTCGCGGATTCGGCGGATCAATTCGATTCCGTCGACCTCGGGCATCATCAGGTCGGTAATCACGACCTTGATTGAATCATCCTGCTGCAGCAGCTTCCAGGCCTGCTGGCCGTCCTGTGCTGCAACGACATCGAAGTGTTGACACAAGAAGCGCTTGGCGGCAAAGCGCATCAAACGAGAATCATCGACGAACAGAACTCGAGCGGATGCGCCGTTGCGCCGACTGGTCTCGTACATTCGAAAATCCTCCCAATGCCCGTTTTCGATCGCGATTGCCATTCACTGCTGACGGATCGCCGGATGCAGGCCGACAACTGCTCATGCCGGTGTCACGTCAAAAGAAATACAATAACGATGCCATAATGTATAAAGCAACTGCAAGTAATTGATCTTGCGTAAGACCGGGCCGAATTTTCGAGCCCGCTTCGGCATCGGAGTGACACGAAACGTCACATTCGGACCGATCCAAACAGGTACCAATGTCTTGAAACTAAAACTTTTTGCGGCCGCAGGCCTTGCAGCAATCGCAATGGCCGCATGGCTGTTCTGGCCCAAAGGCGGCCAGCCGGGCGGCAACCGCATCGAAGCCGACCCGGTCGAGCGCGGCGACATTACGCGTATCGTGTCCTCGGTGGGCTCGGTACGGGCCTTGAACACGGTGGAAGTCGGTTCGCAGCTTTCCGGGCAGGTCATCGAACT
>CAYYZR010000020.1:0-23337 GCA_964476005.1 uncultured Halomonas sp.
GGGTGCGCCGGCGTCGGGATCGGGCGCCAGGTGAACGTACCAGCCGTCGCCGGGGTCGACTTCGACGACATCGTCGATTTCGAACAGATCGTCGCGGTGTACGGATTCCTTGCCGGTCAGCAGTTCCCGTTTCGCTTCTGCCTTGACTTCGGCCTTGCCGGCGCCCGCGTAAAACCCGTAGGCATGGCGTTCGCCGAACTCTCCTGCCACGTAGCCGCCGATGTTGATGAAATACAGCCCGGGCCCGGCCGGCGGCGATGTCTTTTTCAGTGAAACCCTGAAACCGGGAACGCGATCGATTTCGGCCCAGGCATCGACATGCAGACCGCCGGCGTCGCCGAACCAGCGGTCCAGCAGCTGAAAGTGGACGTCCTCCAGCGAATCGCCGACGGCAAAGACCACGTCGTGAAGCTCCACGTTGCAGCCTTCGGCCCGGCCACCCAGGCAGACGGCGAACAGTCGCGCGGATTCCGATTTCGAAGACGTCATTGTCGCAAAACCTCTGAATGTTTCAGTGCAGGATTCGATTCTGCCTGACAGGCCGCTTGCGCGGTGTCGGGCTGCGCCGAAATCGCCGCGCTCGGGCGTGACGGCCGGCACGTACCCGTGTCCATGCTGGGATGGCCAGTGCGCATTGGTCGGGGTTCGTTGAGCGGGTCGACAAGATGTAAGTCACGGTTGCCAAATGATTTTTCCCCGGATCGGGCTTGATTTTGATGCGCTCTGGATATATCTTTGATGCTCGTGAAAGTATCGATTCATTCCTCCGAGAACCCTCCGATCTTACGTTAGCTCGCGTGCCGGCCTGAGCGGGCGGCACGTTGAAACCTTGAAACAGGTCGCCCGAATTCTGAACGCATGCCGCGTTTTGCACCGCGACCGGGAGTATTGCAATGAAAGACCTGTCTGATACCGGCAACAGCGGTATCGAAAAGATTCCCACCGGCATCCAGGGTTTCGACGAATTGCTGGGCGGCGGGCTGCCGGCGGGCCGGACGACCCTCATGGCCGGCGGGCCCGGCGCCGGCAAGACGGTGATGACCCTGCAGGCGCTGGTGCACGGCGCGCGCGAACTCGGCGAGCCCGGGATCTTCGTCGCGTTCGAGGAATCCGCCGCCAGGCTCAAGGCCAATGCCGCCAGCTTCGGCTGGAACCTGTCCCAACTTCAGGATCAGCGCCTGTTCTTTCTCGACGCTCAGCCGCAGCCCGAATGGGTTCAGTCGGGGCGGTTCGATCTGAACGGCCTGCTGGCCGGCCTGGATCAGAGAGTTCAGGACATGGGCGCGCGCCGCATCGTGTTCGATGCAATCGACGTGGTGCTGGCGCTGATGGACGACCGTCGCTCGATTCAGCAGCAGGTCCACTTGCTCAACAACTGGCTGGCCGAGCGTGAACTCACCGCCTTCATGACCTACAAGCTGGGTGCCGGATCGACGCTGGTCGCGCAGCTCGAGTTTCTGCAGTTCATGGTCGACTGTTCGATCCGGCTTTCCCACGAGATGATCGACGGCGTGGCCCACCGCAGCGTACGCGTCATCAAGTATCGCGGCGCGTCGTTCGAGGAAAATCCCGCGCCGTTCGTGATCGGCGAAAACGGCATGCAGGTCGCGCTCTCGAAAGGCCACGAGGAGCCGCCGTCGTCGATCTCCACGGAGCGCGTCTCCAGCGGCGTGGAAGCGCTTGACGCCATGCTGGGCGGCGGCTATTTCCGCGGCGCCGGCATCCTGCTCACCGGTG
The DNA here is from genome assembly GCA_964476005.1 of uncultured Halomonas sp. Taxonomy (GTDB): domain Bacteria; phylum Pseudomonadota; class Gammaproteobacteria; order Xanthomonadales; family Wenzhouxiangellaceae. Next base: position 1,738 of record CAYYZR010000020.1, read on the forward strand.
CGCCCGGCACCGCCAAGACCACGCTGGGCGGCGCCTTCAGCAAGGCCGCCTGCGAACGCGGTGAGAAGACGCTGTTCGTCAGTTTCGACTCGCGCGCCGAAGAACTCGTGCGCAACCTCCAATCGGTGAACATCGATCTTTCCGCGGCCATCGACGAAGGTCTGCTCAGGATGGTCACGGCGCGCTCGGTCAGCGGCAGCGCCGAGAGCCACCTGATGAAGATCCAGCGCGAAGCCGTGGATCACCAGGCGCGCTGCCTGGTGATCGACCCCGTGTCGGCCCTGGCCAAGCGCGGCAACAACCGGTTCGCCCACAGCGTGGTCGAGCGCCTGGTCGACTGGGCCAAGAACCAGGGCCTGACGCTGTTGTGCTCGAGCCTGGTGGACAGAGACCGCACTGCCCTGGAGGGGACGCCGCTGCAGGTTTCGACGATTGCCGATACATGGATACATCTCGATTACCAGGAGGCCGCCGGCGAGCGAAATCGCGGGCTCTCCATCATCAAATCCCGCGGCACCGGACATTCCAATCAGGTCCGCGAGATCCTGCTGAGCGACGACGGGGTCGATCTTGCCGAGGTCTACACCGCCGGCGGCAAGGTGCTGATGGGGGCGCTGCGCTACGAGAAGGAGCGCGAAGAGCAGGCCCGCCATGCCCGCCATCAAAAGGCGCTGGAACGGCAACGACTGGAACTGGATGCGGAAACGGCCGAACTGGAAGCCAGGCTGGATGCGATCACCCGCAAGCTGAAGGCGAGGCAGCGCGAGCGCCAGGCGCTGCTCGAATCGGATGCGGATCAGTCGGAGAAGGCGACCGAGACCAGCCGGCAAGTGCGCAGGATGCGCGGCGGCGACGAACTTTCCGACGCCCCGGAGCGTCAGGATGGCTGAAGCTTTTTCCATGACGCTATACCACGCCGGGCGCTCGGTGAATTCGGCGCACGCCCTGGACCAGCTCGAGCGTCTGGTCGGCCAGTTCGGGATCGATCCCGAGGCGGTCGAATACGTAGACGTGTTCGACCAGGGTCGGCGGGCGCTGGAGGATCGGGTCATGCTGACGCCGGCGCTGCGGGTTGTACTGGATGACGACGTTTCGTGGTTTTTCGGCGACCTGAGCCGGGACCGGCCGCTGATCGACATTCTGAAACTGGCCTGCGGGGCGCCGTCCTGATGCCCGAACGCGGCGAACAGACCGAGTCCATGCGTCGGCTTGCCGAGTTGATCGCCAGGCTCGACGAGGTCCAGCGTGAAATCCGCTCGTTGACCGACGACGGGGTGGACGCGGTGCTGCTGCCCGACGGTCTGCCGTTCCTGCTGTCGGGCGCCCAGGACGCATTGCGCGCCCACGGCGAACAGCAGCACGCCAATGCCGCCCGGTTGAGCGCAATACTCGATGCGTTGCCGGCCAAGGTGGTATTGCTCGACGCCGACGGCGGCATCGTCGCGACCAATGCGTCCTGGCGCGAAAAGCGGCTGGACGAAGCGTCGTCCCCTGTCGCAGAGGTCGGAGAGAACTATCTTGAATCCTGCGATCGTGCCGAAGGCGACGGCGCCCGGGACGCGCGGGCCAGCGCCGACGGGATTCGGGACGTGCTGGCGGGGAATCGAGATGAATTCTCGATGGACTACCCCTGCCACACGCCGGACGGCGAAACCCGCTGGTTCAGGTTGCTGGTGGCCCCGTTGCCCGCGTCGAACGGTCGCCAGGCGGTGGTCATGCACATCGACGTCACCCTGGAGCGGCGGGCCGAGGCGCACGCCCGGCGCGAACAGCAATATTTCCGCCAGCTGTTCGATGGCAGCCCCATGCCGATGTGGGTGTTCGACCGGGAGACACTTCGCTTCCTCGAGGTCAACCGCGCGGCAATCGAGCATTACGGTTATCCGCGCGAACGCTTCCTTGAAATGACCATTCGCGACATTCGTCCCCGCGGCGAGGTCGAACGACTGGACCGGTACCTCGCCGGCGTCTCGCCCGAGGGTCGCCGAACCGGCGCATGGCGCCATCTGCGCGCCGACGGGACCGAGATCGATGTCGAAATCGCATCCGACGAGCTCGAACTGGACGGCCGCGATGCCCGCCTGGTCGTGGCCACCGACATCAGCGAGCGGCTGCGCGCACGTCGCATCAGTGAAATCGAATCCGCGACCTTTGCCGCAATTTCGAATCGGGGGCCGGTCGACCGGATCATGGACATGATCGCCGATGGACTCGAGTATGCCTTGCCCGACACGGTCGTCTCGATCATTTTATTGACGCCGGGCGGCGGACATGTCGCCCACGTGGCTGCCCCCAGCCTGTCCGGTTCGTTCAGACGCGCGCTTGGGGCGATGAAAGTCGGTCCCGAAGCCGGCATGTGCGGCGCTGAAATTCATGCCGGCGCCAGCCGGGTTGTCAGCGACCTGCGTGAAGATGCGGCATTTCGCGAATTTGCCGGCTTTGCCGATGAGATGGGCCTGAGAGCTTGCTGGTCGTTGCCGATACACGATTCCGGCAAGCGCGTCGTCGGCAGCCTGGCCGCCTACCACCGCAAGCCGCGCAGGCCCGAAGCATGGGAGCGCGAGCTGGGCCAGCGTCTGGCAGATGTCGCCGGACTGGCGATCGAGCGCCAGCGCCAGGACGAAGCGCTGGCGATCAGCGAACGCCGCCTGCGCAAGCTGTTTCGAGATGCCGCCACCGGAATCGTGGTGGTCTCCGGCACCGGGGACTTCGAGCAGGCCAACGGGGTCTTTGCAACCTTCCTGGATTGTCCCGAAGACAGGCTGGCGACGCTGAACTATCACCAGGTCACCCATCCCGACGACCGCGCAGCGGTGCGTTCGGCTATGCGTCGACTGCTTTCCGGCGATACCCATCCCGAGACCCTGGAGCAGCGTTTCATCAGGCCTGGCGGCGATGAGGTGTGGGGGCGGGTGCGGCTGTCGGCGCAGTCGGGACGGGACGGCCGTCCGGATCGTCTGATCGGCGTGGTCGAAGACACGACCCTGCGCAAGCGTGCCGAGATGCAACTGGAACGTGCCAGTGCACTGCAGCGCATTGCCGGCCGGATCGGGCGCGTCGGCGGATGGTCGCTGGACCTGGAGCGCGACGAGGTGTTCTGGTCGCCAGAGATCTTCGACATTCTCGAATGGGGCGACGGTGACGTGCCGCCGCTGTCGAATACGCTGGAGTTGTATCCGCCCGAGCATCGCGATCGCGTCCAGGAAGCAATTCGACGCGGATACGAAAAAGCAGTACCGTTCGATATGGAGGCAGAGGTCGAAACCCGCGGCGGGCACAGGCTACAGGTCCGCGTCGCCGGAGAGCCCGAATTCGGTCCCGACGGCCAGGTCGTGCGATTGATCGGCGTCTTCCAGGACATTACCAGTCAGAAGCGGACCGAGGCCCGGCACGCCGAGCTTTCGAAGCGGCTGGAAAGCGTGCTGGAAAACATGTCGGACGCCTTTCTGCTGCTCGATGCCGACTGGAATATCACCTATATCAACCGGGCCGGCGAAGAGCTGGTGGCGTCGACTCGCGACGAACTGCTGGACCGGAACATCTGGGAGGCCTTCCCGGCGGCCCGCGACACGATTGTCTGGCAGGAGTATCATCATGCCGTCGAGTCGGGTTCGTCGGCGCATTTCGAGTTCTTCTACGCGCCTTTGGAGCACTGGCTGGAGATCAGTGCCTACCCCTCAATGGAGGGGCTGGCGATCTACTTCCGCGTCACCACCGAAAAACGCGAACTGGAGGCCCAACTCCGCCAGGCTCAGCGCATGGAATCCATTGGCCAGTTGACCGGCGGTATCGCGCATGACTTCAACAACCTGCTGACCGTGATTCTCGGCAATTCCGAGGTGCTGGCCGAAAGCCTTGAAGACTCCGAAGATCTGGCCCCGGTCGCTCGCACCATCGGCGATGCCGCGATGCGCGGCGCCGAGCTCACGCGTCGGCTGCTTGCATTCGCCCGGCGCCAGCCGCTGGCGCCGGAGCCGGTCGACGTCGGCCGGCTGATCCGCGACCTGGAGCACCTGCTGCGCCGCGCGCTGGGCGAGCAGTGCGAAATGGAAATATCGCACGGCGCCGGACTCTGGCCGGCGATGATCGACAGCAGTCAGTTCGAGAGTGCGCTGATGAATCTCGCGATCAACGCACGCGACGCGATGCCCGGCGGCGGCCGCCTGACCATGGAAGCTGCCAACGTCCGCATCGACGACGAGTACACTACCCATCATCCCGATGTGGATCCCGGCCAGTACGTTCTGGTGGCCGTTTCGGATACCGGAATCGGAATACCGAAGGAGCATCTCGACAAGGTCGTAGAGCCTTTCTTCACGACCAAGGCGAAAGGCGGCGGGACAGGCCTTGGACTGTCCATGGTCTACGGCTTCATCAAGCAGTCCCGCGGACACATTCGCATCTACTCCGAACGCGGCGAGGGCACCACGGTGAGGCTGTATCTGCCGCGGGCCGAGCTGGCGGCGGCGAAGCCTCGCGTCACCGCGATGCGGTCCGCCGCCGGCCGCGGCGAAGCCGTTCTGATCGTGGAAGACGAACCGTCGGTTCGGCAATTTGCCGGTGACGTTCTGGCGCAGCTGGGGTACACGGTGCGCCGGGCGGCCGGTGGGCGGGAGGCGCTGCAACTCCTGGAGCAGGGCATCGACTGCGATCTTCTGTTTACCGATGTGGTCATGCCCGGCGGCATGAGCGGGCCGGAGCTTGCGAGGGCTGCGCAAGACTTGCGCCCGGGCCTGAAGGTTCTCTACACTTCGGGCTACACCGAAAACGCAATCGTGCACCAGGGACGATTGGATCCGGGGGTGCAATTGCTGAGCAAGCCCTACAGGCGCGACGAACTGGCCCTCAGGGTCCGGCGAATGCTCGACCAGCCGCGCGACGATGGAGGCGGCCGGGATGGCCGTTGATGCCGGTCGTATGCGGGGCGGTATTCGGTTGCGGTTGATCGTCCTGCTGCTGACCGTATCGACGGGGTTGCTGGCCGACGCCGGAGACGCCGGTTCGAGGCCGCTGGTCGTCTCGGGATCGAACTGGATCACCGATGCACCCACCCGCGTTGCCGATGCGGCCGGCTATTTCAATATCGAAGCCGATTCGGGCCCGGAGGTCCGGGTCGAGCTGGCCGAGTCGGGCAAGCAGTCACTTCAACGACTCATGGCCGGCGAGGCCGATTTCGCGCTGATGGCCGGGGTGCCGCTGGCCATGGCCCTGCTGCGCCTGGAAGCCGAGGGTGCGGCCGAAGCGCGCTGGCCGCGGGTGATCGCTTCGATCGGGCTGTCGAACTCCACGCACCACGTAATCGCCGACGCCGCGCGCGGCGTGGAACGCCCGCGCGACCTCCGGGGGCTTGCCGTGGGACTGCTCCGCGGCAGTTCGGCGCATTACGGCTGGGACCGCTTTGCCGACTTCCACAGGATCGACCCGGAGACGGTTCGCCTGGTCGACCTGGCGCCCGAACAACTGGCCGACGCACTGGCGGACGGCCGCGTCGATGCGGTCGTGACCTGGACGCCCTACAGCGAGCGGATTGTCGACCAGCTGGGTGCCGCTGGTCGCCTGTTCCCGCTCGCCGCCATGGATTCGGTGAGCTGGCTCCTGGTCTCCACGCAGCCGATGATCGACGGCCATCCCGACGCGGTCCGGCGAGTGCTTCATGGTTATTCACTGGCCGTCGACCTTCTGCATTCGAATCCGGCGCGCGCCGCCACGCTGCTGGATCAGCCACCGGGCTGGTCGCGGCATGGGCGCGTGGCCTGGAAGCTGACGCTGGACTGGCCGGTGCTCTACAACGTGACCGACAAGCTCAAATGGGGGGCGGGTCTTCTGGACGTCGAGCCGCCGCGCCTGAGCCCGGCCCGATTCATCGCCCGCGAGCCCATGCAGCGCTATCGCCCGGCTGCCGTCACGCTGCCGGTCTGGATTCGTGAACAGCGGGTGGCAAGATGAGATTGCAGCGCCTGGCGACCGCCAGCCTGGTGACCGCGGCACTTACCGTGCTCCTCGTCCTCGGAGCCGGTCTCGTGACCTGGCACAGGACGACCGAGAGTCTCGAGGCCGTCGAGCGGCTGATCGAGGTCCGGGACGGGGCCTACCGGATCGATGTCGCCATCCGGTATCTCAACCACATGCATGTCGAGCCCGATATCCTGCGCGGCCTGGCCGCGCAGGCCGCACAACTGAACGAAATGCTCGAAGCCCAGGCCCACCCGGCTGCGATATCGGCCCGGCTTCACCTCGATGAGATCGAGTCGCTGGCCGACAGCGCGCTTGAAAGCATGCGGAGCAATGCCGACGACGGCGAACAGGTCGTCGATCGCCGGCTGCGCCCGATCATGGAACAACTGAGGATTCACGAATCCGGCGCGCTCGAGGCAATGCACCGGATCATCGACGACCGCAATCGAGGGATTGCAACCGTGGTGGAGCGTTCGCTGGTTCTGCTCCTTGTCGTTGCGGTCATCGTGATTGCGCTGGGCTGCGTCGTCTTCTGGATCGTCTTCTACCGCATTCGTCGCCCCCTGGCCGCATTCCGCGCCGCTGCCAGACGTTTCGGCGCCGGCGACTCGTCGGCCAGGATCGCGCTGGACGGGAAGGACAGGAAGGACGAACTGGGCGGGGTGGCCGACCTCTTCAACCGAGCGATGGAACAGCGCGCTGATTTCCAGGCCATGCTGCAGGAACGAATCAAGGAGCAGCGCTGTTCCTACCGGGTGCTTGAATTGACGACCGATGATGCCAACTCGACGCAGGAAATTTGCGCCGAGATTGTCGAGATCATACCGGCCCACCTGATGCACGAAGACGTATCGATGGCCAGGATGGAAATCAACGGCGACCGGTTCGTCGGCGGGACCTGGTCCGAGCCCGCCGCTTCCATGGTCAGTCGTGTGCGGGTGGCGGGCGAGGACATCGGCTGGATCGAAGTCGGCTATTCGCGCGAGCGCCCGCCGCAGCCCGATGGCGAGGGGCCGTTCCTGGCCGAAGAGCGCGACCTGCTCGATTCGATTGCAATGAACGTGGCGCGAATGATTCTAGGCCGCAAGACAAGCGAAATCCTGGCGCGCACGCAAAGGCTGCAGGCGGTCGGCGAACTTACCGGCGGCGTTGCGCATGATTTCAACAACCTGCTGACGGTCATCCAGGGCAATGCCGAAATGCTCGGCGAGACGCTCAGAAAAAAAGACGACGAGGCCGCCGAACTGGCCGAGATGATCGATTCGGCAGCGCGGCGCGGCGCGGAGCTGACCCAGCGCTTGCTGGCGTTCGCAAGACGCCAGGCGCTGGAGCCCGGGGCGGTCGACGTCGAATCCCTGCTGGCGGGAATGCAGGGCTTGCTGGCCAGGACCCTGGGCGCGAACGTGGAACTCGAGTTCAGGGCGGCCGCAGATGCCCGGCCTGCCTTGATCGATCCGGCGCAGCTCGAAGCCGCAGTGCTGAACCTGGCGGTCAACGCACGCGACGCCATGCCGAACGGCGGCTGGCTGACGATCGAGATCGGAAATGCATCGCTGGGACGCGCCTATGCCGAGTCGAGAGCCGACGTTGCGCCCGGGGATTATGTGCTGGTGACGGTCTCGGATACCGGTTCGGGCATTCGGCCCGAGGACATCGAGCGCGTCTTCGAGCCGTTCTTCACCACCAAGCAGAAGGCGCGCGGGTCCGGGCTCGGTCTGTCGATGGTCTATGGGTTCATCAAGCAGTCGCACGGGCACGTCGCGCTATACTCGGAACCCGGGGAAGGCACCACCGTCAAGATGTATCTGCCGCGAGCACCCGGCGGCGAGACCGAAGTCGAAACCGAGCAGAAGGTCGCCACGTCGGACATGCAGGGCGGAGACGCCGCTATTTTGCTGGTCGAGGATGACGAGCTCGTCCGTCGATACACCCATGACCTGTTGGTATCGCTGGGTTACGAGGTCAGGGTCGCCGGAAACGGGCCCGAAGCGCTGAAGATTCTCGCAACCGAGGAGCCGATCGAGCTGCTGCTGACCGATGTCGTGATGCCGGGCGGCATGAGCGGCCGCGACGTCGCCGACGCCGCGGCATCGATGCGTCCCGGAATCGCAATATTGTTCATGTCGGGCTATACCGAAGACGCGATCGTCCACCATGGACGCCTCGACCCGGGCGTAAGATTGTTGAGCAAGCCGTTCAGGCGGCGCGAACTGGCACAAAAAGTAAGTGAAGCGCTGGCGCAGGCGCGCCGGGAGAACCAATGAACCAAAAGACTAAGCCACAGGCGGACCGGCAACGACTGCTGATCGTCGACGACGACGAGCTCGTGGGCCGCACGCTCGAACTCATCGCCAGGCGGGAGGGGTTCGACGTCAGGTTTACCTGCGATCCCGACCGATTCCTGGACCTGGTCGGCGAATGGCGTCCCAGCACCGTTGCGATCGACCTGGTGATGCCCGGCATGGACGGCGTCCAGGTGCTGGCAGAACTTGCCAGGCGCGAGTTCAACGAGAGCGTCGTCATCACCAGCGGCGTCGGACACCGCGTGCTCGACGCCGCCGGCCGATCGGCGCGCGAACACGGGCTGCACATCGCCGGCATTCTGCCCAAACCATTTACCCGGGAAGATGTGCGAGCCTTGCTCAGTCGCTGCGGTACCGCTGGCGAGGCGTTAGATTTCAGGAAACGATCCGGCGCGCCCAGCGGGCCTTCGATCGATATCGATGCGCTGCGCACCGCGCTCGACGAACGGCAGTTCTTCCTCGAGTATCAGCCCAAGGTGAACTGCGCCGATGGATCGCTTGCCGGGCTCGAGGCGCTGGTTCGCTGGCGACATCCGGAATGGGGTGTGGTCTACCCGGATCGTTTCATCGAGCAGCTCGAGGAGGCCGACTTGATGGCCGATCTGACCCGCCAGGTCATGGACATGGCGCTGGCATGGTTCAGCGGCTTGCGTCTTCCCGAGGACAGTGAACCCCTCGTCATGCTGTCGTTGAACATGTCCGCGCGCTGCCTCGAGGACGAGGTGCTGGTGGATCGTTTCGGCAGGCGCTGCCGACGTCATCGCGTCGCACCCGGCCGGATCATTTTCGAACTGACCGAAACCAGCGCCATGCGCGACCCGGTGCGCTCGCTGGAGCTGCTGACGCGACTGAGGGTCATGGGCTTCCAGCTTTCGATCGATGATTTCGGCACCGGGTTTTCATCGATGCTGCAGCTGGTCCGCCTGCCGTTCTCCGAGATCAAGGTCGACAAGTCGTTCGTGATGTCGGCCGAGGAATCTGAAGAGTCGCGCAACGTCGTAAGGTCCATCGTCGAACTCGGCAGGTCGCTCGGCATCATGACCACGGCCGAGGGCATCGAGTCGCAATGGGCGCTGGAGTTTCTCCGTTCGATCGGTTGCGATTTCTGCCAGGGATACTTCATCAGTCGACCCGTGGATGGCGATGCGATTCGGGCGCGCTGGGACATCTGAGCGCAACCGAATATCGAGAGCGCGCCCGAATCGGCCGCCGGTCCGGGGGGTTCAACGGGTCTCGAAGTCAGCCGGCTCGAAGCGACGCATCAGCCGCATGTACTGCCAGGTGAATCCGGGCCACAGGGTGGTGTTGCGGCCCGACTCCGGGTGAAGGTACCAACTGGAGCAGCCGCCGGAATTCCAGACCGTGCCGGCCAGCTTCCGATGCAACCATCGATTGTAGTCGCGCTGGGCGCTCCGCTTGATCTCCAGAACCGGTTGGCCCGACGCGCGCCGATGTTCGAGCGCGCGCACAATGAACTCCGTCTGCGCTTCCAGCATCAGGATCACCGAGTTGTGGCCCAGCGCGGTATTCGGCCCCATCATCAGGAACAGGTTGGGAAACCCGCTGACTGCGACGCCCCGCCAGGCTTCCGGACCGGGTTTCCAGGCCTTTCCGAGATCGACGCCGTCGCGACCGGTGATCATCCCTTCGGGCACCGGATCGGTCGCCCGGAAGCCGGTGCCGAGAACGATTGCATCGGTCGGCCGGCGCTGTCCCTGCGAATCGACCACGGCGTCCGGCTCGATGCGATCGATGCCGCAGTCGATCAGCGAAACCTTGTCGCACATCAGTGCCGGGTAGAAGTCGCTGGACAGGATGACCCGCTTGCAGCCGATGTCGTAGGTCGGCTCGAGCTTGCGGCGTACTTCGGGGTCGGGCACCTGTCGTCTCAAGTGCCGCCGGGCCAGCCAGCGATGAAACCCGGCCAGCCGGCTGTCCCAGGCCAGACCCGGCACGCGCGCTTCCGAGATCAGCCAGATGGCGAAGCGCGCGATTTTCTGCAGCAGCGGGATCCGCCGGTAAAGGCTTCGCCGCCGCGGGCCGATCGCCGCGTCGGGACGCGGCAGAATCCACTGCGGCGAGCGCATGTAGACGTCCAGGGAATCCACCTGTTTCACGATCTCGGGGACGAATTGCGCGGCCGAGGCCCCGGTGCCGATCACGGCGACGCGCTTGCCGGCCAGCTCGACCGAGTCGTCCCATTGCTGCGAATGGAACACCGGGCCGCGAAATTCTTTCAGTCCTGAAATGTCCGGCCGGGCCGGTCGCGACAGACCGCCGATGGCCGACACCAGCACATCGGCAGACCACGTCTTGCCGTGGTCGTCGGTCAACTGCCACATCCCGGCCTGCTCGTCCCAGGCCGCGCGCCGGATGCCGGTGCCCAGCACCAGGTGCGGTTTCAGGTCGAAACCGGCTGCGCAACGCTCAAGGTAGGCCTGGATCTCGGCGCGCGGCGCGAACCGCCGGGTCCAGTCCGGATTCGGTGCGAACGACAGCGAATACAGGTGAGACGGTACGTCGCAGGCGCATCCCGGGTAACGGTTGGCCCACCAAGTGCCGCCAATGCCGGCCGCACGGTCGAAGATCAGGAAGTCGTGCAGACCGTGCCCGACCAGTCGCGCGCCCAGGCCGATGCCGCCAAAGCCGGCGCCGATGATGGCGACGGCGAGATGGCGTTTTCGGGATTGATTCATGATCGACATTGTATCCGGCACGGTCGTCGCGCCAGCCGTGTCGCGCGATTGCACTTTCCATCTGGTTCAAATAATCTGGCGCCATTCGATGTCATCCGCGCATATCTTGGCCGGTGCGGGCTGGATTGAATGCTCCGGCGCCGTCTGACAAACGAGTGCCGCTTGAGCCGGGCTGATTCGCTATCCTTCCACGTCGGGAGCTGACGGCAGTGCAGCAGCAAGGGTGGTGGAAAACAAAAGTGGAAAACAGGTTGCCAAGTGCCGGAAATCAATGACACACCAGACTGGCGGGAAAGTGACCACAGGGTTCTCGCCGAGCAGAACAGGCACTTGTATGGGTCGCTGCCGAGCATTCTGATCATCACGTCTCTTGTGGCTTTGGTGCTTGTTGCAACGCACTGGCATCTCGTGCCGCGCATGCCGCAGCTCGTCTGGTTGTCGGTTTTCGTGCTTTTCACGATCACTCGATTCTCGTTGCTGATGGCTTATCGCAGCGAATACCCGCTTCCGGAAAGCAGTCCCAAGTGGTACGCCCGTTACCGGAACCAGACCTTTTTTTCCGCGATTGTTTGGGGCTCGAGTGCCTGGGTATTCTTTTCACCGACCACGCCCAACGACCAGGCCCTGCTGACCTTCGTCGTTGCCGGGCTGGGTGCCGGCGGCGTCGTGAATCTGGCTGCACGCTGGCAGTGTGCATGGCTTTTTTTGCTGCCGACGCTGCTGCCTTTCGTCGCCAGATTCCTGCTGCTGGATTCCCAGATGGCAACCGCGACCGCCTTGCTCATCGTGCTTTATATTGCAGCGCTGATGTCGATGAGCGTGCAGCTTTCGCGCAAGACGCTTGGCCACATCCGGGCCGAGTTGCAGCAGGCCGAGCAGGCGGAAATCGCACGCCGACAGCATCGGCATTACCGCTCCCTGGTTGAATCGACTACGGCAATCATATGGGAGGGTGACCCGGAGACGATGGCGTTCAGGTACGTGAGTCCGGAGTCCGAAAAATTGCTGGGCTATTCGCCGCAGGAGTGGACGTCCGATCCCGGGTTCTGGCAGCGCCACATGCATCCGGAGGACCGGGACTGGGCTCTGAATTATTGCGTCAGTGCGGTCCGGAACCTGAAGAAGCACAGCTTCGACTACCGCATGATCGCTCACGACGGCCGGATTGTCTGGTTGCGCGATATCGTCAACGTGGTTGTCGAGGACGGCAGGCCGCGTAAGCTTGTCGGTGTAATGATCGACATCAGCGAGTTGAAGGAAATCCAGGGCGATCTCGAGTATGTGTCCGGACTGCAGCGCCTGATGGTCGACGTGTCTCGCGACCTGTTCGAAGCGGCCGAGGCGACCCTCGACGCCGTGCTTTCGGAAACGCTGGAGAAGATCGGGCGCTGGTGTCGGGCCGATCGTGCCTACCTGATCCGCTTCAGCCCCGATCTCGCGCACTACAGCAACACGCACGAATGGGTTGCGCCGGGCATAACCGCGGAAATACACAACCTCCAGAACATTCCTTCGACGACCATTCCGATGCTGCTGGCCAGGCTGAAGCGCAAGGAGCGCGCGGCATTGCCGGACGTGGCTGGTCTGGACGACCGCTGGAGGGCGGAAAAAAGCCTCTTCGAGGAAGAAAACATCCAGTCGTTGATCAGCCTCCCGATCTTTTCGGGTGAACGACTGGTGGGCCTGATCGGGTTCGATTCGGTGCACGAGAAACGCGACTGGAGCGACGAGGAAGCGGCGCTTCTTCAGGTCCTGGGCGACCTTATCGGGGTGGCCGCGGAACGCATGGACAAGGAGCGGCAGTTGCGCGCCAGCGAGGCGTTGCGCGCGCACGCAGAGGCGCTGGCGGGCATGGGCAGCTGGGAGTGGAAGGTGGGCTCAGAGGAGTTCGTGGCGTCGACCGAGTGGCGCAACGTGACCGGTTGCGCGGCCGGCCCATTGACGCGGGAGCAGGTGCTTGGTCTAACGCCGCGCGACGAGCGCATCAGGGTTGCCGATGCGCTTGAAAGAACGGTCGAAACCGGCGAAACCTACAGTATCCAGCACAGGATCGTCCGACCGGACAACGGCGAACTGCGCTGGGTGCAGGTGCATGCCGAACTGGTCGATCTGGGAGACGGGGTCAAGAGTCTTCGCGGGTTTGCTCAGGATGTTACCGAGCGCAAGGCAACCGAAGAGAAGTTGTTCAACCTCGCCCATTACGACAACCTCACTGGAATGCCCAACCGGGTGCTGGTGCTCGATCGGCTTCAGCAGTCGCTAAAGCGCGCCGGCCGCAACGGAACACAGGTCGCGGTGCTGTTTCTCGACCTGGATCAGTTCAAGAAAGTCAACGATACGCTGGGTCACGAGGCCGGCGACCGTACGTTGATCGACGCTGCGGCGCGTTTGCAGCGATTGTTTCGCGCCCAGGATACGGTTTCGCGCATCGGCGGCGACGAGTTCGTGATCGTGCTGGACGATTTTCAGCTCGTGTCCGATGTCATTGCTTCGGTCGGCAAGGTGATCGATGCGTTTCACGAGCCGCTGGTCGTTTCCGGTCGCGAGTTCATGCTGACTGCCAGCGTAGGCGTCGCGTTGTCGCCGCATGACGGCAACACGGCCCACGATCTCCTGCGCAACGCAGACACCGCCATGTATCACGCCAAGAAGAATGGCCGTGACGGTTACCAGTTCTTCACTCGACGCATGAACGAAGCCGTGGAGCGGCAACTGGCACTCGAGGAAGCACTGCGCGGCGCGGTCGCGCGCGATGAGCTTCATCTTTACTACCAGCCGCTTGTCCGCTTGTCGGACCGTGCCTGCATAGGCGCCGAGGCGCTGCTCAGGTGGCGCCATCCCGAGCTCGGCAACGTGTCACCCGACGAATTCGTGGAAGTCGCTGAACAGGGTGGGCTGATCCAGGAACTGGGCGAATTCGTCATCAATCGCGTAGTCGCCCAGGTGGCGCAGTGGCGCGCGGACCTGGCGCCCGACTTCTGCGTTTCGGTCAATGTGTCGCCGAGACAGTTTCGCGATCCACGATTGGCCGACAAGATCATCGGGGCGATGCACGAGGCCGGGCTGGAAGGTGCGGGCCTGGAGATCGAGGTGACAGAGGGTGTCCTGCTGCCCGGCCGGCGCGAGGTCGTTCACACGCTCAAGGCACTGCGCCGCAGCGGGATCGGTATCGTGATGGACGATTTCGGTACCGGCTATGCTTCGCTCAGTTATCTTCGCGACCACCCGTTTACCAGTTTGAAAATCGATCGCAGCTTCATCAGCAGCCTGGACAGCGACCATCGCCAAAGGCAACTCGTGGTTTCAGCGCTCCGGCTCGGACAGGCGCTGGGAATGAAGGTGGTTGCCGAGGGTGTCGAAACCGAGGAACAGCTTGAGGTGCTGATCGAGGAGGGCTGTCAGCTGGTCCAGGGATTTCTGTTCAGCAGGCCGGTGGAAGCGAACCGCATCGACGAGATTCTGGCCGCGCAATTACCGAACCTCTGAATGACTCTGTGCGGGCGCGACGGTTTCATTCGGCCCGGATCTGCTCCTCGGCGCGCAGGGCGGCCTGGATATCCAGGTAGGCGCTGATCAGGTTGGACGAATAAAGTGCGCCGACCAGCTTGCCGTGATCGTTGACGACCGCGACGCTCTCGCCGTCGAACCGCTTGAGTCGCTGCATGGCGCGCCAGATGCTCAGATGCTCCAGCATCACGACGTCGTCGCGGTTGCGCTTTTCGATCGCCGGCTGGTCGGAATCGCCGGTCAGCACGTCCTTGACCAGCACGCTGCCCTGGTAGATGCCGTTGCCGTCGACAAGGAAAGCCTGGTGCAGATGCCGCTTCAGCATGGCTTTGCGAGCCTGCTCGGCGCTTGCATCGTCATCCAGCGAGATGAAATTGTCGCTGATCAGCGGCGCGATGTCGCGCCATTCCAGGATTGCCTTGGTCCGACCCGCCGACAGGTCCAGTTTCCGTTGCCTGAGCTGGCGATCGAACAGGCATCGCCCGAACAGCCGCGATACCATCGCATTGGAGATCGCCACGCTGGCCAGAGCTGCGATGGTCAAGGTATAACTGCCTGTCAGCTCCATGACGATGACCACCGCCGTGACCGGCGCGCCGATCACCGGCGCTGTGACCGCGACCATGCCGCATATGGCGTAGATGGCCGAGCTCGTGACCGGCAGGCCCAAGCCCTGGTGAAGCGCGACGCCAAACACTGCTCCGAGCAGGCTGCCGATGACCATGGCGGGACTGAATACGCCGCCGGTAAAACCGAGGCCGAGACACATCGCTGTCGCCGCGACGCGCGCCGTCATGATCACCAGCAAGGCGCCGACCGGCAGCATGGCGCCGCTTGTAACCGAAAGCAGCAAGTCGAATCCCATGCCCATGACTTCCGGCAATGCGAGCGCCGTCACACCCAGCACAAGCCCGGCCAGGGCCGGCTTGAGCATCTGCAAGCGCCGAATCCTTGCGCCCGCCCGAGTTGCAAACAGGATTGCATGCATGAAGCCGATCGCCAGTGCGGCGCCGGCCACGCCGAGCAGGGCGAACAGACCAAATTCCCAGAACTGCGGCGTGCCGATCTGTTCGGTGGCCAGCAGCGGCTGACGCACGGCCAGTGCGTTGCCGACGATATAGCCGACAATCGAAGCCAGCGCCACCGGCGCGAACGCGCGCGGGGCAAAATGCCTCAGGATGATCTCGTGGGCAAACAGAATGCCGGCGATCGGCGCGTTGAACACGGTCGAGATTGCCGAGGCCACCCCGCACGCGATCGCGATGTTGACGGTGGTGATGTCGCTGCGAAAGAGCCGGGCCAGCGTGCTGCCCAGGCTGCCGCCCATGTGAACCAGCGGGCCGTATTCGCCCACCGCCGCGCCTGAACCCAGCGAGACCAGGCTGGACGAGGCGCTGGCCCATGCCGAGCGGGCCGGCAATTCGCCACTGCGGGTCTGAACCGCCGCGATGATTTCGGCCGGACCATGCGCGGCATGCGTGCCGGTGAAATGTCTGATCAAGCCAACCACCAGGCCGCCAGCGGTGGGCACCGCAAGCGTCATGATCAGCAGGGACTGGCTTTCGAGAAGGGCGCGGCTGGACGGTGCGATCAACAGCAGGTTGTTGAGCTTCACGACCAGTGCGACGAACAGCTGTGCCGCCAGCGCGGCGAGAACGCCGACGATCAGCGGCAGGGCGCCGGCGCGGAGGAACTGGCTCAGGCGATTGTCGAACATCTGCCGGATCCGGTTCGATCACAGCGCTGAATCAGACATGGACATGTCGGAGCGGTACGCACGCCTTCAGTCTACTAACTTAGCAACAGCGTCGTTGATCCTGCGCGGGCGCCGCGTAGCGGGTCAGCTGGAACGGTGCAGCGTCAGGAAGTCGTCGACCGTGCCTTGCACGTGCGTGCTCAGCACTTCGACCTCGCGCGGCGGATGAACGTGGTAGAGCGTTCGCACCAGGTCCAGCCCCATCAGCATGCCGAGAAACTTCTCGGCGCTGCACGCCGGATCGGAGCAGCGTAGCAGTCCGGCCGCGTTGGCCTTGTCCAGCCACTCGGCCAGCCGGTCGCGCGTGGCAAGCGGACCGTGCCTGAATATCGATTCACGGGTGGCCTGGGGCATGCCGGTGGACGCGCCCAGCGCGTGAATGAAACGGATGTGATCGCTGCTCAGCAGAAAGCGCGTCAGGCGACAGCCGAAATCGACCAGGGCGTTGCGCAGGTCGTCGACGCTGCCCGGCGCGACCCGGAAGCGGCCGGCCATGGATTCGGACTCGTTCATCGCAACCGCGGCCAATAGCTCGTCCCGATTGGCATAGCGCCGGTAAAGCGTTGGCTTGGCCACCCCGGCCTTCCGGGCCACCGCTTCCATCGTGACCGCCTGCGGGCCGCTCTCGAACAGCAAGGCGCGGCCGGCGGCGAGGATGTCGCGGTCCTTGTTGAGGTCTACCGGTCTGCCTGGGCTGGTCTTCACCATTCGGCGAGTATATTCGATTACGATACGATCCCGTTCACAAATATCCCGGATCGCCATTCATGGAATGTTGCCGATGACTCGCACTGCGCTCTGCCTGCTCGTTGCAGCCCTGGTCGGTTGTGCCAACGAAGATGATGCGCCGCCACCCGATTCGGCGAGGCTGGTGATGACCAGTCCGGTGCGCGCGGCCGAACCCGGTGGCGCGCGGTTGTCGGGCACGATACGGGCACGGTTCGAGACGCCGGTGAGTTTCCAGGTCGACGGCCGCATCCTCGAGCGCCGAGTCGATGCCGGCGACCGCGTCGAATCCGGACAAGTCCTTTTCCGGCTCGATCCCCGCGATTACGCGCAGGCCGTTTCGGTCGCCAGTGCCGATCTCGAAGCCGCGCGTGCCGAACTCGAAACCGCCGCGGCCGAGACCCGACGCAACCGGGATCTGCTGGATCGGGACTTCATCAGCGAGCAGGTGTTCGAGCAGGTTCGGTTGGTGGAGAAAGGCGCGCGCGAACGGGTACAGGCCGCCCGGGCGCGTCTCGAACAGGCCCGAAACAGCCTCGGCTACACCGAGCTTGCCGCTACCCGCGGCGGCACGCTTATCGAGGTGACCGGAGAGCCGGGCCAGGTCGTCGCGGCCGGCCAGCCGCTGGGCGTCATCGCGCAGGACGGTGATTCCGAGGTCGAGGTCTTTCTGCCCGAGCGCTTCGGCGTGCCGAAATCGGGTCGCGTCGTGCAGGGTGAGGCCACCATGGCAACGCTTTCGCTGCGCGAGGCTGCCGGCGCGGCCGACCAGGTCACCCGCACCTGGAAAGCGCGCTATTCGTTCGTCGAACCGGACCAGGCGGAGGCCGACGTCGCGCAAGGCGCCGCCGCGCTGCGGCTGGGCTCGGTGGTCAAGGTGGAACTGGACGCCGGCGGTGATGCCGGCGCCGTGCTCGAAGTGCCGGTGGGTGCGATCAACGAGCGCGGGCACGGGCCGCAGGTGTGGGTGATCCGCGATGGGCGGGCCGAGCCGGTGCGCATCACGCTGCTGGACATGGATGCCGAAAATGCACGCATCGTCGGCGATCTCGAGATCGGTACACCGGTGATTTCACTGGGCACGCACCTGCTGCAGTCCGGCATGCCGGTTCGCGCGCTCGACTAGGCCGGTTTCGATATGCCCATCCCCAATCTCTCGCGCATCGCGGTCAGGCAGCGCTCGGTCACATTGTTCTTCCTGCTGCTGGCCGTCTTCGGCGGCGCCTATGCGTTTGTCTCGCTGGGCCGGGCCGAGGACCCGTCGTTCACCGTCCGGGTCTTGATGGTCTCGGCCGAATGGCCGGGCGCGACCGTGCAGGAGATGCAGGACCAGGTCGTGGATCGTCTCGAAAAGCGCATTCAGGAGGTGGAAAACCTGTACCGGATCGAGACCTCGGTCCGGCCGGGGCGGGCCGACCTGATGGTGGAATTCCACGACTACACCCCTTCGGAAAAGGTTGTCGAGCTGTTCTACGAGGTGCGCAAGCGGATGTGGGACGAGCAGCCCCGGATGCCGCAGGGCGTGATCGGACCGAACGTCAACGACGACTTCTCCGACGTTTATTTCAGCCTGCTTTCGCTGACCGCTCCGGGCCTGCCGATGCGCGACCTGGTGCGCGTTGCCGAGGACGTGCGGGATCGCCTCAAGCGCGTCGAGGGAGTGCAGAAGGCGCTGTTGCTGGGCGAGCGCGAGCAACGGGTGTTCGTCGAATTCGACAACGCGGAACTCGTCAACCTGGGCATTTCTCCGGCGCAGATCTTCGACGCCATAGATGCGCACAACGCGCTGGCGCCCTCCGGACAGGTGGATACGGCCGGCCCGCGCGTCTACCTGCGCGTCGACACCGACGTCTCCGAACTCGACCAGCTTCGCGCGGTGCCGATCCGGTCGGGCCAGCGCCTGTTCCGGCTGGGCGACATCGCGACCGTACGGCATGGCTACGAGGACCCGCCGTCGTTCATGATCCGCGCCGACGGCGACGACGCACTGGTGCTCGGCGTGGTGATGTCGCCCAATACCAATGGACTCGAGCTGGGCGAACGCCTGGCCGGCTTCATCGAGCGCGAGCGCGAGAAGCTGCCGCTGGGCATGAATCTGGAGGTGCTGACCAACCAGGCCGAGGCCATCGCCCAGGCGGTCAATTTATTTCAGCTGAAATTCCTGATCGCGGTGTTGGTGGTAATGGCGGTAAGTTTCCTGGCCATCGGCTTCCGGGCCGGGTTGATCGTGGGCATCGCGGTGCCGCTGACGCTGGGATTGACGTTCCTGCTGATGCAGGCCGTCGGGATGAACCTTGACCGGATCACGCTGGGCGCGCTGATCATCGCGCTGGGCTTGCTTGTCGACGATGCCATCATCGCCATCGAGATGATGCTGGTCAAGATCGAAGAAGGCCTGAAAAAGGTCGACGCCGCCGCATTCGCATGGCGCGCGACCGCCGCGCCGATGCTGTTCGGGACGCTGGTGACCGCGGCCGGCTTCGTCCCGATCGGATTTGCCCAGTCCGGGGTGGGCGAGTACGCCGGCAATATCTTCTGGGTGCTGGCGTTTGCGTTGATCATTTCGTGGATCGTTGCCGTGACGTTCACGCCTTACCTGGGGGTCACGATACTGCCCGAATCGGGCGCCGGCGGTCTGTCGGGTCATTCTTCGTCGGCCTACGAAACACCGCTTTACCGTCGACTGCGCGCCATGATCGAGTGGTGCGTGCGGCGTCGATTGACCGTGGTGGCGGCGACCCTCGGGGCCCTGCTGTTGGCGGTCGCAGGCATGGCCGGACCGGTGGCCAAGCAGTTCTTTCCCGGCTCGGACCGGCCGGAGGTGCTGGTCAGCGTTTTCCTGCCCCAGGGTTCTTCGATAGGCCTCACCGATCGCGCGACGAGAAAGGTCGAGGCCGCGCTGCACGAGATGGATGACGTGCGCTCGCAGTCGGCTTATATCGGCGCGGGCGCGCCGAGGTTCTTCATCTCGGCCAACCCGGAGCAACCCGACCCGGCGTTCGCCAAGATCATTGCCGTGACCGAGGACGAGCATGCCCGCGATCGTGTGATGCAGGCACTCGAGCGGCGGATTGCGAGCGGAGAATTTCCCGAGGCGCGGGTACGTGTTTCGCAACTGCTGTATGGCCCGCCGGTGATCTGGCCCGTTGAATTTCGCATCATTGGCGAGGATCAGCAAAAACTGCGCGACATAGGCTACAGGTTACGGGCATTGATGGACGCACATCCGAATATTGTCGATCCACACCTGGAATGGGACGAGCGGGCGCCTGCGGCTTTCCTGAATATGGATATCGAGCGACTGAGGCTGATCGGTCTGACCCCGCGCGACGTCGCCGAGCAGCTCGAATACCAGAGCCACGGGCTCGCCGTGACCCAGATTCGGCAGGACATCCGGACCGTGCAGCTGCTTGTGCGCGGGTTGAGGGAAGAAGGCCCGGTGGACCCGATGGGCCTGGAACTGAAGACCGAAGACGGGCGCAAGGTGGCGCTTTCGCAGCTCGGCGAACTCGAGATGCGTTTCGAAGAGCCGGTGATCTGGCGCTACAACCGGCAGCCGTTCCTGGCGCTTCAGGCCGACGTCGCCGGCGCCCAGCCCAATGACGTGACCAACGAGCTCTGGGCCGGCATGGCCGAGCTGCGCGCGTCATTGCCCGACGGCTACAGCATCGACATCGGCGGATCGATGGAGCAGTCCGGCAAGGCCGACGCCTCGATCCAGAAGCTGATGCCGCTGATGGTGGCGCTGATGCTGATCTTCATCATGCTGCAGATGCGCTCGTTCTCGGGTACGTTGATCGTGGTGGCCACCGCGCCGCTGGGCCTGATCGGCGCGGTGCTGGCGCTGCTGCTGTTCGGCCAGCCGTTCGGCTTCGTCGCGCTGCTGGGTCTGATCGGCCTGGCCGGCATCCTGATGCGCAACACCCTGATCCTGACCCAGCAGGTCTCGGACAACCTGGCCGACGGCCAGCCGCCGTTCGAAGCCATCGTCGAAGCCGCCGTGCGCCGTGCCCGACCGGTGATCCTGACCGCCCTGGCCGCGGCGCTCGCTTTCGTGCCGCTGACGTTCGACAGCTTCTGGGGACCGCTGGCCTACGTGCTGATCGGCGGCGTGATCGTCGGCACCGCGATCACGCTGCTGTTCGTGCCGGCGCTGTACGCGCTCTGGATGCGGCCCGGACATCAGGAGTCTGAGCGTTCTTGAGGGGGTAAAGGCAAAGGCAAAAGCATCAACCACGAAGGGCACGAAGAACACGAAGGAAAAGACGGTCCTTTGAATACCGGGCTTGACTTTCGGTTAAGCCCGTCTTATTCACCACCCTTTCTACTGCGGCGCCGCCAGGCCCTGCATCTGCGGCGTTTTGCTCGGTCGCGCATCCTCACCGGACAGGCGAGTACGCTTCCGGTGCGCTCGGTCGCAAAACGCCACAGCCACAGGGCCTGACAACCCCTCGCGACGGAAGGGGTGATGAATAAGGCGGGTCAAGGAACCTCTGAACAACTCTGCGCGGAGCGCGAAGCGTTTCGGGCTTGAACTTTTTCTTCGTGCTCTTCGTGCCCTTCGTGGTTAAAAGCTTTTTCTGACCGCAATCGCCGCCTGTGCGCGCGGGTAAACTAGCCCGGCATGAAAACCGCACCGACAGCAGCAACGGCCGTG
>CAYYZR010000021.1:0-23320 GCA_964476005.1 uncultured Halomonas sp.
GTCCGACGCTCCCGGTTTCGGGTGAGATTCGCGTCAGTGAAATCTTCTTCGAAGCTCAGGTGCCCGTGATCGCGGACGTGCCCTTCATCGAGCGCTTCGATATCGGTGGCGCCTACCGCTATTCCGACTACACGACGGACGGCGGCAATGTCGAGAACAGCTTCACCACCGACACCTACCACGTGTTCGCCAACTGGACGCCGGTCGAGGATCTCCGCCTGCGCGGTCAGTTCCAGCGCGCCGTGCGTGCGCCCAACGTGATCGAGCTGTTCACGCCGCAGGGCACGAACCTGCCGAACCTGACCAGCGGAGCGAACGGATTCTTCGACCCGTGTGCCGGCCCGACTCCGGCCGCCACCCAGGCCGAGTGCGCCAACACCGGCGTGACAGCCGGTCAGTTCGGGAATATTCCCGATGTGATTTCTGGACAGACCCAGTCGATCACCGGCGGCAACCCGAACCTGGATCCGGAAGAGTCCGATACGATCACCGTCGGCGCGATCCTGACGCCGGCCGCGATCCCGGGCCTGACGGTTTCGGTTGATTACTTCGACATCGAGGTGACCGATGCAATCGCCGCCGGTATCCCGGCGCAGACCACGTTGGACGAGTGTCTCGCGACCGGAGACGCAGCGTTCTGCGACCTGATCCAGCGCGATAACGCTGGTTCGCTGATTGCGGGTACGGCAGGCGTCGGCTTCCAGCAGACCAACATCAACATTGCAACGCTGGAGACCAGCGGTGTCGACTTCCAGGTCGTATACGATCTCGATCTGTGGGACGTCGGTCTCGAAGATCTGGGTTCGGTCCGGTTCGACTATGCGTCGACCTACCTGGACGAGCTGCAGACGACACCGTTCCCGGGCGCCGATCCGATCACGTGCGCGGGTGAACACGCCGGCTCGTGCCGCATCCCGTCGCCCGAATATCGGCATCGGATGCTCAACACGTGGACGACGCCGTGGGACTTCACCGTCGATCTGACATGGCGCTACTTCTCCAGCACCGACAACAATGCTGGCCCGGACGTCAACCCGACCATCGACCGCGAGATCGATGCGGTCAACTACCTCGACCTCGCCGTCCGTTATTCCTGGTCGGATGAGATCGAGTTCCGTGCCGGGGTGAACAACCTGACTGGAACGGAAATCCCGGTCGTGACGTCGGCAGGTCCGCCAGAAGGTAACGGCAACACTTACCCGACGCTGTTCGATACCGGGCGTTTCATCTTCTTCGGCATGACCTATCGTCTGTAATCGACATTGGTAATAAGCGTCTGTAATTGGCGCTAACCGAAGACGCAAGAACGAAAAAGCCGCTGGCCCCAGGCCAGCGGCTTTTTTGTTTGGTCTCGTCGCGTATGAGTTGCGGTACTGCGGTCCAGTCCTGGATTGTTTCAGGTATCGAGTCTGCAGCGTTTTGCTAGGGCGCGAGTCCTCGACGTAGCGGTGCTGTACCTGCGGGGTGGTCGGACCGGTCGCAAATCACTGCAGCCCCGACCCGCGCCAACCGATTTTGTAGGATGGGTAAGCGGCAGCGCATTCACCAATCGCGTCTCCAACAAGCGGATTGGCTGGCGTGTACCCAGCCAGCTGCGGAGATTGAAGAAATCCGGATACCTTGCCCGGGCCGCCTGATGTGCGCGCGATGCTGATGGAGCAGGTGACTGGTCAGCCTGCTCCGGGAGATTCAGACAGCGGTTTCAGCCCGGGGTCGAATCGGTCAACTTGACCGCCGTTTCGACGATGCGCTCGACGGTCAGGCCGAATGCTTCGAAGAGCTCCGGCGCCGGCGCCGAGGCGCCGAATCGGTCGATACCGATTATCGCTCCGTGTGGCCCGACGAAACGGTGCCAGTAGGCGGTCACGCCGGCCTCGACGGCGATTCGGGCCGTTACGTTGTCCGGCAGCACCGAGGCCTTGTATTCGCTCTCCTGGGCCAGGAAGCGCTCGGGGTTGGGCATGGAGACAACGCGTGCACCGATCCCGCGCTGAGACAGGCTTTCTGCCGCATTCATTGCCAGCTCGATTTCCGAGCCGGTCGCGATCAGAATCAGGTCGGGGTCGGCGTCGGTTTCGCGAAGGATATATCCTCCGCGCCGAATTCCGGAGAGCTGTGCGGCGTCCCGCGGCTGGTGTGCAAGCCCCTGACGGGTCAGGACCAGTGCTGTCGGGCCCTCTCTTCGTTCGATCGCGTCGGCCCAGGCCGCGGCCGTCTCGGTCTTGTCGGCAGGCCGCCAGACCTCGAGGTTCGGAATCATCCTCAGGCTGGCTACGTGCTCGATGGGTTGGTGCGTAGGTCCGTCTTCGCCCAGCCCGATCGAATCATGGGTGTAGACGTGGATGGCGCCGGTGGGGATCAGCGCCGACATTCGAACGGCGTTGCGTGCGTAGTCGGAAAACACCAGGAACGTGCCGGTGTACGGAATGAAGCCGCCGTGCAGGTGGAGCCCGCTGGCGATTGCGGTCATGCCGAATTCGCGTACGCCGTAATAGATGTAGTTGCCGCCGTTCTCTGACTCCATGATGTCGCGGCTGCCCGACCAGTCGGTGTTGTTGGAGCCGGTCAGGTCGGCCGAGCCGCCGAGCAGCTCCGGCAGCAGTCGTCCGAAAGCCTCGAGGCTCATCCCGGAGGCCTTGCGCGTGGCGACCTTGCCGTCGTCGGCCTGCATCTTTTCGATGATGACCTGGGCCTGCGCTTCGAAATTCTCGGGCAGCGCGTGCTTCATGCGGCGCTCGAATTCGGAGGCCTGCTCGGGGAAACGTTCGGCGTATTGCTGCATGACGGCCTGCCAGGCCTGCTCGGCCTGCCGACCGCGTTCACGCGCGTCCCAGCCGGCCTTGACGTCGTCCGGAATCTCGAAGGCCGGATAGGGCCAGCCAAGCTCGGCCCGGGTCGCCGCAATCTCCTCGTCGCCCAGCGGCGCGCCGTGGGTATCGGCGGTGCCCTGCTTGTTGGGTGCGCCGAACCCGATGGTGGTCTTGCAGCAGATCAGCGTCGGCCGGTCGTCGTCGGAACGGGCTTCTTCGATCGCCGCGCGCACCGCGGCGGCATCGTGGCCGTCGACGTCTTCGACGACCTGCCAGCCGTAGCTGCGGAATCGCCCGGGCGTGTCGTCGGTGAACCAGCCCCGGGTCTCGCCGTCGATGGAAATTCCGTTGTCGTCGTAGAACACCACCAGCTTGCCCAGGCCCCAGGTGCCGGCCAGCGAGCAGGCCTCGTGCGAAACGCCTTCCATCAGGCAGCCGTCGCCGGCGAACACCCAGGTGTAGTGATCGACGATGTCCAGGTTGTCGCGATTGAAGCGCCTGGCCAGCAGCTTCTCGGCCAGCGCCATGCCGACACCGTTGGCAAGCCCCTGGCCCAGCGGGCCGGTGGTCGTCTCGACGCCCGGCGCCTCGCCGAACTCTGGATGGCCGGGGGTGGCCGCGTGCAGCTGGCGGAAATTCTTCAGATCGTCCAGCGAAAGCGCGTAGCCGCTGAGATGAAGCACCGAATAGAGCAGCATGGAGCCATGTCCGTTGGAAACCACGAACCGGTCCCGGTTGACCCAGTCCGGATTAGCGGGATTGTGGCTGTGGAAGTCGTTGAACAGCACTTCGGCGATGTCGGCCATGCCCATCGGCATGCCCGGGTGGCCGGACTTGGCGCGCTGCACGGCGTCCATGGCAAGGGCGCGGATGGCGTTGGCGAGTTGGCGTCGGTCGGTCATGGGCGAGTCGGGTCCTTGGCGATTCGTGGGGCGCTGGGCGAGAGGGCCCGGCCGGTAAAGCCGATAGTTTATCCGATCGAATCCGGGCGCCGAAGCCCGCATGCCCGGGGGCGTGAAACAGCCTGGTGATCAGGGCTTGCCGAAACCGTCGGCTGCAGGCTATAATTGAGCGGATTTGCTCGGCGCTGCCGGGAAAATCAAAATTCACACGCATTCCGTCACATCAGGCGGGGTTGCTCTTGGGTCACCGGACGTCGTTCATTCGAAGTCCACCGGTCCCAGGGTCGCCGGATGGGGAATTGCGGAGGTTCAAACCAATGCCGGTCCGAATCCCGATCTGAATCGAAGACGGCCGCGCACCAAAAAGGAAAGTAACCATGCCTGACGTCACCATGCGCCAGATGCTCGAAGCTGGCGTGCATTTCGGTCATCAAACCCGCTACTGGAATCCGAAGATGGAACCCTATATCTTCGGTGCCCGCGGCAAGATCCACATCATCAATCTCGAACGCACGCTGCCCTTGCTCAAGGAAGCGCTCGATTTTCTCAGCCGCATGGCGAGCAAGCGCGGCACAGTCATGTTCGTCGGCACCAAGCGTGCAGCCGGACAGGCCGTTGCCGAAGAAGCGGCGCGTTGCGGCATGCCCTACGTGTCCCACCGCTGGCTGGGTGGAATGCTCACCAATTTCCGCACGATCCGCCAGTCGATCAATCGACTCAAGGAACTCGAGGCGATGGAGACCGACGGCAGCTTCGACCGCCTGGTCAAGAAGGAAGTGCTGGAGCTGACGCGTGAGCGTGATCGCCTCGAGCAGAGCCTGGGCGGGATCAAGAACATGAATTCGCTGCCCGACGCGATGTTCGTCATCGACATCGGTCACGAGGACATCGCAATTGCCGAAGCCCGCAAGTTGGGTATTCCTGTTGTGGCCGTGGTCGACACCAACCACAACCCGGAAGTCGTCGACTACGCGATTCCGGGAAACGACGACGCGATCCGTTCGGTTCGACTCTACACGCAACTGGCCGCCGACGCGATTCTCGAAGGCAAGGCCTCGGTGCCGCAGGTTGCCGGCGACAAGGACGAGTTCATCGAACTCGACGCCGAAGGCAACCCGATCGACACCAGCGACACTGACGCTGCCGCAGCGGCGAAGAAGACGGCCAAGAAGAAGGCCAGCAAGAAGGTCGCAAAGAAGGTCGCGAAGAAGACGGCCAAGAAGGCGGCAGCCAAGGCCGGCGACAAGGCCGAGGCGACGCCGGAAGGCAAGCCTGAAGGTCCGGCGAAGGCCGAGGCCGAAAAGGCCGACCGCGCTGCGGATACCAAGGAAGCCGCGAAGGCATCAGAAGAGTCCCCGGAAACGGCCGAGGCGCCGCCCGCCGAAACGACCCCGGATTCAGAAACGAAGCCGGCCAAGAAGGCCGCTGCGACCAAGTCAGAGGACAAGGAAGAGTCATGAGTATTACCGCATCCCAGGTCAAGGAACTGCGCGAGCGCTCCGGCGCCGGCATGATGGAATGCAAGAAGGCGCTGGTTGAAACCGGCGGCGACATCGAGGCCGCAATCGAACATCTGCGCAAGAGCGGGCTGGCCAAGGCCGACAAGAAGGCCGGGCGGGTAGCCGCCGAAGGCGCAATTGTCGAAGCCGCCGACGCCAGCGGTGCAGTGCTGGTCGAGATCAACTGCGAAACGGACTTCGTTGCCAAGGACGATAATTTCCGCGCCTTTGCCGACCGCGTGGCCGATCTGGCGCTCGCCGCGGGCAACGACGACGTCGCGGCACTTGGCGAGGCCGAGTTTGAATCCGGCGACAGCGTCGAGTCGCGTCGCCAGCAACTGGTGGCCAAGCTGGGCGAGAACATCCAGATTCGCCGCGTTCAGCGTGTCGACGCCGACGGCGGGGTGATCGGCGGTTACATTCACGGTGGCCGGATTGGCGTCCTGGTCAGCCTTGAAGGCGGCGACGAAGATCTCGCGCGCGACATCGCCATGCACGTGGCCGCGTTGAACCCGCCCTTTGTCGACGCCGATTCGGTGCCGGCCGACGTGCTGGAGAAGGAAAAAGAGATTCTCCGGGCGCAGGCAGAGGACTCCGGCAAGCCGCCCGAGATCATCGAAAAGATGATCGTTGGCCGTCTGAACAAGCACCTGGCAGAGATCACGCTGGTCGGTCAGCCGTTCGTCAAGGATTCCGACCAGACCGTCGGCGCGCTGCTCAAGTCCAAAGGTGCGAAGGTCCGGAATTTCGTCCGTCTCGAAGTTGGTGAAGGCATCGAGAAGGAAGCGTCGGACTTCGCCGCGGAAGTCATGCAGCAGGCCCGCGGCGGCTGAAGGTCGCGCAACTCGAGGATCGGTCATGGAGTCACCCCGTTATCGTCGAATTCTGCTGAAGCTCAGCGGCGAGGCGTTGCTCGGGGATCACGACTACGGGATCGATCCGAAGGTCAGCAGCCGAATCGCCGCCGAAGTGGCCGAAGTCGCTCACGCCGGCGTCCAGGTTGGTGTCGTGATCGGGGGCGGCAACATCTTTCGCGGCGCCGGCCTTGCATCGGCCGGCATGGATCGGATTACAGGCGATCACATGGGCATGCTGGCAACCGTGATGAACGGTCTGGCGCTCCAGGACGCTCTGGAGCGGGCCGGGACGACGACCCGCGTCATGTCGGCCATATCGGTGCGTGAGGTCTGCGAGGACTATATCCGTCGGCGTGCGATCCGACACCTCGAGAAAGGCCGGGTCGTGGTGTTCGCGGCCGGTACCGGCAATCCGTTCTTCACCACCGACACCGCAGCCAGCCTGCGCGCGATCGAAATCGGCGCCGATCTCATGATCAAGGCGACCAAGGTCGACGGCGTCTACTCCTCCGACCCGACCAAGGATGCCGATGCGCACTTCTATCGCCGAATCAGCTACGACGAGGTCATTGGGCAGAAGCTGAAGGTCATGGACGCCAACGCCATGGTCCTGTGTCGCGACCAGTCCATGCCAATCCGGGTGATCGGTCTCAATGCCGAAGGCAACCTTGCCCGCCTTGTCGGCGGCGAGGACATCGGCACCCTCGTCGATTAGCCGCGTCCCGTCGCTGATCCCGGTTTTCTCCGAAAATCGCCGGCATGGGTACTGCTACAATCGAATGCTGAACGGTCGCCAGGAAAATTGAACGGTAATCCTATGCTTGCAGATATCAAGAAAGACGCCGCCTCGCGCATGGACAAGAGCCTGGAATCGCTCCGGGCCGAGCTTGCCAAGATCCGCACCGGGCGTGCCCACCCCAGCCTGCTCGAGCACGTGCACGTCGAATATTACGGTTCGGAAGTGCCGATCGGCCAGGCGGCCAACGTGACCGTCGAGGATTCGCGCACGCTGGCGGTAACGGCGTGGGACAAGAGCATGGTCGGCAAGATCGAAAAGGCCATCATGGCATCGGACCTGGGACTCAATCCAGCTTCCGCCGGCACCGTGATCCGGGTACCCCTGCCGGCGCTGACCGAAGAGCGGCGCGGGCAGCTTTCCAGGGTGGTCCACAACGAGGGCGAGCAGGCCAAGGTGGCGATTCGCAACATTCGCCGTGATGCGAACACCCACATCAAGGACCTGCTCAAGGACAAGGAGATCACCGAGGACGACCAGCGTCGCGCCGAGACCGAGATTCAGCAGTTGACCGACCAGCACGTCGAGCGTGTCGATGCGATGGTTGCGGAAAAAGAAAAAGAGCTCATGGAGATCTGAAACCATGTCCGGGGCAGGTCTGCCGCATCATCTGGCAATCATCATGGACGGAAACGGCCGCTGGGCCGCCCGGCGGGGCAAGCCGCGAACCTATGGCCACCAGGCCGGCACCGAGGTCGCGCGCAGGATTGTTCGCGCCGTGGCCGAGCGCGGCATCCCGGTTCTGACCGTCTACGCATTCTCCAGCGAGAACTGGCGCCGTCCGCGCCACGAGGTCACGCGGTTGATGAGTCTGTTCCGGCGGGCGCTGGATCGCGAGGTGGACCAGCTCGATCAGCACGGCGTGCGTCTGAACTTCATCGGGCGCCGGGAGGCCTTCTCGAAATCCATTCAGCGCGGCATGGCGCGCGCCGAGCAATTGACCCGCGACAACTCGCGATTGCTGCTGAACATTGCGGCCAGTTACGGCGGCCGCGACGATATCGTCACGGCCGCACGCAGACTCGCCGAGCAGGCGCGCCGGGGCGAGCTCGATCCGGACACGATCGACGAGACCACCTTCGGCAATGCCTTGCAGCTTGCCGGTCAGCCGGAGCCCGACCTGTTCATCAGGACCGGCGGCGAACGCCGCCTCTCCAATTACCTGCTGTGGAACCTCGCCTATACCGAACTTCATTTCAGCGATACGCTGTGGCCGGACTTCACCGAAGCCGACCTGGACGCGGCACTGGAAGACTTCAGGCAACGCGAGCGTCGCTTCGGAGGCCTTGCCGAGAGCCAGACCAAGAAACATGCTTAGATCGCGGGTGATTACCTCGGTGATCCTTGCGACGCTGGTGCTTGCGGCGCTGTTTGCTTTGCCGACCACCTGGTTGAGCGTGGTCCTCGCGCTGCTGCTGCTTGTCGCCGGCGGCTGGGAAAATGCCAGGCTTGCCGGCGTCGAGAGGCCGGTCGCCCAGACCGCCTGGATCATGGTGCTCTGCCTCGGCGGTGCGGCGCTGATCTGGGCGACCCACATGCCTTCGGCAATTCCCGTGATGCTGGGCGGGGCGACCGTCGGCTGGTTGCTATTGGCGCTGTGGCTGCGTTTCCCCGCATTCGGCAGACCGTCACCCAATGGCGATCACCTGCACTTTCAGCCGCTCAAGCTGATCGTTATCGGATTGATCCTGCTGGCGGCGTTCGTGGCCATTTCCTGGCTTCATTTCTACAGCCCCTGGCGAGTGGTCTTTCTGCTTTTAATCATTGCCGCGGCCGATATCGGCGCCTTCTTCACCGGGCATCGATTCGGCGGGCCCAGACTGGCGCCTGTGATCAGTCCGGGCAAGACCTGGTCCGGCGTCGCCGGCGGTCTGGTTGCGGCCGTTGCGACCGCTGCAATCTGCTCGCAACTGATGCCGGCGATCCCGCTGTCGCCGGTCATCGCAGCACTGGTGGCGACTGTCCTGGTCGCGCTCTCGATTTGCGGCGATCTGCTGATGAGCCTGTTCAAGCGCCATCGTGGGCTCAAGGACACGTCGGCACTGCTGCCCGGCCACGGCGGGATGCTCGACCGGGTCGACAGCCTTTCGGCAGCCGCGCCGGTTTTCGCCTTCGTTCTGTGGTGGCTCACCGCGGGCGCATGACCATCGCCTGCCGGTGGATGCCATCTTCCGGGAACGTCTGACGCCAAGGAGCTTCAAACAGCAATGGAAATTCTCGGATCAATATTCTGGCTGGCGGTCGCTCTCGGGCTGCTGGTGACCTTTCACGAATTCGGCCACTACTGGGTGGCCCGGCGCGCCGGTGTGCGAGTGCTGCGCTTTTCGGTCGGCTTCGGCACGCCGCTGTGGCGGCGCAAGGGCGCCAACGGCGTCGAATTCGTCATTGGCGCAATTCCGCTGGGCGGCTACGTCAAGATGCTCGATGAGCGTGAGACGGTTGTCCCGGACGATCAGGTCGAGCAGGCATTCAACCGGAAATCGCTGGCGAAGCGATCGGCGATCGTGGCCGCCGGGCCGGTCTTCAACCTGATTTTTGCGGTCGCGGCATTCTGGGCCATGTTCATGCTGGGGATTCCAGAATCCCGGCCGATCGTCGGCAACCCCGAAGGAATCGCACAGGCTGCCGGGCTGGAACACGGCGACATGATCATGCAAGTCGATGGCCAGCCTGTCGGCACCTGGACCCACGCCGTGCTGGCGCTTGTGCCACAGGCGCTGGATCGCAATCCGGTGTCGCTGGTGGTCGAGGACGAGCAGTCGCGACGCCGGGAACTGCGGCTGCCACTGGATCGGCTGGGCGACGATTTTCGGGAAGACCGGATCCTGGACGCACTCGGGATCGAGCCGTGGCGGGTCGACCTGCCGCCGGTCATCGGGCAGGTAAGCGAAGATTCGCCGGCCGCCCGCGCCGGGCTGCAGGCGGGCGATCGTGTGGTGGCCGTCGACGGCGAGCCGGTGGACGGCTGGATGACCCTCGTCAACCGGATTCCCGAGGCCGCGTCCGGCGATGGACCGGTTCGGATCGAGATCAGCCGCAACGGCATGAACCGCGAACTGGAAATCGAACCGGAGGAGGTGGACGGGCGCATGATCATCGGCGTTCGGCCGGGTGAGCCGGGTCCGGAAGCGCGGGCGGCAATGGAACGGGCATTCACGATCCTGCAGTACGGCCCCGTGGAAGGCCTGGGCGAGGCAGTCGGCGAGACCTGGAGACTGACCACGGCGACCCTCGGGATTCTCGGTCGGATGATCGCCGGCAATGCGTCTTTGAGCAACCTCTCCGGACCGATTACAATTGCGCAACTGGCCAACGACTCGGCGCGCCTGGGTGTTTCGAGATTTCTGTTTTTTCTTGGCCTGATCAGCCTGTCGCTGGCGATCATCAATTTGCTGCCGATTCCTGTTCTCGACGGCGGACATCTGCTGTATTTCCTGATCGAGTGGATCAAGGGAAGCCCGGTGTCGGAACGCGGCCACATGATCGGCCAGAGCATCGGTCTGGTAATGATCCTGGCCTTGATGAGCGTTGCGATATTTAACGATATATTACGGCTGGTTCAATAAACTTCGCGCCGACCACGCGTCATGATTCACACGTATTGAAAGGGTTTCGATGAGATTTTTGCCTTTATTGCTGGCCTTGTTCAGCCTGAGTGCTTCGGCGCAGACATTCACCGTCGAGGAAATCCGCGTCGACGGGCTGCAGCGAATCTCCGAAGGAACCGTGTTCAGCTTTCTGCCGGTCGAGGTCGGTCAGCGGCTGACGCCTTCGCTGGCGCGTTCCAGCATCCGCGATCTCTACCGGAGCGGTTTCTTCGAGCAGGTCGAGATCGGGCGCGAAGGCGATATCCTGGTCGTGAAGGTGGTCGAGCGGCCGGCCATCTCCTCGGTTCAGCTGGACGGCAACGACAAGATTCCCACCGAATCGCTGTTGCCAGCGTTATCCGAGATCGGAATTGCCGAGGGTGAAGTCTTCGATGAACTGGCCATCGACCGTATTCAGCAGGAACTTGTGCGCGAATACTTCAACCAGGGGCACTACGCGGTCGAAGTCGATCCGCAGGTGACCGAGCTTGACCGGAACCGCGTCAGCATCGTCATCCAGATCGAGGAAGGGGAGCAGGCCAAGATTCGTCACATCAACATCGTCGGCAACCAGACTTTCCGCGAGAAGGAACTGCGCGAGGAGTTCGAATCCGACGAGAAAGCGGGCCTGATGTTCTGGAAGGGCCGCACCAACTACACGCGCGAGAAACTGTCGGGCGATCTCGAGCGGCTGCGGGCGTACTATCTCGATCGCGGCTACATGGACTTCGCCATCGAGTCCACACAGGTCTCGATCAGCCCGGACAAGCAGAACATCTACATCACCGCCAACGTTCGCGAAGGCGAGGTATTCACGGTAGACGATGTTCAGTTGACCGGCGACCTCGTGCTCTCGGAGGAAACGCTCAGGAACTTCGTCCTGGTCGATCCCGGGCAGGTCTTTTCGCGCAAGGAGGTCGAAGCGACGGTCGAGGCGATCACGGCGGTCCTGGCCAACTTTGGCTATGCGTTCGCCAACGTCAACCCGGTCCCGCGCATCGACCGCGACGACAAGACGGTGGCAATCACCTTTTTCGTCGAGCCGGGCAAGCGCGTCTACGTGCGCCGGGTCGAATTCCGCGGCAACACCATGAGCAAGGACGAAGTGCTCAGGCGCGAAATGCGCCAGTTCGAAGGCGCCTGGTTCTCGCAGGCGGCGATCGATCGGTCGCGGCTGCGGCTGCAGCGCATCGGCTATTTCGAGAACGTCAATATCGAGACGCCTGCGGTCGAAGGCAGCGAGGACCAGATCGACGTGGTCGTCAGCGTCGAAGAACGATCCACCGGCAGCTTCCAGGTTGGACTGGGCTTCTCGCAGTTGCAGGGCCTGATCGCTTCGATTTCCGTGCGCCAGGAGAACTTTCTCGGGTCCGGCCGCACGATCGGGCTGGGCATCAGCCGAAGCTCGATCACCAGCAGCGTGAACCTGAGCTATACCAACCCGTACTTCACAGATGACGGGGTTTCGCTGGGTTGGTTTGCCAGCTACTCGGAATTCAACCAGGGACGCGCCAATATCTCGGCGTTCTCGACCAGCCAGGTAGCGCTGGGCGCCAATCTCGGCTTTCCGATCTCCGAGATCGATTTCGTGCAGCTTGGTGCCAGCGTGCGCAGCCAGGACATCAGCATCGGCCAGCTGGTGGCAGTGCCCGACGATCCGGATGACCCGAACAGCCCAATCAACTTCCAGTTCGCAATCACCCGGCCCCTGGCCATCACGCTGGACACCAACGGCGACGGATTCCTGAGTTCCAGCGAGAGAAGGATCGAAACGGCATTCGTCAACGGTAGCTGGGGGCGGGATACCCGCAACCACTTCCTGACCCCGACCCGCGGCTCGCTCAACCGATTGAGCCTTAATGTTGCACTGCCCGGCAGCACCCGGGAGTATTTTACGGCTGCCTACAGGGGGCGGAAGTTTTTCCCGCTGGGAGGCGACTTCGCGTTTGTTCTCCGGGCCGACGTTTCGTATGGCGAAACTTATGATGGTCAGGATCGAACCGATCCCAACCCGGTCGAACCCGAGCGTCTTTCCGGGCAGTGCCAGGTCGATGAGATTGTGACATTCGATACCGGCTTGCCGTTCTGGGAGCACTTCTTCGCCGGCGGCGTGTCCGATGTCCGCGGTTTCGAGGACAACACGCTGGGGCCCAAGGACCAGTTCTGCCGATCGGTGGGCGGGGACTTCAAGGCCACTGGCGGTATTGAAATCGCCTTCCCGCTGCCGTTCGTCGAAGTCAGCGGCACGCGCATGGCGTGGTTTGTCGACGCCGGCAACGTGTTTACCGACTTCGACGGTTTCGATCAGGATCTGGTTCGCGCCTCGACCGGACTTTCACTTAGCTGGGAAGCGCCCGTGGGCCCGATCATCCTCAATATTTCGACACCGTTGAAGGACCGCGAGGGCGACGAGACCCAGTTCCTTCAATTTTCGTTTGGAACCCAGTTCTGACGCCCCGCGCTCTCTTGGCCGGCGTCCGTACAGATGCTGGTGGTGAATTTGGGCCTGGAAGGCCTATACTGTATAGTCAAGGAGTAGTGTCTGAGTCCGGATGGCCGACGTGCGAGTTTCGATATTCATACTGACGATGTTGCTGGCCGGGTCTGCCCTGGCCCAGGACATCCGCATTGGCTACGTCGACATGAAACGGTTGCTGGACAATGCGCCCCAGGTGATCGCCGGGCGTGCCGAGCTCGATATCGAATTCCGTCCCATCAACGACGACCTGCTGGCCGACGAAGCCCGTCTTCTGAGCATGGAGCAGGAACTGGCCAACGCGTCTGGTCTCACCTCCGAGCAGGTGGCCGCGCGCCAGCGCGAGATCCGCAATCTGGATCGCTCGATCGAGCGACGACGCGAGGATCTGGCGGAGGAACTGAATTTCAGGCGTAACCAGCAAATCAAGGAGCTGGGAGAGGAGATCGAGATCGCGGTGCAGACCGTCGCGCGTCGGGAAGGTTATGATCTGGTTCTTTCCAGCCCGGTCGCTTACGCCTCCGAGACCATCGACATCACCGCCAAGGTCCTGTCGTTCCTGGAAATGGACTACGAACTCCGGGGCCAGCGCTCCGGGCGATGAACGGCAATTCCATTTCGAGCCGGGGCCCGATCACGCTGGGTGAACTCGCCGAACTGCTGGACCTGGAATTGCAGGGCGACCCGAGCATCAGGGTCGGCGCCGGCGCGACGCTGGTTTCGGCCGAAAAGGGACAGATCACTTTTCTCGCCAATCCTGCCTACAGATCCCGCTTGAGTACGACACGGGCCTCGGCGGCTGTCGTACCTCCATCGTCGGTTGCCGAATGTCCGTGCGCGGCTTTGATCGCCGACGAGCCCTACGCGGCCTGGGCGAGGGTGCTGCAGATTCTGTATCCACCGCCGGCCGCCAGGCCCGGCGTTCACGCCAGCGCCGTGATTGAATCGGGCGCCAAGATCGATTCCGGCGCTGAGATTGGCGCGTTGTGCCATGTGGCGACGGGCGCCCGAATCGATATCGGTGCGGTGATCGGACCAGGCTGCGTCATTGGTGAGAAGGCGCACATCGGCGCGGGCTCGCGGCTGGTCGGCAATGTGTTTGTTGCCGACGGTTGCCGGTTGGGTGAACGGGTTCTGGTCCATCCGGGGGCCGTCATCGGGGCCGACGGCTTCGGCCTGGCCATGCACAAGGGCAACTGGACCAGGGTGCCGCAGATCGGCGCCGTCCGGATCGGCGATGATTGCGAGATCGGCGCCAACACCACCATTGATCGGGGCGCCCTCGGAGACACCCAACTGGGCTGTGACGTGCGCCTGGACAACCAGGTACAGATCGCCCACAACGTCGTCATCGGCGACCATACCGCCATCGCCGGCTGCGTCGGCATTGCCGGGTCGACGCGGATCGGAAGGTATTGCATGATTGCGGGTGCTTCCGGCATTGGCGGGCACCTGGAAATTTGCGATCATGTCGTGATTACCGCAATGAGCACGGTGCTGGATTCGATTTCCGAACCGGGACACTATGGTTCAGGAATACCGGCCCGCCCGCTGCGCGCCTGGCAGCGGATCCTGGTCCGACTGGGCCAGATTGATCGCCTGTTCCGATCGGGCGCGGGTAAAGGTTAGAAACCAACGTCTGGAGCAATACTGCAATGAATGATTCGACTCGCGTCGACATCGAACACATCTTCCGCTTGCTGCCGCACCGGTATCCGTTCCTGCTGGTCGACCGCGTGCTGGACTGGTCCATGGAGGCGCCACCCGAAATTCACGCGATCAAGAACGTGACCATCAACGAGCATTTCTTCCAGGGGCATTTTCCGGGGCATCCGGTGATGCCGGGCGTGCTCATTCTCGAGGCGATGGCCCAGGCGGCCGGTTGCCTGGCGCACCTGGCGCGCGAGCAGACTGGTGGAAAAGAGCAGCTGTTCTACCTGGTCAAGATCGACAAGGCTCGCTTCAATCGCACCGTGGTGCCGGGCGACCAGCTCCATTTCCACGTGCGCCAGAAGCGCATGGTGCGTGGTATGGGGCTGTACGAGGCTGAAACCCGGGTCGACGACAACCGCGTCGCCAGCTGTGAAATGCTGTGCGCGGCCCGGCCGGATGCCTGATTCCCGGGACCACACGGCCATGATCCATCCGAGCGCGATCGTGGGGGCGGGTGCAACGATAGCCGACGACGTGGAAATCGGCGCTTATGCCATCGTCGGTGACCAGGTCGAACTTGGCGCCGGTTGCCGGGTCGGGCCGCACGCGGTGATCACGGGCCGCACGCGGGTAGGCGCGGGCACACGGATCTTCCAGTTCGCCTCCATCGGCGAGGAACCGCAGGACAAGAAGTACGCGGGCGAGGACAGCGAACTCGAGATCGGGCGCGACAACACCATTCGCGAATTCGTCACGATCAACCGCGGCACGCTCGACGGCGGCGGGGTCACGCGGCTGGGAGACTGCAACTGGCTGATGGCCTATGTCCACATCGCACACGACTGCCAGGTCGGGTCGAACTGCGTTTTCGCAAACGGCTCCACCCTGGCCGGACACGTGACTGTGGGCCACCATGTCACGTTTGCCGGGTTCTCCGGTGCCCACCAGTTCTGCCGCATCGGCGACCACGCGTTTCTCGGCATGTACGGCGGGGTCGGCCAGGACGTGCCGGCCTACGTGATGATTTCCGGACGTCCGCCGCGGCCCCGCGGCATCAACAGCGAAGGCCTCAAGCGGCGCGGCTTCGATGCCGACCAGATTCGCAATATTCGCGAAGCCTACAAGCTGGTCTATATTCGTGGCCTGGCGCGCGAAGAGGCGCTGGTGCGGCTGCGCGAACTTGTCGATGAGCAACCCGAACTGGCGACCTTTATCGAGAGCATCGAAGCCGGTCAGCGCGGCCTGCTGAGATGACCCACCGCCTGGCCGTCGCGGCCGGCGAGCGTTCCGGAGACGACCTGGGCGCCGCGGTGGCAGCCGAAATCCTGCGCCTGGCACCGGACAGCCATCTGTTCGGCGTCACCGGGCCAGGGATGGACGCGGTCGGCGTCGAGCGGGTCGCGAGCATCGACGACCTCGACGTGATGGGCCTGTTCGAGGTGCTCAGGCACGTTCCGCGTTTATATCGATTCCGGCGCGCCCTGGCGGCTTCCTTTATCGAGCGCCGCGCGGGCGCGTTTATCGGGTTCGACGCGCCCGACTTCAACATCGGTCTGGCGCGCGCACTGAAAAAGCGCGGCATTCGCGCCATCCAGGTGGTCGCACCGTCGGTATGGGCCTGGCGAGCCTACCGCGTTGCCCGAATCGCCCGCTCGCTGGACCTGCTGCTGACGCTGTTCCCGTTCGAGCCCGAAATTTTCCGCCGCGCCGGCCTGAACGCGCAGTTCATCGGCCACCCGTTGGCCGACGCACTGCCGTTTTCCCCCGATCGCGCGGCGGCCCGCGATCAACTGGGTTTGGATTCGAACGGGCCGGTGATCGCGCTGCTACCGGGTAGCCGGCCGGGCGAGCTTAGGCGCCACGCTGCGGTCGTCGCCGATACCGCCGAGCGCCTGGCTGCGGACCCGGGTGCGCAAATATTGCTGCTGCTGGCCGACGAGCGGCACAGGGCGTTTTTCGCCGAGGCCGCCGGCCGCGATCCCGCCGAATCCGGCATGCGCGTGGTCTCGGGCCGGACGCGAACAGGGCTGGCGGCCTCGGATCTGGCGCTGGCGGCGTCGGGCACGGTGACGCTGGAAGCGTTGCTGTGCAAGACGCCGCTGGTGGTGTTCTATCGCCTCGCAGGCTCCACCTACCAGCTCGCGCGGGCGCTTCGGATGGTCAAGTCGCGCTGGATCTCGCTGCCCAACGTACTGGCCGGCGCCGAACTGGTGCCGGAGCGTATCCAGCACGAGGCCACGGCCAACCGGCTGGTCGCCGACGCCCGGGCCTGGCTCGACGATCCGCAGCGCCGCGAAGGTTACCGCGAGGCCGCGCGAGACATCCATCGTCAACTGGCGCAGGGTGCTGCGACCAATGCCGCCAGAGCCATTCTGCGCCGGGCTTCAGCCGGTGCTGAAACTGTCGGGCGGTGAATCGATGTTCTCTTCGGATCGCTCGACCTGACTCACGTCGGCGCTGCCTGGACCTTCGCGCAGCCAGCTTTCGAGTTCGGCCAGCGCCTGCTCTGCGCCGCAGGCCAGCACCTCGACCCTTCCGTCGTCGAGGTTGATCGCATATCCGGTGAGATCCAGAGAAACTGCCTTTTTCCGCGTGGAGTCGCGAAAGAAAACGCCCTGGACCTTTCCGGAAACGTGGAATTTTCGGCACGTGGTCATGACTGATCTCCGTCGATGCGGGCTTTTATCTTCTCACTGGTGATTGGACCGAGCCAGGTCTCCACCAGTTCCCCGGCCGGGTTGACCAGGTAGGAGGTGGGCAGCGCGCGCGGCGCGCCCAGCACTTCCGGCGGGGCGTAGACGTCGACCAGCAGAATCGGGTAGCTGGCCGGGTAGTCGATGAGGAATTCCTCGAACGCCTCGACGTCGGTGTCCTCGAACGCCAGGCCCAGCACCGTGATGTCGTCGCGCGCATCATGCAT
Organism: uncultured Halomonas sp.; assembly: GCA_964476005.1. Lineage (GTDB taxonomy): Bacteria > Pseudomonadota > Gammaproteobacteria > Xanthomonadales > Wenzhouxiangellaceae. The sequence goes on from CAYYZR010000021.1 coordinate 17,501, forward strand.
GGCCGAAAAGTCCGGGATTTCCTTGCGACACGGCGCGCACCAGGTGGCCCAGTAGTTGACGAGCACCCACTGACCGCGCCAGTCGCTCAGCCGGACGGTTTCGCCGCCCAGCATAGGCAGTTCGAAATCGATGGTTTCGACGGCCGGTCCCGATTGCCCGCCGGCAGGTTCGTCGACGACGGGCGCCGATTTCGAGTCGCAGGCCGTGGTGAGCGCCGCGATCAGGACGGCGAGCGTGAAAATTCGATTGAACGACATCGATACGGGGCTCCTTGGAAACGGTTCAAGCGGCAGAATTTCGGCTCGCGCCGGATTTCGAATTGCCGAGAAAGGATTTTAATGGACGTTCCATCAACGGACCGGCATTGTTCTCGATTTCGCTCAATGCGCGCCTGAGGCCCGCGTCGATTTCGCGCTTTTCGGGAAAATCGTCCAGTTCGCCTATCGGCATGACCAGCGGCATCGAGCGGTAAAGGTCGGCCAGCGTGACCTCGTCGAGATCCGCGCTCAGGTGCCAGGCGCCCTGGTCGTCCTGGTGCACCATTCTTGCGTGCTGGAGTCGACCGAGCAGCAACTGCAGGTCGCCGTCGGTTGCGGCAGCCTCCTTTTCAAGCAATTGCGCCGAGCTTATCCCGCGGCCTTCGGCCTGGGCGCGCCACAGATGACTGACCAGGCGCATTACCAGCAGCAGGTAATGGCGGGAATCCCAGCGCCAGTCCGCCCGGTGGTAGTTGAAAGTCGTCAGCGCCGCTGCGAGGCTGGCGCCGAGCAGGATGACGACCCAGCTGACATAAATCCAGACCAGGAAGATGGGCACCGCGGCCAGCGCGCCGTAGAGCTTCTCGTAAGTCGGGAAATTGCTGACGTAGAGCACGAAGCCGCGCTTGGAGAGTTCGAACGCCAGGGCCGAGAATGCGGCCCCGGCCAGCGCGTGGTGGAAGCGCACGTTGCGGTTGGGCACCACCATGAAAATCATCGCGAACGCCAGCATCGCGACCAGGAACGGCGTGCCGACCAGAAGCAGCCACTGAAGGGTGCCGCGCACGAATTCCGGCGCCAGCAAAGGAAGAGCCGCCAGGTACGAGGTCAGGGCGAGACTGGCGCCGAGCAGCAGCGGGCCCAGCGTAAGCACGGCCCAGTAGACGATCAGGCGGCTCGAAGGTCGGCGCAGGCGCTCGACCCGCCAGATTCGGTTGAGCGTCTTTTCGATCGTCGACATCAGGATCAGCGCCGCAACGACAAGAAACAGCGTGCCGGTGCCGGTCAGCTGGCCTGCGCGCGCGATGAACTGGTCCAGGTACTCGCGCACGACATCGCCTGCAGCCGGAACGAAATTGGCGAAGATGAAGTCCTGCAGTTGCTCGACGGCGGTGTCGAATACCGGAAATGCCGAGACCACCCCCAGGATGACCGCCATCAGCGGCACCAGTGCGAGCAAACTGGTGTAGCTTAGGGCGCCGGCGGCCTCCAGGCAGCGGTCCTGGCGGAAGTGTTGCCACAGGTGAGCACCGAACGCGCGCAGCCAGCGCGGGTCGCTCAGCGCGCCCAGCGTCGAGGGTTGCGAATGCATTGACGCCGTTGCTTCAGAATCGTCGGCATCGGTGCCGTTTGAACGAGGAGAATCCATGTCAGTCACTGTTTATCACAATCCGCGATGCTCCAAGAGCCGCGCCACGCTGGAATTGTTGCAGAAGCGCGGACTGAATCCCGAAGTCGTCAAGTACCTCGATACGCCGCCCGACGCAACCGAGCTCGGGAAAATGGCGCGCAAGCTCGGCTTGCAGCCGAAGGATTTCCTGCGCACCGGCGAGCCGGCCTGGAAGGAACTCGGGCTGGACCCGGATGCCGTCGACGAGACCGAACTGCTCCGCCTGATGAGCGCGCATCCGATCCTGATCGAGCGGCCGATCGTGGTCTGCGGCGATCGGGCCCGCATCGGGCGGCCGCCGGAGGCGGTCCTGGAAATCGTGCCGGAGTCCTGAGCCATGCGCGAACACCCGTTGGGCATGCGTGATATTTCATGCGTGAAATCTCATGCGTGAAATATTGATACTGACCCACTCGGTGCACGGTAACACGCTGGCGCTGGCGCGAGAAATTTCGCGCGGTGTCGAGCGGGTGGAAGGATCCGGGGCGAGATTGCGCTGCGTCGCACCCCTGACTTCGGCAATCGATCCGCAGCGCGCCGAACTGCCCGAACACGGACCGGCACTGGTCGAGCGCAGCGATCTGGCCGAATGTGCAGGCCTGATCCTGGGCAGTCCGACGCGATTCGGCAACATGGCCGCCGCGGTCAAGTACTTTCTCGATTCGACCGGCACCGAATGGTTTTCCGGCACCCTGGCCGGCAAGCCGGCCGGCGTGTTCACGTCCACCTCCAGCCTGCACGGCGGTCAGGAAGCCACGCTGCTGTCGATGATGATTCCGCTGCTGCACCACGGCATGCTGCTGGTCGGGATTCCCTACACCGAGCGCGCCTTGCTGCACACCACGGCCGGCGGTACCCCTTACGGCGCAAGTCACTGGTCGGGGCCGGACAGCGATCGCGCGCTGGACGAAAACGAGATTCGGCTGGCGCGGGTGTTGGGCAGGCGCGTGGCCGAAACGGCGGCGAAGCTGTGATGCCCGGGCTGGGTATCACCCGCATCGCATGGCTGGCCCTGATCGGTCTTCAGCTGGTGTGGTTCGGATGGCTGGCGCCTTCCGAATCCCTCGGCAGACTGGGCGGAACGCTGTTCGCTCTGGTGCCGCTGCTGCTGCCGCTGTGGTGGATTCTGCGCCTGGGTCGCGACGCGCTGGTGATCGGCGGCATGATCCTGCTCGGCTACTTCTGCTTTGCCGTGGTCGAGGCCTGGGTCGACCCGTCGGTTCGCTGGCTGGCGGTGGCCCAGATCGTCCTGATCGTCGTGTATTTCATTGCGCTGCTGGCGATACGCCGCCGCCCCGACGGCGACGCGCCGGACTGATTGCATCGTTCGAAGCGGCCGGCGTGTCGGCGACCACGCGAGCAATGCCACGCCCCTGGCCGATATACTGCGGCCATACACGCCACGAACGTATCCGTGATGGCCGACCGACAACCGCTTTCGTTCATCCAGTCACCGCCCGAGCTCGGCAACGAGTACCGCGAGGACTGGCTTTTGCGTGCCTGGCTGGAAAGCGCGCTGCCCGGGGAGATTCTCGAAAACCAGCTCGAGGTGTTCGACGAGCTCGGACGGCGGTCCGGCGGCGAATGGTATCGGCTTCAGCAGGCCGATCGCCTCAACGAGCCGCATCTTGAACAATGGAGTCCGTGGGGCGAGCGGGTCGACCGGATCGAGCTCACGCCGTTGTGGGTCAAGGCCAAGGTCTGGGCGGCCGAGTATGGGCTCGTCGCCACCGGCTACGACGATACGCTGGGCGAGCACGCGCGCACCATCCAGTTCGCGCGGGCCTGGCTGTTCATTCCTTCGACCGATTTTTACGGCTGCCCGCTGGCGATGACCGACGGTGCCGCGCGCATCCTGACCGATGCCGGCAACCGCGAACTGGCCGAGCGTGCCCTGCCGCATCTGTTTTCGAGAAATGGCCAGGATTTCTGGACCTCCGGCCAGTGGATGACCGAGACGATCGGCGGGTCGGACGTCAGTGCGACCGAGACGACGGCGGAAATGGACGGTGACGGCCAATGGCACCTGACCGGGCGCAAGTGGTTCACGTCGGCCGCGACCTCGGAGATGGCGCTGACCCTGGCTCGACCTGAGGGAAACCCGGACGGGTCGCGCGGACTTGCGCTGTTTTACATCGAGCCGCATGATGCCGACGGCCGGCTGCAGAACATCGAGATTCTTCGCCTCAAGGACAAACTCGGCACGCGCAAGCTGCCGACCGCCGAGCTTTGGCTGGATGGTGCGCCGGCGACGCCGGTCGCCGGGCTGGATCGGGGCGTGGCCGCGATCACGCCCATGCTGAACCTGACCCGCACCTGGAACGCGGTGACCGCCTGCACGCTGATGCGCCGGGGGATCGCGCTGGCGACGAGCTATGCGCACAAGCGGCGCGCGTTCGGCAAGCGGCTCATCGACCAGCCGCTGCACCGGCAGACGCTATCGGCCATGAACGCCGACTACGCGGCCGCTGCCTGCGCGACGCTCGCGATGGTCGGCGAGCTTGGCCGAGTGGAGCATGCGCATGCCGAAGCAAGTTCGGAACTGCTGCGCATCCTGACCCCGATGGTCAAGCTCGGCACTGCGCGCGATGCGGTCGCCTGCGCTTCGGAAACGCTGGAGTGCTTCGGCGGCGCGGGGTATATCGAGGATACGGGTTTGCCGCAACTGCTGCGCGACGTGCAGGTGCTGTCGATCTGGGAGGGCACTACCAACGTGCTGGCACTGGATCTGCTTCGCGCCCTGGCCGCCAGCGGCATCGAGCCGTGGCTGGACACCATGCGCGGAAGAATCGCGACGCTGGACGCCGAGCGCACCCGGGAGCTGCATGCAATCGCTTCCGGCGCATTGGAACAAGTCCCCGGATGGCTGGAGCATCCAGCTGACACGCTCGAGGCCAACGCCCGAACGATCGCGATGAACATGTATCGGATCACGGCGCTGGTCGAACTTTCCGGGCTGGCGCACCGAAGCCTCGAGCATGATCGGCAAAAGCCGCTGATCGCGGCGCTGCACTACGCGCGCAACCGCTTTTCACTGGGCCCCGTCGACACCCACGGCACCGGCTGGTCGCTGAACGGCGACTGAGGCGCGGTGCAACCTTTTATCAGCCGATGCTTGATCGGCAAACGACAAGGAACCAGGATTTGAAACTGCTGCAGATCATCACCACCGGCGGGACGATCGACAAGATCTACTACGACGAGAAGTCCGACTACCAGATCGGCGAGCCCGAAATCGCGCGCATCCTGACCGACCTGAAGGTGGCCTTCCGCTGGCAGGTCCAGCCTTTGCTGCGCAAGGATTCGCTGCAGCTCAACGACGCCGACCGCGACCTGATCCGGAAGGCCGTAGAGGCCTCCGATGCAAAACATTTCCTGATTACGCACGGCACCGACACCATGGTCGAGACGGCCAAGGTGCTGGCCGGCATGGAAGACCGGGTGATCGTGCTGACCGGCGCGCTCAACCCGGCGCGTTTCATCGGCTCGGATGCGGTATTCAACATCGGCTGCGCCGTCGGCGCCGTCCAGGCGCTTCCGCCGGGCGTGTGGATCGTCATGAACGGCCAGGTCTGGGACCCGGACAAGGTGCGCAAGAATCGGAAGGAAAATCGGTTCGAGGCGGTTGAATGACGCGCCGCGCGTCCGTTTTGGATATTCAGGTGTTCGGGTTGGGCAAGCGAGGTGAGTTCGATTCGGTGATTTAGGGTTTAAGGTTTACGGGTTAGGGTTTAAGGGAAAAGCGATTTTGAACCTGTGCCGGCACAGGTTGCAATGCAATGATCAATCTCGACGGCAAAAAAGGCTTTCCCTAAACCCTAAACCTGTATTTCATTCTTCAAATCCATCTGCAAAGATGATCTCGGTGTTGCCTTCGAATCGGAAAAGTCCGCCCCCGGCTATCACGTAGACGTTGCCCTGTTCGTTCTCGCCGAACGAGCGGATGTTGCCCTGGTTGAAACCCGTCAGCGTGCTTTGCCAGGGGCCGGAATCGTCATCGGCGAACCAGATGTTGCCGCTGCAGAAGTCGCCGTAGATATAGAGGCCGTGCAGGCTGGAGATCGGTCCCCGATATCGATAGCCTCCGGTGACCGAGCAATTGGGGTCCTGCGTCCGGTATTCCAGGACCGGCAGTATCGAGCCGGCGAGCTGGCAGGCGACGGTGGTCGAGC
>CAYYZR010000022.1:0-22472 GCA_964476005.1 uncultured Halomonas sp.
TTTGGCCATTGCTCTCAAGCCTCCTCGGATTCTTTTTCGGATTCGCTGTCGTCGGCGTCCGAATCGTCTGAATTGTCGTCATCGTCGTCGCTGCTGCTGCTGCTGCCGCTGTCGGTATCGTCGTGCGGGCGGGTGGAGCGGCGCGACTCACGTTCGTCCTTCTCTTCCTTGCGCTTGAGCATGATGGAAGGTTCGGTGACCGCTTCGCTGCGGCGGATGGTCAGGTGGCGCAGGATCGCGTCGTTGAAGCGGAAAATGCTTTCCAGTTCTTCAAGCGTCTCGGCGTCGCATTCAATGTTGAGCAGCAGGTAGTGCGCCTTGTGCAGCTTGGCAATGGTGTAGGCCAGCTGCAGACGGCCCCAGTCCTCGGAACGGTGCACGGCGCCACCCTTGGATTCGACCAGGGACTTGTAGCGCTCGAGCATTCCGGGGACCTGCTCGCTCTGGTCAGGGTGGACCAGAAACACGATCTCGTAGTGTCTCAACTTCATGTTCTCCTTGTGGATTCGCCGGCCGGAAATCCCGTACCGGAAAGCCCCCGAACGAATCGGCGTGAAATTCCATGCCGCGTGCGCCGTGGAGCAAGGCCTGCAGATCGCAGGTAGCCGGGAATTATAGCAATAGCAGAGCTTGCATGGAAGCCCTGGCGGTGAATAACGAGCGGGCAACCGGAGAACGGTTCCTGGTCGAGCGAGAAACTGAAGAATTGGTCAGGGGTTTCCTGAGGATTCCGGGCGCGAAGCGGCCAGGCGCAGCCCGACCTGTATCGTCGGCAGGGCGATGCCTATCCGGGTGGCCAGCGGATCGGCCCACGACTGACCCAGCAACTCGCCGCTTGCGCTGTCGAACACCCGCAGCCGCAGCACCGGCGGTTCGCCCTCGCGGACCCGGTACGGCGCCAGGTCCAGCGTGACGCCCAACGCCATACCCGCGGCGTCTTGCGGGTCCAGGCCCAGACCGTCGGAGCGGATCGAAATTTCGTCGGCGACGCGCCAGGCCCCCTGGGAATCATGAGCGCCGGAATCGCGCACTCCGATCCAGCCCGAATAACCCCGAACGCGCTCGAACTGAATCACTCGATCCGAAAGCCGGGTTTCGCCGCTTTCAGGGTCCACGACTCGATCGCCGATGACCAGGGTCTGGCCGTCGTGGGCGATCTCCTTGATCAGCGCAACCTCCTCGCCTCCGGCACCGAAACGACAGGTCGCGGCGTCGGTGCGGGCAACGAAACCGTCGCGCCTTACAATCACTTCGATCGGACAGGACCCGACCGGGCGACCCTGGGCGTCCAGCGGCGAGAACGTCCCTTCCAGGCGTGTGGCCACGGCAGTCGGACGAAGGATCAGGGCGAAATCGCGCGCGGCACCTTCGCCCTGTCGCTGCGACATGAACGTTTCCACGCCGCCGGGCGCAACCCGCTCGATTCGGGCGTCCAGTCGTATCAGTTCGGTCGAGTCGCCTTCGTTCGCACTCGCCGACGAACGTCCGGCATAGCTCCCCGCGAGTGTTCGGGCCACGCGCTCGGCCGCGGCCAGCCCGGCTTCCCCGATCTCCCGCTCGGCCGGCGCGGCACACCCGGCAAGCCAGGCGAACAGGCCCGAGACGATCAGCGCGCCCAACAAGTGGCGGTTCGGTGAGCCCATTCGCTTAACGGGAAGTCGTCCGCGGCGGCGCGTCGATCAACAGCTGAGGATCGATCCGGGTCTCACCCAGGTTCATGCGCCAGTCCAGGTGTGCCCCGGTGACGCGGCCGGTGGCCCCGACTCTGGCGATCGGGTCGCCCTGCTCCACCCGCTGGCCCGGTTCGACCAGGATTTCGTCGAGATGAAGAAACGCCGAACTCAGTCCCAGGCCGTGATCGAGCATCAGCGTGCCGCCGGAAAAGTACATGTCGGGATGCGCAAGCGTCACCACGCCGGCGGCCGGCGCGACCACCGGGGTGCCGGTGGGCGCGGCCAGATCCACGCCCCAATGCGGGCTCCGGGGCTCGCCGTTGAGGATCCGCTGCGAACCGTAGACACCGGTGATCGGGCCATGGACCGGCCAGATGAAACCGTCGGCGAAATCGGTTCGGGCATCCAGGCGCGTGCGGGCTTCCCGGACCTGGCCGGCCTCGCGGCGAATGCGTTCCAGCGACTCGGGGTCCGGCGTGACCTGGCTGGGCGGCAGACCATCGATGCGCTGGATGTCGAACTCGCGCGGTTCGGGCCTGAATTCCCGAACTTCGGTCGCACCGCCGGGTGCCCGTACCACCAGTCTGCGGGGCGCCGTTTCGTCACGGCCGAAACCGATCAGGAAATAACCATTGGCGGCATGCCGCAATCGCTCGCCGTCCAGCTCAACCTCCGCTCCGGCCGGCGCTTGGCCGATGATGAGCCCGCCCTGTACCGCTTCGCCCTGCAACTCAAGCAGCCCGACATCATCATCCGAGGCCGCCGCCATGGCCGAAACGGCCGAGAGCTGCCAGACCAGCAGAATTGCAAGCCGTCTTGTCAGACCCTCAAGCATCGCCGCCCCGACGGATAATCAATTCCTGGCCGGGTCGAAGCACGCTGTCGGGATCGAGGTCGTTCCAGCGCATCAGTTCATTCAGACCGACGCGCTGGCGGCGCGAGATCAGCCACAGCGAGTCGCCCTGGCGCACCACGTAGCGCTCGTTGCTCAGCGCCGGCGAGCGCACCGCGCGATCGGTTTCGATGACCAATCGCTGTCCCGGCTGAATCAGCGTGCGCGGACCCAGACCGTTCATGCGCTGGAGATCCACGACACCGATGCCGTAGCGCCGAGCGATCACCCACAGGCTTTCACCCGAGCGAACCCTGTGAATGAAGCGGTCCGTGGGCAGCAACTGCTGCTGCAGCGCGGTCATCTCGCGGTAAACCCGCTGGTACTCCGGGTCTCCGCCGGGCGCGGCTTCGACGACCTTGCCCGGCAGATTCAGGGTCTGGCCGGCAATCAACCGGTTGCTCGAAAGGCTGTTGGCCTGTTTGAGGGCATCGACCGTCGTGCCGTGGCGACGCGCCAGCACGGACAGCGAATCGCCGCGCTGGATCGCAATCTGACGATGCTGCAGCGGCGGCGGCGCGGGCAGATCCTGCAGCGCGGCGGCCACACGCTCGGCCTCGGCGACCGGAACGACCAGGTAGCTCGGGCCGGTCGGCGGCGTCATGTGCCGGTTGAGACCGGCGTTCAGTGTGATCAATTCGGTCAGATCCAGCCCGGTCTGCATCGCCAGGGCCACGACGTCCACCGGACCGTCCAACTCGACGGTCGCCACCTGCGGCGTATCGATCAAGGCGGGCAAAACGAAAGCGTACCGGACCGGATCGCGGAACAGGCAGCCGAGTCCTTTCAGCTTGGGCACGTAACCCAGCGTTTCGCGCGGCAGCGGCAATTCGTGCCACTCGGTACCCAGGCCTCGAGCGGCATTGCGCCGGATCGCCCGACCCACCCGACCCTGCCCCGCATTGTAGGCGGCCAGCGCAAGCGCCCAGTCGCCGTCGAACAGGCCGCTCAGGTACTCCAGGTAATCCAGCGCCGCGCCGGTCGCGGCGACAAAATCGCGCCGTCCGTCGTACCAGTCGTTGATGGTGATGCCGAAATCCCGGGCCGTACCGCTGAGAAACTGCCAGGGGCCCGCGGCGCGTCCGTGCGAATACGCGAACGGATCGAATGCGCTTTCAACGACAGGCAGCAGCGCCAGCTCACCTGGCAGATCTCGCCGCTCGATTTCGCCGACTATGAGGTGCATCCAGGGCCGCGCCCGCACCAGCACGCGCTGCATATAGTCGCCATTGTCGGCGTACCAATTGGCCCAGCGCGCTGCACGGCTGCCTTCGGGACAGGCCGAAATGGAAAATCGATCGACCAGTCGCGGCCAGATCAGCGCCGCGGCATCGGAGTCTGCAGAAGATACCGCGGATCGATCAATCGCCAGCCGTTCGAACGCTTTGTCGACTGCGGCAAAAGGATCGGACGGAGAAGGTTCGATCGGTTGCTGCGCCCGCGGCTGAACCTGTGTGACCGGTTCGGACTGTTTCTGATTGACCGCACATCCACTGGCGGCCAGCGAAATCACGGCCGCACAAGCTGTTGCAACAAGTTTACGTTGAGGCATCGATCATCCGTAGCGTCATGAAGGCAATCCTTTTTACAATCCTGAATTCGACATGTCCGCATCCAGGTTGGTTCGGTGAACAGCGAATCCGGGTGCTCGACAACGCGAAGCCGAGCACTCGCAGGAATGCTGGAGCCGCGCGGCGCAGGCGGTACAATACCATGGACTTTTCAAACAAGTAGCCAACTATCTTGCAACCCATTTTGCAACCCGATCTCGAAACAATTCTCGCCCGACTCGAAGAAGTCGGCCGCCCCATTACCCGAAGAGAGCTCTCCGACGACTTCGGGCTGGACCATGCCGAATCCGACCGGATCATCAAGCCGTTGTTGCTGGAACTGATCCGACAGGGCAAGGTGGTGCGCAACCGGCGCGCCGCGTATGGTCTGGCCCGCAACATGAACCTGGTGCGCGGCCGCATCAGCGCTCACGCCGACGGCTTCGGCTTCGTGATTCCCGACGAGGACGGCGACGACCTGTTCCTGGCCCCGCGCCAGATGCGCCAGGTGTTCAACGGCGACCGGGTGCTGGCGGCGGTCAGCGGCGTCGACCGTCGCGGCCGCAAGGAAGGCCAGATCGTCGAGGTCATCGAACGGGCCCATCAGCAGATCGTCGGCCGATTCGTTGCCGATGGCGGCGTGGCCCAGGTGGTACCCGACGATCCCAAACTGACCCACGATGTGCTGATCCCCGATGGCGCGCGCTCGGACGCCAGGCCGGGCAAGATCGTCGTTGCCCGGATCACCCGTCCGCCAACGCTGGAGCGTGGCCCGGTCGGGGAGATCGTCGCGGTTCTGGGACACGCCGACGAGCCGGGCATGGCGACCCAGATCGCCATCTTCAACCATCAGCTCCCGGCCGAATTTCCGCCAGAAGTCGAACGCCAGGCCGAAGACTACGGGTCGGAAATCGACCAGGACATCGCGGCTGGCCGAACCGATCTCAGAGACATGAAGCTGATCACGATCGATGGCGCGGACGCACGCGATTTCGATGACGCGGTTCACGCCGAGAAGGCCGGCGACGGCTACCGGCTCACGGTCGCGATCGCCGACGTCAGCGAATACGTCAAGCCCGGCTCGCCGCTGGACGACGAGGCGGTCAAGCGCGGCACCTCGACCTATTTCCCCGACCAGGTGGTGCCGATGCTGCCCGAGGCGCTGTCGAATGGTCTTTGCTCGCTCAACCCGAAGGTCGACCGACTGGTGCTGGCCTGCGAAATGAAGATCGATGCGACCGGCAAGGTGACTGGCAGCCGGTTTTTCGAGGCGGTGATGAATTCGGCCGCTCGCATGACCTACGATCAGGTCCGCCAGATGATCGAGCACGGGGACGAGCAGCTCAACCAGCGATTCGGACACGTTCGCGACAATCTCGACAACCTGTTCGAGGTCTATCGCCTGCTGGCCAAGCGCCGGTCCAAGCGCGGTGCCATCGATTTCGATTCCGACGAGGTCCAGTTCGTATTCGATGCCGACGGACGGGTCGAGCAACTGCAGCGTCGGAAGCGGCACGACGCGCACCGGCTGATCGAGGAATGCATGATCGCCGCCAACGTCCAGGCCGCCACGACGGCCGAAAAGAACGGGCTGCCGACGCTGTTCCGGGTGCACGACGTGCCGCCGCCGGACAAGCTGGCCGACCTCGAGGCCTTTCTTTCAGCGCACGGCCTCAAGATCGACTGGAAGGACGACCCCGAACCGGCCGACCTGACCCGGATCCAGAAGAAGGCACGTGGCACGCCGATCGCGCCGCTGGTCGACGCCGTGCTGCTGCGAAGCCTGGCGCTGGCCGTCTACCAGCCCGAAAACAAGGGCCACTTCGGCCTGGCGCTGGACGCCTATGCGCACTTCACGTCGCCCATCCGCCGCTATCCCGACCTGCTGCTGCACCGCGCGCTCAAACACCACCTGCGCAAGCTGCCGAAGAACGAGTATCCCTATTCGGCCAAGCGCATGACCGAGTTCGGCCGCGAATGTTCGTGGCTCGAGCGGCGCGCCGAGGATGCCGGCCGGGACGTGGACGAGCGCCTCAAGTGCCAGTACATGCAGCGGCATATCGGAGATCAGCTCGAGGGCGTGATCACGGGCGTGACCGGTTTCGGCGCATTCGTCGAAATTATCGAAATGGGTGTCAGCGGCCTGGTCCACGTGACTTCCCTGCCCAACGACTACTACCATTTCGACCCGGTCGGGCGCGTGCTCACCGGCGAGCGCCGCGGTCTGCGCTACCGCCTGGCCGACCCGGTGACGGTGGAAGTCATGGCGGTGAGCGTCGACGAGCGCAAGATCGACTTCCGCATCGCCGGCGATGCCGCTGGCGACGGCGCCGACGAACGCGCCGGCGGCCGACGCAAGCCGTCGAAAAAGACCGGGCGCGGCAAGCGGCGCGGCAGGAAAGGCGGCAAGTCGTGAAGCGCGAGCGCGCCTGCGGGATCAACGCCATCGACGCCCTGCTCGGCCACCAGCCCGAGCGCGTCATTCAGATCTGGGCGGCCGGCAGCAGCCCGCGCATCCAGGCCCTGCTGGAGCGCGCCGCCAGGCACGGCGTTCCGGTCCAGCAGGCGCAGCCGGCGGCGTTGGACAAGCTGGCCGAAGGCGAGACGCACCAAGGCATCGTGGCGGAATTCAGGGCTTCGGAACCGCTCCAGGAGGGCGACCTCGTCGAGATCGTCGAAAATGCCGGATCCGACGTCCTGCTGGTGCTGCTCGACCAGGTCCAGGATCCGCACAACCTCGGCGCCTGTCTACGATCGGCGGCAGCCGCCGGCGCCGATGCCGTGGTCATACCGCGCGACCGGGCGGCCGGGATGACGCCGGCCGTTCGCCGGGCCGCGGCCGGCGCCGCCGATATCGTGCCGCTGATCGAAGTGCCGAACCTCGCGCGCGCCATCGAACGCCTGCAAAAGTCGGGCGTGTGGTGCGTCGGGCTGGCCGGCGAGGCCGACAACAGCCTGTACGCAACCGACCTCAAGGGGCCGCTGGCGCTGGTCATGGGCGGCGAGGAGCAGGGACTCCGCCAGCTCACGCGCAAGCGTTGCGACGCGCTGGCGCGAATTCCGATGCGCGGCGGCACCGAGAGCCTGAACGTCTCGGTCGCCACCGGCGTTGCATTGTTCGAGGCCATCCGACAGCGCGGAAGCGGCCGGAACGCCGGGTGAACAAGCCGGCATGAAAACCTCGCACGCGTTTGTCGTGGAACTGCCTGACTGGTGCCGCACCCTGTTGGATGAATTGCCCGACCGGCTGCCCGAAGCCGCCGACCGAATGCGATTGGCCGTAGATCTTTCACGCCGCAACGTCGCGGCGGGCACCGGCGGCCCCTTCGGCGCGGTGGTGAGCTCGATCGCCGACGGCCGCCTGATCGCCATCGGGGTCAACCGCGTCGAACCGGAAACCTGCTCGAGCGCGCACGCCGAAATCGTGGCGCTGAGCCTGGCCCAGGCGGCGCTGTCCACCTGGAACCTGGCCGACGCGCACGGCGCGCCAATGGAACTGGCCACCTCGTGCGAACCCTGCGCGATGTGCCTGGGCGCGATTCCGTGGTCGGGCGTCCAACGCGTTGTTTGCGGCGCAACCAAAAGGGATGCCGAAATCACCGGCTTCGACGAGGGGGAACGTACCCACGACTGGATCGGCGTGCTCAACCGCCGCGGCATCGACGTACAGACCGAAATTCTGCGGGCCGGCGCGGCCGAGGTGCTGGCCGAGTATCGACGCTCGGGTGCGCGCATCTACAACCCCTGAGCCCGCCTTGCTGCCCGCCCATCATCCGACGCCGGCGGTGGCGGCGAGACCTTCACCTGCAATCTGGCAAGCTTGAATCCGGTCATCGCTTCAACCATCGCTGGAATCCGTCGCAATGCAAACAGCAAATTCATGAAGCCGATTCGCTGCGGATTGCCCGTGGCCCTGATTCTGGCCGGAATGGCCTGTGCCCGGGCGGCCGACACTCACCAGTTGCGAGTCGGCGACGTCGATCTGTTCCTGGAGATGGACCGGGAAATTCCGGCCGCGGCCGATGGTGGTCCCTGGACCGACTGGCTGGCCAATACTCTGCAGGCGACAAGCACGGTGACCGGCGGGTTCCCGCGCGACGGCGTCCGGATCAAGCTTCGCGCCACGTCGCGCTCGTCGAACGCGATCGCATTCGGCCAGGTCCGCCGCAGCCATCCCCCGCAGCTCCGTTTCTACGTCTCGCCCGATGCCAGCCTCGACCGCCTGAACGGGGACTGGCGCGGCTACCATGAATTCGCGCACTTGCTGATCCCGTTCCCGGGCAACGACGACATCTGGTTCACCGAGGGTTTCGCCTCCTATTACCAGTACCTGCTTCAGTCGCGCGCCGGAGTCATTTCCGAGACTCAGGCATGGCGAGAACTGCTAGAGGGTTTCAGACGCGGGGAAACCGATCGCAGCGGCCGCGGCAGGACACTGCGCAGTCTCAGCCCGAAGATGTGGGACGAGCGGGCCCAGAAACGCGTCTACTGGACCGGGGCGGCGTTCTTTCTGCGGATTGACGTCCGCCTTCGAACCGAGTCCGGTGGCAGGCATTCGCTGGACAGCGCGCTGGCGGCCTTCCACGACTGCTGCATGCAGGACAGTCGCCGCTGGAACGCGCGGCAGTTGATCGAAGCGCTGGGCGAGGCCAGCATCGCCGAGATCTGGCGCCAGGAATACCTGCGAACCATCAATACGATAGCCGAGCCTCGCTACGACGAGGCGTTGGAAGCGCTGGGCATCCGGCGCGACCGCTCCGACCTGCTGTTCGACGACCGGGAATCGATGAAGGCGCTGCGAGGGGCGATCGCGGGTGCAAGGGCGTATCCGCCCGAGTTCGGTCGTATCGTGAGCGGCGACACGGAGATTCAGGCGCCGGCCGCGCCGTAATCGATATCGATCACCACCAAATGTCGGATACCCCCGGGCGTCGCTATCTCCGCTTCCTCGTCCAGTGACTTGCCCAGCAGACCGCGCGCCAGCGGTGAATCCACCGAGATCCAGTTTCGATCCGGGTCGATCTCGTCGGCCCCGACGATCCGGTAGCTGTTCTCGCTGCCGTCGGCGTCCTCGACCGTCACGCGTGCCCCGAAAAACACCTTGCCGGGGTCCGACGGCGGCCCGTTTACCGGCTTGACTTCGTCTACGCGCTTGCCGAGATAGCGGATGCGTCTGTCCATCTCCCGCAACTGCTTCTTGCGGTAGATATATTCGGCGTTTTCCGATCGATCGCCCTCGGCCGCCGCCGCGGTCAGCGCCGCGACCACGTCGCGACGGTCGACCCATAGCTGCTTGAGCTCGGCTTTCAGCCGCGCCAGCCCACCGGCGGTGATGTACGGGCTGGATTTGGGTTGCGGGGGTCGCCATCGGCTCATGCGCCCGTTCTAACACGTTGTTTTCAATTGCGTGCGACCTTTTTGCTTGCTCGGGCGTCTATGTAGCAGGATGAACAAAAACGCCTTCAACCAGCCGCTGGACGCGCTCTGCCTTAAACGGCTGGCGAAGCAGTGTCGCCGCACCCAGGAACAGGTCTATCGGATGTTCGTCGACGCCGCCTGGACGTTGGCGATTCGGCTCACCGGCTGCGAGGCGGCCGCATGGGACGCGGTCCACGAAGGTTTCGTGCGCGCGTTCCGCCAGGCCGGGCAACTGCGCGATGCAGGCGCATTCGGGTTCTGGCTGCGGCGCATCATCGTCAATCAGACGCTGGATGCCCACCGCATGCGCGGTCGCGAGAGCGCCGAGGGGCCGCCCGAGGCAAGTTGCAGCGCACCCGATCCTGCCTGGCTGGACCTGGAATCGGAGTTGGCGCGCCTGGATCCCGCCGACCGAATGGTGCTCTGGCTGCACGATGCCGAAGGCATGACCCACGACGAAATCGCTTCGCTGGCCGGCATGACGGCGTCCTGGTCCAAGACGCGTTTGAGCCGAACCCGCACCAGGGTCCGCGAAGCGCTGAACCGGGAAATGCTCGACGAGGAAACGACATTGGAACCGAGGACGGTCGGCAATGAAAAATGACCCGCTGAATCTGAAAAACCTGCCCGCATCAAGACCACCCGACGACCTGTGGCCTTCAATAGCGGCTGAATTGGAGCAGACCCCGAAGCGACCCGTTCGCCGCTATCTGCTGATCGCCGCGGCGGCGTCCCTTGTCGTGGCCATCGTCACGACCATGCCTTTCGAGCCGTCCGATCGCCGCGACTATCGAAGCGACTATCGAAGCGACTATCGAAGCGACTATCGAGGCGATTATCGAGGCGCGACACCCGCGGCCCAGCCAAACCCCGAACTTCAACAGGCGCGCGCCGCATCGGCACGGCTGGAGCAGGTGCTCAGACGCCAGCGCGACGGCCTGCTCGACGCGACTTCGGTCGAGTCGCTGGCGTGGATGGAGCAGGAACTCGCCTGGCTGGACATGCAGCTTGCCGACAGCCCGTCGGATACGCATCTATGGCAACAGCGCGCGAACCTGCTGGCCGAAATGGCCGGCCAATATCAACACAACAACTGGCAGACCGAGCTTCGACTTGCCAGCTATTGACTCCCTGGCAGTGAAACCAAAAGGAGAACCTCATGAACACTGAAAGAACGATGATCAAATGGCTGATGGCCCTGGCCCTGCTGGGCGGCGGCTCGCTGCTCTCGGCCCAGGAAGACGAGTTGGACTCGGCAGAAAGAGCTGAACTCCGCCAACAGATTCAGCAGGCGCGCGACGAGATGGCCGAGGCGGCCCGTCGCATGGCCAGATTGCAGCGCCAGCTGGGCGCGGGCGACAGACGGATCGACATCCTGCGCCTTCACGGCGACGCGTCGAACGAAGTTCGACAGGCGGCACCGATATGGTTCGGCGACAACGAGGACCTGGCGCTCGGCAAGTTCCCGCCGCGGCTCGGGGTTCTGCTGAGCGGGCCGGCCTCCGATGCGGCCAACGAGATCATCGGGCTCACACCGGGCGGTGGCGCGGAGATGGCCGGAATCGAACAGGGCGATCGCCTGGTGTCCGTCAACGGCAAGCCAGTCGCGGAGGGCGCACCGGAGAGCATCCGCGATGCGCTGAACGGCATCGAGGCCGGCAAGTCGGTGCCGGTGGTCATCGAGCGCGACGGAGAGCGCCTGGTCTTCGAGGTCGAAACCTCTTCGATCGCCGGAGACGTCAGGGTCTTCGGGCTGCGCCCGATGCCCGAAGACGGCGAATTCGAGCGCGAAATCGTCATTATGCGTCCGGACAGTCCGCTCGCCGGAGACGCTCCGAGACTACTGACACCGCCCTTTCCGCCGAGAGCACCGCTGTTCTCGGTCCTGGGCCACGATTCGGACCTGATCAGCAATCATGCCGGTCTGGAGCGCTATTTCGGTACCGCCGACGGCGTTGTGGTGCTGAGAATCGATCCCGACAACGATTTCGGCCTGCGCGACGGCGATGTCGTGCTCCGGCTCGACGACGAAGCCATCCGCCGACCGGTCGATCTCGGTCGCCTGCTGCTCGGGCACGATCCAGGTGACGAGGTGGTCTTCGAAATCATGCGCGAAGGTGTATTGACACAGATTCCGGCGACCGTTCCCGCACGAACCGAGCCGCGTGACGCATTTCCGATGAGAATCGAGTTCAATACCGCGCCGGAGCCAGCGGACGCTCCAGCGCCACCGCAACCGTTTTAGCGTCCACGCCGCGTCAGGTCCCCCGCAATCCCCGATTGCAACCCCGGCACCGGTCCTTTCCGTGCCGGGGTCTCACACAGATTTCAGGCGGGTCACCAGCTGCGTTGCCAGCCGGCCCTTCATCCACTGGATGAAAGACTTGGTGTCGGCGCTTTTCTCCGGATCGAATTGCGCGGCCGTACCAATCACGTTGACCTTCACGGTACTGCCGGCAAGCTCGAGATGCGCCTGCTCCAGCGCCTCCAGCATTCGTTCCATCACCGCGTCTGCACCGGCCTGACCAGTCATGGGCAGGATGGCCAGGGGAATGTTGCGATCGCTGGAGCCCAGCGTGCCCAGCAGATCCAGATCGCGCAGGTGTGGCGGGAGAATATCGAAGACTTCAGGCATCAGCGAACCAATCTCCTCGGTCGAAATGGTTCGCCAGTCGGTCTCGTTTTCGTGTACCTGCGCGATCATGAGCATGATGCAGGAAAAAATCGTCTCGTACCTGACGCACGTCGAGATTTCACGCTTCAGGAAATAGGTGGTCGCGACCGGGTTCATGACCGCACCGGGAATGAACTCGACTCGGCTCTTGCGCTTTAGGCGCGCCAGGGTTTCGCTGTAGATCGAATCGATCCGATCGGCCGAATAGCCATGAGACTTGAGTTCGCGCTGAAGCGTATCGCCCAGCGTGCTCAGGTTCGGCTGACGCTCAACGATCTGTACCAGCCGGTCGGTCAACTCCGAATCATCGGTGACCTGGCTCTTGCCAAGCAAATCCATGATCCGACTGGTGCGAAACGTGTTCGTGGATCGGTCCACGTGTGCATCCAGATCAGCCTCGATCCGTTCGGCGACGGCAGGCGAAACACCTTGCTCGCCGACTTTCCGGATCAGCTCTTGCTGGGTCTTCTTGATCTCCTCGCGCAGGCGGCCCTGGTCCATGTCGCCACTGGTGCCCACCAGCTCGCCGCTGACGCGATCGATATATTCGCTGAGCGCGTTGGAAAGAATGTTTTCGTCCTGCCTGGCGCCCTGGCGCAGCTCGGACGCCAGCACGATCAGGCGCGCCGCTTCTTCCGGTTCGCGCCGAATCTCGCGAAGCAGTTCATCGACCGAAAACCCGATGCTGTCGGCACCCTGTTCCAGCAGCCCGACGAGATCGTCGCTTTGCAACTCGGCGGTCAGCTGATTGACGAACTCGATGTAGTCCCCCAATGGCATGCCATCTTCCAACAGCGCTTGCTTGAGCATGGGCAGCAGGCGCTTCAAATCGCGCGATTCGGGAAGCACGCGTCGAATGATCTGCGCCAATCGGTTGGCCGAAACATCGCCGGCTCGGTACTCGTCGCGAACGATCGAAACCACGGTCTGGCAGGTCAGCTGGTCGAGCTCGCTCAACACGCCTCCGCTTTCCGCCAATAGTCGGGCTGTTTCCTCCTGGCCGGCAAGCCCGCGAGTGAATTCCTCCCGCACCTTTGACACCGCCTGCATGACGCTCTGCAGCGAGAGCGCCTCGCCATCTTCGGCGGTCCCCCTGTCCACCTGCACGCCCAATCGGCGGATCTGCGCGACCACGCCGGCCTGCCGCTCCTCGTCGCCGATCGAGGCATCCAGCAGCTGTCCGGCGACCTGGCTCGGCTGCTGCATCAGCGCACGCATAGAGAATACCTTTTCGACCCGCGACAGCAAATCCTCGGAGGAACGGTCCGACTCGCCGCTCCTGCCACCGCTGGAAACCGCCTGTTCGGCAAGATCGGTGAGTTCCTCCAGCCCGTCGCGACTGATCACCTCATCCTCGCTGGTGAACTTGCGAAGCACGACATGGTTGACCTTGATCGAATCGACGCCGTGCCCGTCCAGCGCCTCCCGAACAGCTTCGATGTCGTCGTAATCATCCGGGCTGGTCAGCACGTTCATCAAGTGCTTCAGCGCTTCGCTATCCAAGCCGTTGCGGAACGTGATCGACTCGACCTTCAACTTTCGAAACACGATGGCCAGCCGACCGGAATTGAATTTGGCGTCGACCGGATGATCCTCGACGAAGAAGGCACC
Source organism: uncultured Halomonas sp. (assembly GCA_964476005.1). Classification (GTDB taxonomy): domain Bacteria; phylum Pseudomonadota; class Gammaproteobacteria; order Xanthomonadales; family Wenzhouxiangellaceae. The sequence goes on from CAYYZR010000022.1 coordinate 13,819, forward strand.
CCGATCGAGCATCAACGTGATCGGATCGACCAGGGCCAGACACTCGCCGAGCCCGGCCAGGAAGGTTTCGTAGGCGCGTTCGCTGACCGGGTGATCGCTCCCGTAGGCGCTTGTGTTCGTGACCGCGGAATTGAACTGCCGGCCGACGATCTCGGCCTGGCGCTGAGTCAGCCCGGCACTTTTCTCTGCAACCTGGCTCATTGCACCACCGGCGGGGTCCAGTGCAACAGCGCCGACCTGAATGCCTCGCAGCTGGTAAAGCGCTCCTCGCGCCGGGGCGACAAGGCCTTGAGAATGATCTTCTCCATGGCCTCGTCGATGTGCGGCGAACACTCGCTGGGCGCAAGCGTGAAAAGGCTTTCGGGCCGCTTGATCTTGCGCAGCAGGATGCGTTTTTCATCCTCGTCCTGGCGCAGCGGCAGGCGCCCGGCCAAAGCTTCGAACAACACCATGCCCATGGCGTATATATCGCATCGGCGATCGGTTTCCTGGGCTGCGGCTTGCTCCGGGGAGAGATACAACACGCTTCCAACCACCAGCCCCTGCCCCCAGTATTCCATTCGCGCCGTCTTGGCAATGCCGAAATCGACGATAAGCGGCCGGTGCGCGCTTTCGTCGATCATGATGTTGGCCGGCTTGATGTCCTGGTGTATCACGCCTTCGCGATGCGCGTAGCCCAACCCTTCGAGCACCTTGCTCAAGATATCGACGACGCGCCCGGGCGCAAGCAGTCGGCGTGAAGCCACAGGATGCTTTAGCCGATTGCGGATCATGCGCCCGAGGTCGGCGCCGGAAATGAGCTGCATGACCTGAAAGAAATAGTCGTCGTCCTCGCCCATTTCGAAAATCGGCACGATATACGGGTGGCTGAGTACCGCCACAGTCTCGGCTTCGTCACGAAACTGGCGCCGGGAACGGCCGGAATCTCCCGAGTGCCTGGGCAGCAGCTTGACCGCGACCTGTCGCTTCAGCGACTTCTGATACCCGACGTAGACACCGCCCATGGAGCCGCGTCCAAGCGCCTTGACGATCACTACATTGCCGAATTCACGGCCGATCACCGAGTGCTGGTCCAAATCCAACGCCTGTGCCACAGCTCTCATTCCTGCAATTTAATCGTGATGGAGATGAAGTATAAACCCTTTGCCCGTCAAGTCGAACAGGGCCAAACTGGCAATCCCCGGCCGCATGAGCCATCGGGCGGTAAGTACACTGTCGCCATGCGCATCGTCGCCCACACCTGCTCGAATACCGAAATCGTCTGTGCGCTGGGGCGCGCGAACTGGCTGGTGGGGGTCGACGATCATTCGGACCACCCCGCCGACGTCGTGCGGCATCTGCCCAGGATCGGCGCCGACCTCGATGTCGACGTGGAAAGGATCCGGCGGCTTGCGCCGGACTTGGTGATCACCTCGCTGACCGTACCCGGACACGAGCGCTGCCTGGCGCGTATTCGCGAGGCCGGCCTGCCGCACCTGGTCACCCGACCGCAGTCGCTGGACGACGTGGCCGCAGACATTCGTCGCATCGGGCGTGCGCTGGATGCCGACGCCGCGGCGGAACGACTGGCCGGGCGTTTCGACGCGCTGACCGAACGCTCGCCGTCGCCCGACCCGGTGCCGGTGCTGGTCGAATGGTGGCCCAAACCCGTGATTGTCCCGGCCGGACGATCGTGGGTCAACGAGATGCTGACGCTGGCCGGCGGTTTCAATCCTTTCGCCCAGGTGGACGCCGAAAGTACCGAGGTCTCGACGGACCGGGCCGTCGAGGCGATGCCGGAAGCCATCGTGATGAGCTGGTGCGGTGTGGACGAGGCCAAGTACCGGCCACACGTGGTGCTGCGCAGGGACGGCTGGCAGGACATTCCGGCCATTCGCAGCCGCAACATCCATGCGATCAGCGAAGCCTGGCTCGGCCGTCCGGGGCCACGGCTGCTCGACGGCATCGAGCGGCTGCGCTCGGTGATCGAACGCTCTCGCGGCGACAACTGAGGCAACCGGCCGGGACAGGCCGCACGCCGGTACAATACGCGCCAATGAAAAGCACACCCGAATCCGAAGCGCCTGCCGTGGGCCTGGTCAGTCTGGGCTGCCCCAAGGCCCTGGTGGACTCCGAGCAGATCATCACCGGTCTGCGACAACAGGGCTATCGGCTGGTCGACGACCATGCACTGGCCGATCTCGTCGTTGTCAATACCTGCGGCTTTATCGATTCGGCCAAGGCCGAATCGCTCGAAGCCATCGGCGATGCGCTGGACGCAAATGGTCGTGTGCTGGTTACCGGCTGTATGGGCGCGAAGCCCGAGGACATACAGTCGATACACCCGCGCGTGCTGGGTGTGAGCGGCCCGCACCAGGCCGAGGCGGTACTCGGCGCGGTCAATGCGCACCTGCCGCGGCCGCACGATCCCCACGTCGACCTGGTCCCGCCGGGCGGGCTGAAGCTGACGCCAGGGCACTACGCGTACCTGAAGATTTCGGAGGGCTGCAACCATCGCTGCCGCTTCTGCATCATTCCGGCAATGCGCGGCGACCTGGTCAGCCGGCCGATCGGCATGGTGCTGAAAGAAGCCGAGCAGCTGGTCGATCGCGGCGTGCGCGAACTGCTGGTGATCAGCCAGGATACCAGCGCCTACGGGGTCGACACCCGTTACCAGACCGATTACTGGAAGGGTCGGGAGATCGAGACCAGGATGTACGACCTGGCCCGTGAACTGGGTCAACTGGACGCGTGGGTCCGACTCCATTACGTCTATCCCTATCCCCACGTCGACCGGGTCATTCCGCTGATGGCCGAAGGCGGAATACTGCCCTATCTGGACATCCCGTTCCAGCACGCTAGCCCGCGCGTGCTCAAGTCAATGCGCCGGCCGGCCTCGTCGGAGAACACCCTGGAGCGAATCGGCCGCTGGCGCGACATCTGCCCTCACCTGGTGATCCGTTCGACCTTCATCGTCGGCTACCCGGGCGAAACCGAAGACGACTTCAGGATACTGCTCGACTGGCTCAGCGAGGCGCAACTCGAGCGGGTCGGCTGCTTCAAGTATTCCCCGGTCGCCGGCGCGGCCGCCAACGAACTGCCCGACGCGGTGCCCGAAGAACTCAAGGACGACCGCTGGCATCGCTTCATGCAGCACCAGCAGAGCATCAGCGAAGCCCGCCTGGCCCGCCGCGTGGGCAATGTAGAGCCGGTCATCGTAGACAAGATAGACGGCGCCACCGTCGTGGCTCGCAGCTACGGGGATGCGCCGGAAATCGACGGCGTCGTGCTGCTTCAGGGTTCGGGCGGGATCGAAGCAGGAGATTTCATCGATGCAAGGATCACGGGAAACGATAGCTACGACCTGTTCGGTGAGCATGTGAACTAATTCGCCAACGCATGATCTGACCACTGCGCCAGATAACCAAAACCCCAAAATCCATCGGAGTAGGAATATGCAAATCAGCAAGTTGTATAGATACGGAATCATCGCTGCCGGGATGGTCGTGGCGACCGCCACGATGCTCGGTTGTAGCGAAGATGCCGCGACCGAAAGCGCTGAAGAATCTGCCGCCTCCAGCCCTCAGATGAACCAACGCAAAGCGCCTTCCCGTCCCGCCCCGGCCGAGCCGGTCTCGAATGCGGACGAGAATGAAGACTTCCGAGTGATGCCGAGCCTGAACGGCTCGCTCGATGAAGATGGCATGGGACTCGATGTCATCATCGATGCAAGCAGCAAGCAGGCGTATGCCGACAGCCTCGAGTGGATTTCACAGGATGCCTCCAAGGAACAGTTCGCCAAGCTCGAGAACGCCATCCGTTATATGCACATGTACGATCCCGCGGTTCTCGGGCGCGAAGCCGAACTGCTCGCAACACTGGACGGTAAAACCGGCCACGAAGTGATCGCACGAGCGCAGGAGTTGATGAAGGAACGACGCGGCCAGAACTAGTTCAACCCGCCACCAGCGGCAATCCCGAAACGAGGCCGTAGTAACGGCCAGACTTTGGGGCACCTCAGCCAACCGGTTTGTCGACCCAAGGTGACAGATCCACGGATGGACGACGTATTGCCGATTTCTCTTTCGTTTCAATGCACCCCGCCCGGTGGGGTGCATGCCTTGCCTGTAGCGACCAAACGGGCTCGCGTACTTTAATTCAGTGCTGCCGGGTTGCCATGCGTGACCGAGGCTCGAGGCGATTCATCGCCACAGATGACCTGAAACAAACAGCACTGTGAGAATCCAGGACGGGACGAATACAAAAAGACCCGCCACCTCTCGAAGCAGCAGCCTTCCCTGCAAGCTCCACGAAACGGCACGTCGGTATCTCGCCTGGCAGGCTGGTCCTGAAAAGAACAAGAACGTCATGGTCCCACTCCATTGCGTGTCAGTGTTGTCGCAATGGAAACACGCAGCCTTCTCAGAACCTGAGAAAGCTGTTGGGGCCGGACCTACTGGCGATCACGGCGCGATCACGACTAAAGCTCGGGCTGCTACGCCTGGCCCGCAACAGTCATTCCATCGACCAGCAGCGAAGGTACCTGGATGTTGCGCCGCGTCTCGAGGTCGCTGCCGGCCGCGATCAGTCCGGAAAACATTTCGCCAAGATTGCCTGCTATCGTGATTTCCTCCACCGGGTATGCGATGCGGCCGTCCTCGACCCAGAATCCCGACGCGCCCCGCGAATAATCACCGGTGACCAGGTTCACGCCCTGCCCCATGACCTCGGTCACGACAAGACCGCGCCCCATCTCGACGACCAGTTCTTCAAAGTTCTTCGTGCCCGGCGAGAACACCAGGTTGCGCACACCTCCGGCATTGCCGGTCGTCTGCAGGCCCAGCTTCCGGGCCGAGTAGCTGCCGAGCACGTAGCGCCGCAGTACGCCCGCCTCGATCAAGGGCTGCTGCCGCGTGGCAACCCCTTCGCTGTCGAAGGAACTGGAGCGCGCACCCCCGGGAAGATGCGGCTCCTCGTCGATTCGGACCCACTCCGGGAACAGCTGCTTACCCACCGTATCCAGCAGGAAACTGGAGCGCCGGTAGAGATTGCCGCCCGAGACCGCGCCGACCAGATGTCGTACCAGGCCCAGCGCGACACTGTTGTCGAACAGCACCGGGGTGCGGCCCGATGGCGCGGATCTGGCACCCAGGCGCCGAACGGCGCGCTCGGCCGCCTTGCGCCCCGTGATGCCGGGGTCTGCAAGGGCCTCGAAGCGTCCCTGGTCGTCCCAGTCCCAGTCGCGCTGCATGCCCGATGCGTCGCGGGCCACCAGGACGCAGGACTGGCCGAACCGGGTGCTGCGACCGTTGCCGACGAAGCCGTGGCTGTTGGCGTAGATCCCTATGGCCGCGTCGGCCGACACCGAAGCGCCCTCGGAATTCTCGATTCGGGCATCGGCATCCATGCCGGCCTGTTCGATCAACTTCGCCCGCTCGATCAGGGAGGCCATGTCGAGTTCGCGCGGGTGCCATTGGTCGAAATCCTCGATCCGGGAGGCCATCAGTTCGGCCGGCGCAAGCCCGCCGGCGGGATCGGGCTGGGTATGCCGGGCGATCGCCAGGGCCTGATCGACCGCGCGCTCCAGCGATTCGGCGCCGAGGTCGCCGGTCGAAGCGCTGCCGCTGGCGCGGTTGATGTAGACGGTGACCGATACGCCGCGATCGCGCGCGTCTTCGAGCACATCGATTTCTCCCAGCCGAACGGTGACGTTGCGTCCATGGCTCGAAGACACGCTGACCTCGGCCGCGTCCGCCCCGCCGGCACGGGCGCGCGCCAGCACCCGGGCGGCCGCGTCTTCCAGCATCGCTCGTTCGCTCTCGGCGTCTCTCAGCAGCGGCGATCCGGCCTCGATATCACGATTCATGACCTGACTCATTGCGTGCCTCCAACGGTCAGACCGTCGATTCGCAGCGTAGGCTGGCCGACGCCTACAGGCACACCCTGCCCTTCCTTGCCGCACACGCCGACGCCGGAATCCAGTTCCAGGTCGTTGCCGACCATGGCCACGCGCGTCAACACGTCGGGGCCGTTGCCGATCAGCGTCGCGCCCTTTATCGGCGCACCCAGCTTGCCGTTCTTGATCCGATAGGCCTCCGAGGCGACGAACACGAACTTGCCGGAGGTGATGTCGACCTGGCCGCCGTTGAAGTTCACCGCGTAGATGCCGTCGTCGACCGAGGCGATGATCTCTTCCGGCGCGTGCTCGCCGGGCAGCATGTAGGTGTTGGTCATGCGCGGCAGCGGCAGGTGCGCGAAGGACTCGCGCCGACCGTTGCCGGTCGGCGCAACCCCCATGGCGCGCGCGTTGAGCTTGTCCTGCATCAGCCCGGTCAGGCGGCCGTCCTCGATCAGCACGTTGCGCGCGCCCGGCGTGCCTTCGTCATCGATCGACAGGGAACCCCTGCGCTCGGCCAGCGTGCCGTCGTCGACCACGGTGCAGTGCTCTGTCGCAATTCTTTCGCCCATGCGCCCGCTGAAGGCCGAGATGCCCTTGCGGTGAAAGTCGCCTTCGAGGCCGTGGCCGATCGCTTCGTGCAGCAGCACGCCGGGCCACCCCGGGCCGAGCACCACCTTCATGAAACCGGCCGGCGCGTCGACTGCCTCGAGGTTCACCAGCGCCTGGCGCACGGCCTCGTCGGCAAACTTCTGCCACGACTCAGGCGCCATCAGGCCGGCCAGCGCATAGCGCCCACCCCCGCCGGCGTTGCCGGATTCGCGACGGTCGCCCTGCTCGGCGATGACCCGAACGTCGAGGCGGATGAGCGGCCTGACGTCGCCGGCCAGCGTGCCGTCGCTGGCGGCGACGAGGATCGACTCGTGCTGGCACGAGAGCGAAACGCTGACCTGCGTGATCCTTGCATCCAGCGACCGGGTGTAGGCGTCGATGGTCCGCAGCAGGTCGACCTTGCTCGCCGAGTCGGCGGCCTCGACCGGGTTGTCGGCCGCATACAGCGCCGGCGCATGCACCGGCCGGGTCACTGCCGTCGCGCCCGAGGCCCCGGCGCGGGCGATCGCGCGCGCGTTGCCGGCCGCCTGCATCAACGCCGGCATGCTGATCGCATCGGCATAGGCAAACCCGGTGCCGGTGCCCGAGATCGCGCGTACGCCGACGCCCTGGTCGATCGAGAAACTGCCGGATTTCACGATGCCGTCTTCCAGCGACCAGCCTTCGTTCTGGCGGTGCTGAAAATAAAGATCGCCGAGGTCGATCCGTCCTTCGACCAATCGGCCGAGCGCGCGTTCTATATCCCCGCTGTCGATCCCGGCGGGCGTCAACAGCGACTGGGTTGCCAATTCAAGCATGATTCGAAAGTCCTTGTTCGTGGTTCGGATATTCGGGCCGGCCGGCCCGTATTCAACCGCTATCGTCGGTCTTCGCGGCCGTCTGCGCGCTCGACGGGCTCGACCGCGACGGGCTCGATGACCGGTTGAGCCCAGTCTCCCGTCACCGAGTAGCGCACCTCGGAAATACCACTCAGCGGCTTGGAAAAGATCTGCTGCAGCGCCGCGCCGGCGGCCGCACCAACCGGCCCGCCGGCCAGGGCGCCGATCACCGGAAGCGCCGAGCCGACCCCGGGGCGCACGATCAACATCTGATCGTAGGTGCGGTTCTCCAGATCGGTTCGCCCGCGCATGCGCACTTCGGCGGCCGGTGCGTCGATGCGCATGTCCTCGGTCGTGGCAATGCCGGTGGCGAGGTCGAAATGGCCGGCCACCCTGTCGAACGCGAGGCCTTCGCCGAACACATCCGAAAAATCCAGCCGGAGGCGCCGCGGAATGGAATTCAGGCTGACCAGTCCGAGCAGGCGCCCGGCGCCGGGGCTGGCTTCCGGGATGACGCCGTCGGTGATCACCAGGTCCAGGCCACCGTCGATTCGCGACAGCGTGAGATCGAGCGGACTGCCCGGCCACCGGCCATCCAGTTCGATCACGGCCTGTCCACGCTGCAGCGCAAGGTCGAAGCCGGCCTGGTTCAGGGTCTGGCCCAGGTCCGCCGTGGCCAGGCGAATTCGCATTCTGCTGAACGGCCCGTCTGCGTCCCGCAACCATTCGCCCGATCCGGTCAGTTCCAGCCCGTCGCGGCGGCTGGCGACCTGCTCGATCTGGAGACCGCGATCCTCGCGGTGGGAACTGAGCCGGAACTCGCCGAGGTCGAGCGCGCCCCACTGCAGGTCGCGCACGACAATGTCCAGCGCGGGAAGCCGGGTCGGATCCAGGCTGGACGGCTCGCCCGGAGCCGCCGGCTGGTCCCGCTGCGATGCTGGCCAGGCAAGCCGGTTCATGTCGGCCACGATCGAGCGGTCGGCGACGCCGGAGGCGGGAAAACGAATCGATCCGGCAACCTGCTCGCCGTCTCCGTTCAACCGCCAGTAATTTTCCTCCCGATTCAGCGAGAGTGCGACACCGCCCAGCGAGGTCTGCTGCACCCGAAGATCATCGACCGTCAGATCGAGCCATCCCGACAACCCGGCACCCTCCTCTTCCGGGGCCACCCGGAGGCCGCTCGCGGCGGCCTCGGCGAGCAGGCCCAGCCAGCCGTCGACGTCGAGCATCGGCAGGCTGCCCTCGACGATGAAGTTCTCGGCCGTCGGGAGATCGACCGCGGCACCGCCCAGCCCCAAGCCGAGCTGCCAGTAGTCCTCCACCATCAGCCAGTCACCGGCAATGCGGTC
>CAYYZR010000023.1:0-22387 GCA_964476005.1 uncultured Halomonas sp.
TGCGCCTGATGGTGTTCGAGGATCTCGATACTTCCGGCGCACGCGCCCAGGTCGACGCAATCACCGGCGACCTGAACACCGCCGGCTGGACGCCCGCGATGGAGGTTCGCGACGGTGATTCACACGTCGACCTGTTCCTCAACGAATCGGAGAATTTCGTCGAGGGCCTGGTCCTGATGGTGCTGGACGGCGACGACACGGCCGTGTTCGCCAACATCTACGGCGATATCGATCCGGTCGTCATCGGCAAGCTGATCGGTAGCGGCGATGGCCTGAGCGGGCTGAAATTGGGCAATTTCACACTGGACGATGTATACATCCGGGGCCCGTCGCCGGACGAAGGCGAAGAAGACGAGGGCTGATAAGCACGCAATATTCGGGCGGCCAGTTCGTTGACTCGCTGGTCGCCCGTCTCCCGGACCGCCGTTCCCCAAGGGTTCGGCGGTCTTTTCGTGTATTCCGGCGCCCGCCGGTCGAGCCGCGCCCGGGATCGCGGTTTCTCTTTCTCTTCTGAACCTGACCTTTTCACCCTTCCGGCACGGCGCGTGTGCATCGACGCGATCCACCGGATATGCTTGCCGTCATTACCGCAGTGGAATGGACACGCAAATGACCCACAAACCCCTGCACCTCGTCGTGCTGGCCGCCGGCGAAGGCAAGCGCATGCACTCCGGGCTGCCCAAGGTGCTTCAACCGATTGCCGGGCGACCCATGCTGGCGCACCTGCTCGACGCCGCGCTCGAACTTTCGCCGGCGTGTGTCCACGTGGTCGTGGGCCACGGCGCCGACCAGGTCGAGGCAATGCTGGCCTCGTTCGCCCGGCCTCGCGGCGCAACCGCGGCAACGCTGACGACGGTGACCCAGCACGAGCGCCTGGGCACCGGACATGCGGTTCAGCAGGCGATGGGCGAAATTCCCGAATCGGCCCGCGTGATGGTGCTGCCCGGCGACATGCCGCTGGTGCGCCCGGAGACCCTGGCCGAATTCTCGACGCTCGCCGCGCCGCTTGCCGTGCTCAGCTTCCAGGCGCCGGATCCGTACGGCTACGGTCGCATCCTCCGCAACCCGGACGGCCGTGTCGTGGGCATTCGCGAGCAGCGCGACGCCAGCGAAGCCGAGGCGCGGATTACCGAGGTCAACAGCGGTGTCCTGGCCGCCGATGCAGACCGGCTGGCCGACTGGTTGGGCCGGGTGGATAACGACAACAGCCAGGGCGAGTACTACCTGACCGACTGTATCGCACTCGCCGCCGGCGACGGCGCGAAAGTCGAAGCAATGTGTTGCAAGGATTCAGAGGAAACGCTGGGCGCCAATAATATGCGCCAACTGGCCGGGCTGGAGGGCGCACTTCAGCGGCGCAGGAGAAACGAGCTGATGGACGCCGGCGTGCGTATGCCGGACCCGGAATCGGTGCAGATTCGCGGGCGTGTTTCCACCGGCCGAGACGTGGTCATCGAGCCCGGTGCGGTGGTCGAAGGCTCGGTTGTCCTCGGAGACGGCGTGGTTGTCGGCGTCGGCTGCGTGGTTCGCGAGGCGCGGCTGGCCGCCGGCACGCGGCTCGAGCCGTATTGCGTACTCGATGGCGCCGAGACGACCGGCGCCTGCACCGTGGGGCCGTTCGCCCGGCTTCGGCCCGGCACGGTTCTGGCCGCAGGCGTGCGCATCGGCAATTTCGTCGAAACCAAGAACGCGGTGTTCGGCGAGGGCGCCAAGGCCAACCATCTCAGCTACGCCGGCGACGCGGCAATCGGCGCGCGCGCCAACCTGGGTGCCGGTACCATCACCTGCAACTATGATGGTGCCAACAAGCATCGCACGACCATCGGCGAAGATGCTTTCATCGGCTCCAACTCGGCGCTGGTGGCGCCGGTCAAGATCGGCGCCCGTGCCACCGTGGGCGCCGGCAGCGTGGTGACCGGCGAAGCGCCGCCCGACGCGCTGACCGTGGCCAGGGCGCGGTCGCGCAGCATTCCCGGCTGGAAAAGGCCGACCAAAAAATGAAATCGCCGGTGCCGGGCCGCAATGCGACCGCACGATGGGGTGGCACCGTAGCGGCGGCTGCGGTATTCTCTAGTGCTCGCAATGATCACTGGAAAGATTGACCGCCAATGCGCAGACGCCATCGCCCGGAAGACGAAGCCGAAATCAACATTACACCCATGCTCGATGTGGTGTTCATCATGCTGATTTTCTTCATCGTGACCACGTCCTTCGTCCGCGAAAAGGGCCTCGATATCTCGAGGCCTCAACAAAGCGACAAGCAGCAGGTCGAGGAAGACGTCGGCCAGATCCTGGTCGAGATCGACTCGCTGAGCCAGATCACGGTCAACAAGCGCGAGGTCAGCAACAACGCGGTGCGCGCCAACCTCGAGCGCGAGCGCGCACAGCAGCCCAAGGCGCCGTTGATTATCGCCTCGCACCCGGACGCCGACACCAACTCACTGGTTACCGTGCTGGATGCGGCCAATATCATCGGAATCGAAAATATCAGCGTCGCAACGACGAGGTAGTTACGTCATGAGCGAATACGACCCGATCGAATCCACACAAAGTTCGCCCGAAGCCGAAAAAGAGTTGCGATTGTGGGCGACCATTCTGCATCTGTCGCTTCTGGCCGGGCTGATCATCCCGTTCGGTGGACTGGTCGTACCGGTTGTCATCTATCTGGTCAAGAAAGACGACGTTCCGGGGCTCGAGCCTCACTGGCACGTGGTACTCAACTGGCTGCTCAGCGCCATCATCTATGCTGTGGTCTGCTTTGTGCTGATGATCGTCCTGATCGGCTTCATCCTGATCTGGGCGCTCGGTCTGCTGGCCTTGATTTTCCCGATCATCGGTGCCATAAAGGCCAATGACGGGGAAGTGTGGAGCTACCCGCTTTCCATCCGTTTTTTCGGCCGCGAGTAAGCGGCCTCCGGCACCGCCCCGACCCGGGCCATTCCATTTATGAAAACCGATTTATGAAGACCGATCCCAAGCCGGCCCTCCTGTGGGGCAATACCTTCTTCTTTGCATTGTTCAACGTGCTGGCCGTGACCGCGGTCCCGTTATGGGGCGTGGTTCACGGCTACAGCGGCATTGCCTGGATCGCGTTCGCGGTCCTGCTGATGCTCGGCGGCATGAGCATCACCACCGGCTACCACCGGATGTGGTCGCACCGCACCTTCAAGGCGCGCTGGCCGGTTCGCCTGGCGCTGGCGCTTTTCGGCGGCATGGCGCTGCAGAACAGTATCTACGTGTGGGCCGCTCGCCATCGCATCCATCACCGCTACGTCGATGACGTCGAGCGCGATCCGCATTCGATCAAGTCCGGCTTCTGGCACGCCCACATCGGCTGGATGCTGCGCGCGTGGCCGACCAGCGAGATCGACTTCTCGCAGGTCCGGGATCTCGAGCGCGACCCGATCGTCATGTGGCAGCACCGCCACTACTGGAAGCTGGTCTGGGCCATGAATCTCGGCATTCCGGTGGCGCTGGGCTGGATGACCGGAGATATTCTCGGCATGCTGTTGCTGGCCGGTGTGCTGCGCCTGGTCGTCAGTCACCACTTCACGTTCTTCATCAACTCGCTGGCCCACACCTGGGGCAAGCGCCCGTACAGCGAAGAAAACACCGCCGTCGACAACGGCCTGATCGCCCTGGTGACCTGGGGCGAGGGCTATCACAACTATCACCATGCGTTCCAGTCCGACTATCGCAACGGCATCCGCTGGTGGCAGTACGATCCGTCGAAATGGCTGATCAATGCGCTTGCGTGGACAGGCATGGTCACCGATCGCAAGCGCACCCCCTGGTTCCGCATCCAGCGGGCCCGCCTGGCCATGGAATTCGCCAGGCTCAAGCAGCGGGCCGAGGGCGAGGGCATCCAGGAAAGCTGGCGCGAGCTGTTCGAGCGCGAGTACCAGCAGTTCCGAGAGACCATCGGCGAATGGCAGGCCATCCAGATGCGCAAGGTCGAAAGCGGCGCCGAGGTGTTGCGGGACCGCTGGCACCAGACCGAGTTGCGGACTTCGCTGAAGGAACTGGAGTTCCGGCTGAAGATGCAGCACAAGCGGTTGCGTGCGCTGACCACCATCATCACGCCCGAAACCGCCTAAGGAACCCAAGAGAAAGCCGACGATCGCCGTTCCTCCGCGCCCGGCCCCGGGCCGGTTGCGCGTCAGTCGGCGTTCAGTTCCGGAGCGGCCGATAAGCCGAAGAATCTTCGCGCGTTGGCGCTGGTCTGTTCGGCCAGCGTGGCCGGCGAAATCCCCCTGAGCGCCGCGACCGTTCCGCCGATCCACGGCAGCCAGCACGGCTCGTTGCGATGCGTCCGCGCCTTGGGTCGGAGGTTGCGCGGTTTCAGGTAGGGCGCGTCTGTCTCCAGCATCAGGCGGTCGGCCGGAATCTCGGTAACGATCTCCTTCAGGGGTCGGCCGCGACGCTCGTCGCAGATCCAGCCGGTAATGCCGATGTGGCAGTCCAGGTCCAGGTAATCGAACATTGCGCGACGGGTATCGGTGAAGCAGTGCACCACGACCGGACCGAGGCGGTCCCGGAACTCGGCCAGCATCACGCGGAAATCGTCGTGGGCGTCGCGCTGGTGCAGGAATACCGGCTTGCCGCACGCCTCGCCCAGCGCCAGCTGACGCTCGAAAGCGCGCCTTTGAACCGGGCGCGGCGCGATATCGCGGAAGTAGTCCAGACCGCATTCGCCGACCGCGGCGATCAGCTCGTCGGTGTGAAGCTGTTCGAGGTGCGCAATGGCATCGTCGTCGACCTCGGCGGCCAGGTGCGGATGAACCCCGGCGGTCGCCCGCAGACGGTCCGGGTTCTGTCGTGCCAGCTCGAGCGCGCGCTCGCTGCCGGCCACCGAGGCGCCGGTGAGAACCATCTGGACGACGCCGGTCTCGATGGCGCGATCGACCACCTCGGGCCAGTCGTCGTCAAAGCTCTCGTGGCCCAGGTTGCAGCCGATGTCGATCCATTCCATATGCTGGGGAGCCTCTATCGGAAAGTCCTGCTGAGCGTAACAATGCTTGGCGTCATCAAATTCTTCGGCTGTTTGCCGCTCAAAAAAATGCCCAGCCACGTACCCAGCGCGGCGCCCAGGCTGGGCGTGGCCGCGATCGTAAGGACGCTTCCGGCGCCGGGTAGCGATAGTGCTGCAATCAGCAGTGCCGACCCGGAAAGCAATAGCCCGACAACATGGCCGATAAACCGGTTTCGTCCCACCAGGGTTGCCATCAGCGCGCCGAATACGCCCCCCGCGATCCAGGCCGCAAGCAATGGTGCCAGCCAGCCACCGACAAGCGGGGCGTGCGCCAGGCTCTCGTTCAACGAACGCGTAGGGTCGAGCAGATCAAGCCCGATCCAGGTGCTTTCCTGGACGATTATCGCAATGCAGATGCCAGCTGCAAGGGCCTGGATTTGCCGTTTGACCATCCTTGCTATTATGGCATCGATGACCGATTCGGCTATACTCGCAGGCAATCTGCTTTGCCCCAGGCGCTTCGGCATGCGTCCAGACCGCTCGTCGTGTCAACTGCCGGCTCATGACCCATGACGAATTCCTCCAGCCACATACTCTACAGTGCGTCAGGCCGGGTGCCCTGGCTCATTGCGGCGATCCTGCTGGGGTTGCTTCTGGCGGCGACCATTTTGCTGGCTCGCGCCTTTGAACAGGGCGAAGAACGCGAGATCGCCCGTTACTTCGAGTCGATTGCGACCCACATCGAGACCGACCTGCTCGATAGCGCCGGTCAGCACGGTGCGATCCAGAGCCGCATGGCGACCCGGCTGGCCTTCGACGGGCCTTTCGACCAGGCCGCCTGGGAGTCCGACGCGGCCGCCCTGATAGAGGATCATCCCTACTACGAACTGCTGGCCGTACTCGATGGCGACTTCACCATTCGCTGGATTCAGGGTGGTGACACCGAGGGCATCGCAGCTGGCGAGGTCTTTCCGCTCAGTGCCCAGGCCCGCGCGCGCCTGGCGCGTCAGCCCGCGCCGGCCAATACCGTTGCGCTGGAGCCGCTGGGTGCGGTGACGCCCGAGCCGGCGCTGCTGTTCATGACGCCGGTAACGGTCGGCGACGAGATCGTCAACTGGCTTGCGGCCGTCATGCTGGTTCCGGACTCGATTCGCGCGATGCTGACCGGATTCTACCTGCGCGACGTTTCGCTGTCGGGGAATTTTGCCGGCGTCAGATTCGCAATCCCCGGTCCCGAACCCGTCGAAGTTTCAGCGGCGTCGTACCACCGCACCCTGACTTTCCAGCTGGGCAACGGGCGCAGTGAACTCGAGGTCCACCTGGCGCTGCGACCTGAAACGATCGAGCAGATGCGAAGCGCGCTGCCGCAGTTCATCCTGCTGTTCGGTAGCCTGCTGGCGGTTGTGCTGGTCATCACTTCATTGCTGGCGATGGCCGCAGCGCGCCAGGCGCGCGTGCTGTCGGGCGCGAACCGAAGCTTGAAAAACGAAATTCGTGATCGTGAACTGGCTGAACGTGAACTGGAGTTCCTGGTCACGCATGATTCGCTGACCGGCCTGCCGAACCGTCAGGGCATGCTCCGCCAGCTGGAGCGCGCGATAAATTCGGTCGATCCGGGATGCCGGTTGGCCGTCCTCTTCATCGACCTCGACCAGTTCAAGGATATCAACGAAACACTGGGCCACCTGCTGGGTGACGAGCTGTTGCGCCAGATTCCCGACCGGCTGGCCCGTGAACTCGATGACAGCGACCTATTGGGCCGGCTGGGGGGCGATGAATATCTGGTCATTGCGCAGCGGCGTGACATCGCGCGGATCACTCGCCTTGCAGACAGCCTGCTGGCCGCGTTGGACGAGCCGTTCCGTATCGAGGAACATCAGTTGTTCGTGAGCGCCAGCATCGGGCTCGCGCTTTTCGACGCGTCTTCGTCCTCGCCGGGTGAGCTGATTCAGAATGCCGATGCGGCGCTGTTCCGGGCCAAGCACCTGGGCCGTAACCAGCATGCACTGTTTACGCCCGAGATGTTCGCCCAGGTCGAATATCGGCTGAATCTGAGTCGCGACATTCGCGAAGCGCTTGATCTGGAGCAGTTCCAGGTCGCCTATCAGCCCATCGTCGATCTGGATACGCTGGAGGTTTGCGGTGTAGAAGCGCTCATGCGCTGGCCGCACAAGGATGGCTACAACGTGCCGCCGCGAGATTTCATCCGGGTGGCGGAGGAAACCGGTGTGGTCAATCGGTTGAGTCGATACGTTCTGTCGCGCGCGATCAAGGATCTGGCGGACTGGCAGAAGAGGTTCGAGCATGCGCCGTGGCTGGCGGTCAACATCTCGGGCGCCCAGTTCCGCGAGGCCGAATTCGTGCGGGATCTGAGCGTGCTCCTGCACCACCACCGGATTTCGCCCGGCCAGGTTCATCTGGAAATTACCGAAGAAGTGCTGATCGAGAATCTTGTCCGAAATCGCGACGTGCTCGAACAACTTGACGAAATCGGCATGCCGATCGTGGTCGACGACTTCGGCATCGGCTACTCGTCGCTGGCCTATATCAAGAATTTCCCGGTCTCGACGATCAAGATCGACCAGGGCTTCATCCGCGGCATCCAGGACGACGCGGACGACCAGGCCATTACCCGCACTATCTGCGATCTTTCGCACGAACTGGCGCTGAAGACCGTGGCTGAAGGCATCGAACGACCCGGTCAACTCGCGTTGCTGCGCCGCTATGGCTGCGACCTTGGCCAGGGCTTCCTTTTCATGCAGCCGGTCTGGGCCGACGCGATCGCCCGGCTGCTGGACGGGCCGCCGCCGTGGGCCGGGCTGGCCGACGGCGAGCAGGAATCCGGCGCCGAACTTTCGCGCGACCAAAAGAGAATGCCTTGAGTCGCCGAACCGGTATCCGGGCCGGGATCGTCGTTCTGCTTGTATTCAGGGGCATGTTCGATCATAATAGAGGGCTGATTTTTCACCACGTACCAGGTGCGCGCAAAAATGAAGGCTGAAATCCATCCCGAATACCGCGAAGTCGTTTTCCAGGACTTGTCCAGCGACTTTTCGTTCAAGACCCGTTCGACCATCCAGACCCGCGAAACCGTCAAGTGGGAGGACGGTAACGAGTATCCGCTGGTCAAGGTCGAAGTATCCAGCAAGTCACACCCGTTCTACACCGGCCAGCACAAGATCGTCGATTCCGGCGGCCGCGTCGATCGGTTCAAGCAGCGTTACGGCAAGAGCAAGTAACGCCTGCCGCGCGCGCGGCCCATCGTGGCCGGCGCGCTGTGACATACTGAATATACGCAGCCGTATGGTTGCGGCCGAACCCATGGTGACAGGCCTGTCGGCAAGCATTCGAAGTCGCCCGACAAACGCTCGACGATTGCTCGATCATTGCCCGGCCTGCTGCCAACTGCCAGGAGTTGTGCCGTGTCCGACCGTAAACTGACCCTCAGTGATCCTGAATCCGGCAAGTCGCTGGATCTTCCCGTCGTCTCCGGTTCCGAAGGCGACCCCACGCTGGATATCAGCAGCCTGCACAAGGATCTGGGCTACTTCACGTTCGATCCCGGCTACGGGATGACCGCAAGCTGCAAGAGCGACATCACCTTCATCGATGGCGAAAAAGGCATCCTGCGGTATCGGGGCTATCCGATCGAGCAATTGGCCGAGAAGTCCTCTTTTCTGGAAGTGGCTTACATCCTGCTTTACGGCGACCTCCCCAGCGCCGACCAGTTTTCCAGTTTCGAACGCGACATCACCTATCACACCATGGTGCATGAGAAGATCAATGCGTTCATGCAGGGCTTTCACTACAACGCTCATCCGATGGCCATTCTTTCCGGTGTGGTTGGATCGATGGCGGCGTTCTACCATGACAAGCTCGACGTCAAGGATCCCGAGCAGCGCGAACTTGCGGCCAAGCGTCTGATTGCCAAGATGCCCACGGTGGCCGCGGCGGCCTACCGGCATTCGATGGGCTGGCCCAGCGCCTACCCGAAGAACTCGTTGCCATACAGCGATCGGTTCCTGCACATGATGTTCTCTGTGCCGGCAGAACCCTACGAGATCAATCCGGTGGCGGCCAAGGCACTGGACCTGCTGTTCATCCTGCATGCCGATCACGAGCAGAACGCGTCGACCTCGACGGTTCGCCTGGTGGCATCCACGGGTGCCAATCCTTATGCCTGCACGGCCGCCGGCATCGCCGCCCTCTGGGGTCCCGCTCACGGCGGTGCCAACGAAGCGGTGCTCAACATGCTCAACCAGATCGGTTCGGTCGACAACGTGCCCAAGTTCGTCAAGAAGGCCAAGGACAAGGACGATCCGTTCCGTCTTATGGGTTTCGGGCACCGCGTCTACAAGAATTACGATCCGCGGGCGACCATCATTCGCAAGCAATGTCACGAGGTTCTGGAAGAATTGGGCCAGCAGGACGAACTGCTGGATCTGGCGATGGAGCTGGAGCGAATTGCGCTCGAAGACGACTACTTCGTCGAACGCAAACTCTACCCGAACGTTGATTTCTACTCGGGCATCATCTACAAGGCGCTCGGAATCCCGACTTCGATGTTTACCGCGATGTTCGCGATCGGTCGCACGGTCGGCTGGGTCAGCCAGTGGCTGGAGCAGGCCGCGAACCCGACCCGCATCGGTCGCCCGAGGCAGGTGTATACGGGGCCGACCGAGCGGGACTACACCGCAATCGAAAACCGCTAGGAAACCGCTGCAAAGCTATTGCGCGGGCGCCTGGCGGCGTCCGGCGGTGCTCGAAACGCGCTCTATAAACCCGGTTCGTTGATCAGGCGTTCGATTTCCTGGGTGCCGGCGCGTCTTTGGGCGCGACCGTCGACCGGGTCCGGCGGGGGCTGCTTCCAGCTGCTGCCGGCCATCAGGGCCAGTTCGAAACACTGACCGTCGGCCTCGATCACGACCAGTTCCAGGTCGCGATAGCTGCTGTCGTGCCAGCGGATTCGGCGGGTCTCCTGCTCGAAACGGATGTTGCGTGATAACAGAAATGCGATCACGTCGTCCTCGGTTTCGCAGAACACGTGCAGAGAGATGCGCGAGTGCTGGTCCGACGTACCCTCCAGAACAGGGCCGACCAGCTTGGGCCGGAAGCGACCGAAAAACTTCATGGCTTCAAGCGCGGCGCGGCGCTTTTCGGCCAGGTCGTCGATAAGTTCGCTGCCCCCGTACATGGCCTGGTAGCGCTTTAGCTCGGCTTCGACCTCGGCGTTCGATGGCAAGCCCGAGCGACCGGAAAGTCCAAGCCTGTGAGCCGCCTTCTGCTTGGCCTGACCATAATTCCGCTGCCCTTCGGTGGCCAGGATGCGGGCCGCTTCAAACGCAACTTCCTGTCGCAGGCGGTCGTTGTGGCGGTCTCCCCTTGTCGGCATGATGCAACTCCTCAGGTCTGCGGCGGATCTCGACTGCAATTCGGCGAAAAACTCCGCCTCAGAATATCTCGTAAGGATCGGCCTCGTCTTCGGTCTGGTCGCTATCCTGGCGTTTCAGCGGCGGCAGACTGTCGGCCGGGAACCATTCGTTGACTGCCCCGGGCGTGCCGGGTCGTACCCGAAGACCGCTCTCGGGGTCGATGGCGGCCTCGACGATACCCACCGGCACCGGATAGGTCTGCTCGGGCACACCCTCCAGCGCGACTTTCATGTAGTCGACCCAGATTGGCAGTGCGGTCCGCCCGCCCTGCTCGTAATCGCCCAGCGTGTCGTTGTCGTCCAGACCCACCCAGACTGTCGTCACCAGCGAACTGTTGAAGCCGGAAAACCAGGTGTCGCGCTGGTCGTTGGTGGTGCCGGTCTTGCCGGCCAGGTCGTCGCGTCCCAGCGCGAGCGCCCGGCGACCGGTGCCGAAGGTAATCACGTCGCCCATCATCGAGCGGATCAGCCAGGCCGTCTGCGGCTCGATGACGCGCTTGGCATACACGGGCAACGGCGGCCCATGGAGTTCCTCCGGCGCTTCCTCGTCGCCGGACGGCGCTTGCGCATCATCGCTGAGGTTTGATGAATCATGGTCGCTCGCCGGCATGTCCAGACCCAGTTCGAGTTCGCGCGGCGCTTCTCTTGCCGCGTCGTCCAACACCGGCGTCCCGGCCCCGGCGCCCAGGTCGGTGTCATTGCCCTGGTCGTTTCGGTCGCCGCACTCGCGGCAGGCCAGAGGTCGTGGCAGCAGCGCAAGTGCCCGATCCTGGTCGTCGATGATCGCATGGATGAAGAACGGGTCGATATCGAAGCCGCCGTTGGCGAACACGGCATAGGCTGCGGCCAGGTCCAGCGGCGTGATCGAGGCCGAGCCCAATGCCATCGACGGGCCGTTGGGAATCTGACTGCGCTGGAATCCGAAGTCGGTCACGTA
The DNA here is from genome assembly GCA_964476005.1 of uncultured Halomonas sp. Taxonomy (GTDB): domain Bacteria; phylum Pseudomonadota; class Gammaproteobacteria; order Xanthomonadales; family Wenzhouxiangellaceae. The sequence goes on from CAYYZR010000023.1 coordinate 11,341, forward strand.
ATCGATTGTCGGCTGCACCCCGATATCCATGACCAGCCTGACGCTGATCAGATTGCGCGAGTGAATCATGGCTTCACGCAGTCGGGTCGGGCCGAAGAATCTTTCGCTGAAGTTCATCGGCTTCCAGGTGCGTTCCTGCGATGGGTCGTCGAAAACGATGGGCGCGTCGTTGACCAGGCTTGCCGGGGTATATCCATTGTCGATGGCCGCGGCATAGATGAACGGCTTGAACGCCGAGCCGGGCTGGCGCCGGCTTTGCGTGGCGCGGTTGAACTGGCTGGCGCCAAAATCCAGCCCGCCGACCAGCGCCACCACCGCACCCGTGTCCGGTTTCAGCGAGACAAGCGCGGCCTGGGCTTCCGGAATCTGTGCAAGTCTCGGGCCCTCCGCGCCGGCACGCAAACGGACGAGGTCACCGGGATCGAGCACCTGCTCGACCGTCTCCGGCCGGGCGCCCAGGGCGTTTCGGCCGAGATGGTCTCGGGCCCACTCGACATCGTCCAGGGCCAGCTGCACCTCGCTGCCGTCGGCGGTCAGCAGGCGGGCCGATTCGGGACCGGATTCGAGCACCACGGCCGGTTCCAGGTCGCCGACGGTGCGCGCGTTGGCGAGTTCCTCCAGCAGCGCCTGGCGATCGTCCAGCAGCGCCGGGCCCAGCTCCCGCTCCGGGCCGCGCCAGCCGTGCCGGCGGTCGTAATCGTCCAGTCCTTCGCGCACGGCTCGGTCGGCGGCCTGCTGCAGACGGCTTTCGGCGGTTGTCACGATGGTATATCCGCGGGTATAGGCGGCGCCGGCGCCGAACCGATCGACCGCCTGCTGGCGTGCGATTTCAGCAATCCAAGGGGCATCGAGTTCGGCCTGTGGCCCGTGCAGCCGCGCCCGGTCGGGCTCTGCCATGGCGGTTTCGTATTCGCCCTTGTCTATGAACCCCTCTTCGAGCATGCGATCCAGCACGTAGTTTCGGCGATCCAGGGCAAAGCCGGGATTCGTCACCGGGTTGACGACCGATGGCCGCTGCGGCAGACCGGCAATCATGGCCATCTGGGCAATCGTCAACTCGTCGACGGTCTTGCCGTAGTAGATCTGGGCGGCGGCGCCGACGCCGTAGGCCCGGTGGCCCAGGAATTCCTTGTTCAGGTAAAGCTCGAGGATTTCATCCTTGCTCAGTTCGCGCTCGATCTTCATGGCGAGGAAAATCTCCCTGACCTTGCGCGTCACCGAAAACTCGTTGCTCAGGTAGAAGCGACGGGCCACCTGCTGGGTGATGGTGCTGCCGCCGGGCACGCGGCGCTGGCCGAGATAGCGGACATAACCGAACACCCCGCGCAGCGTGCCGCGCCAGTCGATCCCCGGATGGCCATAGAAATTATCGTCTTCGGCGGCAAGAAACGCCTGCTTCAGGCTCAGCGGTATGTCATCGATCTTCAGCGGGATGCGGCGCTGTTCGCCTACGGTTGTAATCAACTTGTCGTCGGCCGAATAAATTCGCAGCGGCACCTGCAGTTCAACATCCCGCAGGCGATCGACCGGGGGTAGTGAGGGCACAATAATCAGCCACAGGACTGTGAACCCGATCACTGCCAAGACCAATCCGAGCAAAAACAGTCGGATAGAAAACTTAATTAAAGACTTTATTTGTGGCATGGAGTATGATACACCTTGCATCCGGGATCGATCGACGCGGGAGCGACGGTTGCCGGAAGGCCGGCAAAAGCCGAAAATTGGACCGCGGCAAGCGCTGAATGATCCATTTTATCGGTAGAAATCGGCCGAAATGCCAGTTTTAGAGGGTTCGAAGCACGACATGGGGGCGGACCGGCGTTGAAATAATGAAACGACAGGAGCCTGGGGATGAAGTGCAGCAGCCAAGCCGACCTTGAGGGAACGGCGAACCGACGCCTCGTATCGGCGTTCGTGCGCGGGCAACTCCAACCAACAACGATTGCAGCTATCGGGGAACGGTCTTGAATATCTTCAAACGATCCGTGCCGCCCACGATCGGGGTGGACATTGGCACCAGCAGCGTGAAGCTGTTGCAGTTCAGCAACACCGGGAGCAGCTACCGTGTCGAGCATTTAGCGGTGGAAGCGTTGCCGGAAGGCGCTTTTGCCGAACACAGCATCAACAACGTCGATGAAGTCGGTGCGGCTATCCGCAGTGCAGTCAAGCGCAGCGGCACCAAGGCCAGGCACTGTGCGATGGCTGTATCGGGGTCGGCCGTCATCAGCAAGCTCATCCATCTGCCCGGTGACCTGGCCGAGGATGAGATCGAAGGCCAGATCGAGATCGAAGCGGGTCAGTACATCCCTTATCCGCGCGACGAAGTGAGCCTGGATTTCGAGATTCTTGGCCCGTCGGCGCGCAATGCGGACGTGACCGAGGTGCTTCTGGCGGCCTCCAAGACCGAAAACATCGAAACGCGTGAGGCAGTTGCCGAACTCGCGGGACTGACCGCTCGCGTCGTCGATGTCGAGGCTTTTGCCATCGCCAACGCGTTCGAACTGGTCCGCAAGCGCGACGGGATTCCGGATTCCGCGGTGATCGCGGTGCTCGATATCGGCGACGTTCGCGCGTCACTCAACGTTCTTCGTGCAGGCCGCTCCATTTACTACCGAGACCACCCGTTCGGCGGTCGAGAGCTTATCGAGGAAACCATGCGGCGCTATGGTTTGGATGCCGACCAGGCCCAGTTCTGGAAGCGCGGAGAGGAGCCTCCGGCGGGATTCGATGACGAAGTACTCGAACCTTATCGCCAGAGCGTCATTCAGCAGATCGGTCGCGCGCTGCAGTTCTATTCATCGAGCCGAGAGTACTCGAGCATCAACACCTTGTACCTGGCGGGCGGCGGCGCTGCCGCTGAAGGTCTGGTGGAAACCGTGTCTGCCGAGCTGGGCATGAACGCCGAGCTGGCCGATCCGCTCAAGGGTCTTAAGCTGGCGCCGCGCATCAATGCGGCGGCGCTTGACCTGATGAGACCAACGCTGGTCACAGCCTGTGGCCTGGCATTGCGGGGAGTCGAATAATGCGCAAGATCAACCTATTGCCATGGCGCGAGGAACTGCGTCGCGAGGCCCAGCGCAATTTCATGATCCTGCTGATCGTGGCGGCCGTGGCGGCCGCCGGTTGCGTCTTCGCGGTCAACCGCTATTTCGATGCCCAGATCAGCAACCAGAACCAGCGCAATGCATATCTCAATACCGAGATCGCCAAGCTGGATCGCCAGATTGCCCGAATCGCGGAGCTCGACGAGACCCGCAGCCGGCTGCTGGAGCGCAAGCAGGTCATCGAAGACCTTCAGGCCAACAGGACCTTGATGGTCCGCCTGTTCGACCAGCTGGTGCGGACGGTGCCGACCGGCATCCGGCTGCTCAATGCGCGCCAGGTCGGCGATCAGATCACCATCAACGGCGTCAGCCAGTCGAACGCGCGGGTCTCCACGTATCTGCGCAATCTCGAGGCCTCCGCTGTGCTCCACAATCCGCAGCTGCGAATCATCGAGGCCGAGACCGAAGAGACCGATTCGCAGATGCCGTACATGTTCACCGTCGCCGCGACCGTTGCGCCGCCGGAAACGCTGGACGATGAAACCCGGAACGGAACGGAGGCCGCACGATAATGGACCTTCAGGAAATTCGCGACCTCGATTTCAACGACCTCGGCCGGGCTTCTCCCGGCGCCAAGGCGTTTCTGCTGATCGCCCTGGCAGCGCTCATCATCGGCGCCGGCTACTGGTTCGTGATCAAGGACCAGCGCGCCGATCTCGCTAATCGCGAGCGCCAGGAAACGCAGCTGCGTCAGGAATTCGAAGACAAGCAGCGCAAGGCCGCCTCGCTGGACATCTACGAGCGACAGCTCGCCGACATGCGCATCATGCTGCGAACGCTGTTGCGCCAGCTCCCGAGCAAGACCGAGATGCCCGATCTGCTGGTCGATATCTCCCAGACTGCGCTGGCGGCCGGCATCGAAACCGAGTTGTTCGAGCCGCGGGCCGAGCAGATTCAGGATTTCTATGCCGAACAGCCGATCGCCATCCGCATGACGGGGCAGTACCACCAGTTCGGCAACTTCGTCAGCGGCGTGGCCTCACTCTCGCGCGTCGTCATCCTCACGATGCAGGACATTTCGCTCGAGCCGGTCGAAAATCGACCCGGCATCCTGCGCATGGAGGGCACGGTAACGACCTACCGATACCTCGATGACGGGGAAGACAGCCAACTGCTGGAAGGAGAATCCTGATGCGCCGGATCGTGACCCCCAGCCTGACGATGGTTTGCGTGATTCTGCTGGCCGGCTGCACTCAAGGCAAGCAGGATCTCGAGCAATGGGTGCAGCAAACGCTGAACCGGCCCCCGGGTGAGGTCGAGCCCCTTCCGCGGGTGGAAACGCCCGAACCCGCCGTTTACGACGCCTACGAACTGCGCGATCCGTTCATGCGCCCGCGTGTCGACGCCGAAGAAACGGTGGCCGCGACCGGCAGCGGGCCCAGACCGGATCCGGATCGCCGCCGTGAATACCTGGAACGGTTCCCGCTCGACTCGCTGGAGATGGTCGGAACGATCTCTATCGGCGATCGTTCGTTCGGCCTGATTTCCGATCCCGAGGATACGATCCACAGGGTCAGCGAAGGCAACTATCTGGGACAGAATCATGGCCGGATTCTGCAGGTCACACCCACCGCCATCGAAGTCATGGAACTCGTGCCCGACGGGGCCAACGGCTGGATGGAACGCGAAGCGCGTATTGCGCTGCCAGACGAAGATCAGCAGGGATGATGGTGGACGCTATGAACAAACAAGAATTTGGCACGGGAATGAATGCTATGAACACCCACGAAGGGAACTCAACAGGGAGCCTGATCATGAACCGCACTAAGCGAATCCTGCCCCTTCTGGCCGGTGCGATCTGGCTGTTCGCCGGCCCGCTTTCGGCCACGGTCGTGACCGACGTTCGGGTCAGCGATGATGGCAATCGACTCAACTTCATCCTGTCCACCGACGAGGCGCCGGGCGAACCGACGGTCTTTACGACCGACCAGCCGCCGCGTATCGTGCTGGAGTTGCCGGATACCACATCCAGCGTCGCTGCCGGCCAGGTGCCAGTGGGCGTCGGACCCGTGCGCAGCTACATGGCACTGTCATCCGGCGGACGCACTCGCCTGGTCGTGGATCTGGCGCGCAGCGTCGGCTACAGCGTAGACGTCCAGGGTAACGAAGTGGTGCTCAGCCTGGAGTCCGGTGGCGCCGGGCGGCGCGAGGGTGGACCGGCCGGTTCCGGCGCGCAAAATGAAATTGCCGGGCTCGATTTCCGCCGCGGTGAAACCGGCGCAAGCCGGGTCATCGTGCGCCTGGACGAGCCGGGCGTCGACATCTCGGTCGACGAGCGCGCCTCTTCCCTGCGGGTTGACCTGTACAACACCCGTCTGCCCGAAGACATGATGCAGCGCCTGGACGTGACCGATTTCGCCACCCCGGTGAAGACGATCACGCCCGAAGTCCGCGGTTCCAACGTGCGGTTGAATCTGGACATCTCGGGGGCTTATGAACATGTCGCCTACCAGACCGACAATCAACTCGTTATCGAAGTGACCGAGCCCGACCTGGAGCCGCGAATGACGCGCGAACTGGAGTTCTTCCAGGATCGGGAATACGAAGGTGAACGCATCACGCTCAACTTCCAGGATATCCCGGTGCGCTCGGTGCTGTCGTTGATCGCCGATATTTCCAATCTCAACATCGTGGTTTCGGACTCGGTCGATGGCAGCCTGACGCTGCGCCTGACCAACGTACCCTGGGATCAGGCCCTGGATATCGTTCTGGAAACCCGCAACCTCGCGATGCGCGAGTCGGGCAATGTACGCTGGGTTGCGCCCCAGAACGAAATCGTCGCGCGCGAACAGCAGATCCTGCGGGCGCGCGCCGAGCGCCAGACGCTGGAGCCGCTGCGCACCGTCATGATTCCCGTCAGCTATGCCGATGCCGCGGCGCTCGCCGAGCTGATCCGCTCATCGAAAGCTGTCGGTGGCGACGGCGACGGCACTGGCGCCGGATTGCTTTCCGAACGCGGCTCGGTCACCATCGACCAGCGCACCAATACGCTGCTGGTGACCGATACCACCGAGCAGATCGATCGCGTACGCGAACTCGTGACCGAACTCGACCGCCCGGTGCGCCAGGTGCTTATCGAATCGCGCATCGTCATCGCGCGATCCAGCTTCAATCATGAACTGGGTGTTCGCTTCGGCGTTTCCGGTGCCGAGAATGCCGGCAATCAGCTGATCACCATCGGCGGTTCGGCCGAGGCGACTGATCGCATGGCCAACGTCGGCCTGGCGCGGCGTAACCTGCTTGGCCAGCGCCCCGGCCGGCCGGTCTTCCTGCCGGATGCCGAGCCGGGCGACGTCATCGACGTCGGCACCGAGGGTATTGCCGTGCCGACGCTGGAAGATCGACTGAACGTGAACCTGCCGGTATCCAACGCCGCCGGCGCATTCGGCGTCAGCTTCCTGACCAGCAATTTCCTGCTTGACCTGGAACTGTCGGCGCTCGAAGCGCAGGGCGAGGGCGAGGTCATTTCCACCCCGCGGGTGATCACAGCGAACCAGAACGAGGCCTTCATCCAGCAGGGTGTCGAGATTCCGTTCGAGGAAGCCACCAACTCCGGCGCCACCAATGTCGAGTTCAAGGAGGCCGTGCTCGAACTTCGCGTCACGCCGCTGATCACGCCCGACAACCGGGTCCAGCTCAACCTCGCGATCAAGCAGGATACGGTGGGCGAAATCTTCCAGACCGGACGCGGCGGCTCGGTGCCGTCCATCGATACCCGCGAACTGGGCACCCGCGTTCTGGTCGAGAATGGCCAGACGGTGGTGCTGGGGGGCATCTTCCAGGAAGAGCGCAACTTCAACACCACCAAGGTGCCGATGCTGGGCGACGTGCCGGTGCTGGGCACGCTGTTCCGCCGTCGGGCGACCAACGACGAGAAGCGCGAATTGCTGATCTTCATCACGCCCAACATCCTGGACGACCAGATTCGCATCGATTGATTCGAATCGTCACGAACCGAAAGGCCCGGGCCGGCGACGACCCGGGCCTTTTCGTGCCGGCTTTCTTTGTGCCTGGCGCGCAGGAAAAAGCGGATACACGAAGAGCACGAAGAAGGCACGAAGGACACGAAGCGTAGAAGTCGACCAAGCTTTTCCTTCGTGGCCTTTGTGCCCTTTGTGCCGTGCTTTTGATTTGTCGACGGTCCGCAGACCTTAAATGCCGCCGAGTATCCCCTTACAATATTGCGATGGTCGACCGTCCGCATTCGCCCGCTGCCGAGCGCAATCGGGCGCCCATTCTCAAGGTCCTGCGCGCCTGGCTGCCCCGGTCCGGCCGCATGCTCGAGATCGGCGCCGGCACCGGCCAGCACGCGGTCTTCTTTTCGCCCGCCCTGCCGCTTTGGCAGTGGCAGCCCACCGAGCACCCGAACGAGCTGCCCACCCTGCAGGCCGGGCTTGCCGGGCACGAATTCGCCAACATCGAGCCGCCGATCGCGCTGGACGTGACCGGTCGATGGCCGGAAGCAGGCTTCGATGCCGTGTTTTCGGCCAACACCGCGCACATCATGCATTTTTCGGCCGTCGAGGCGATGCTTGCCGGCATCGGCGCGCGCCTGAACTCGCGCGGCCTGTTCGTTCTCTACGGGCCATTTGCCCGCAACGGCCGCCATAACGCGCCCAGCAACGCCGAATTCGACGCCAGCCTGCGCGCGCGCGACCCGGGCATGGGCATACGCGACGTCGAGCAACTCGATCGGCTGGGCGAGGCGTGCGGCCTGGAGCGGATCGCGGAACTTCGCATGCCGGCCAACAATCACATCCTGATCTTCCATAAACCCTGAACAAAGGCAAATAAATGGGTTCAGTTCAAGCACAGGCTTTCGAGTCGTGGGAAGGGTTGGCGCAGCAGGCGCGCGGCCTTCTGTCCGGCGAGAATCACCGCATCGCCAATGCCGCCAATCTGTCGGCGCTCATCTTCAACAGCGTGCCGGACCTCAATTGGGCCGGCTTCTATTTTGTCGAGGACGGCGAACTGGTGGTCGGGCCGTTCCAGGGCCAGCCGGCCTGCGTGCGCATTGCCCACGGCAAGGGCGTGTGCGGCACGGCGTGGGCAACCGGCGAGACCCAGCGGGTCGAAGACGTCGAGACGTTCGCCGGCCATATCGCATGCGACCCGAATTCGCGATCGGAAGTGGTCGTGCCGCTGGTTGTCGGCAACGAAGTCATCGGTGTACTCGACATCGACAGCCCCGTGCCAGACCGCTTCAGCGACGAGGACGCGCGCGGCTTCGAGCAACTGGCCGCGATCTACCTGGAATCGCTGGCGGGCTGAGTCCGCTCAGCCGGCGCGGCCGGTTGCGCCGGGGCAGGCACCCGGAGCCCGCTTCATGCGTCGGGCTCGAATCGCGCGGCCAGCCGGACCCGGCCCTGGTCGCCGAATTCGAGCTCGAAGATGCCGCCCGTGGAAAGCGGCATGAGCTGGCCGGTAAGCGCTGCCTGGACCTGTTCCAGACCCGGGTTGTGGCCCACAAGCACCAGGTTTCCGGTGTGCGTCTGCAACAGCGTGGCCAGCGTCGTGGCCGTGGCGTTCCAGATGCGCGGCTCTTCGCGCACGTCGTCGAGTGCGTTCCCCAGCGCAAGCTCGCCGGTACGACGTGCCCGGGCGGCCGGGGATACAAGCGCTTTCATGCCGGCGTGGCCCAGCATGCGCTCGCCAAGCCAGGTTTTCATCTCCGCGCACTGGCGTTCGCCGCGGTGCGTCAGCGGCCTGTCGATGTCTTTCTGTCCGTGCTCGGCGTCGGCCGCCGTGGCGTGCCGGATCAGCCAGACGGTCCGGGTGCGGTTGTCTTTTTCATTCGCTTCGTTCATGAATCAAAGATGCCTGAGCAGCGCGCCGACTTCAAGGTTGCCGCCGGACAGCACCACGCCCACGCGTCTGCCGGCGAAGCGTTCCCGCTCGGCCAGCACCGCGGCCAGCGGTACCGCGCCGGAAGGTTCGACCACCTGCTTGAGATGGCGCCATGCCAGTGTCATGGCCTCGATGATCTGCGCCTCGGATACCGTGAGTACCTCGATGCCGTGGGCCGAGAGCAGCGCGAAGTTGCGCGTGCCGATCAGTGCCCGCAGGCCGTCGGCAATGGTCTGGGGATCGTGGTCGGAAACGCGCTTGCCGCCGGCCAGGGAACGGGCCGCATCGTCGGCGCCGGCCGGTTCGGCGCCGGTGACTCGAACGTGCGGTGCCACCTGGGCCGCGGCCAGGGCAATACCAGAGAGAAGCCCGCCACCGCCGATCGGCGCGACAAGGTCATCGAGTTCCGGCGCCTGGGCCAGGAATTCGAGCGCGACCGTGCCCTGCCCGGCGATGATGTGTTCGTGATCGTAGGGCGGGATGGCGGTCTTGCCCTGGTCGATCAGCGCCTGCAGGCCGGCCTCCCGCGAGGCCTGGTTGGGCGCGCAGAAGTGCACCTTGCCGCCGTAGGCTTTCACGGCCTCGATCTTGCTGGCCACCGCATTTTCGGGCATCACCACGTCGGCGGAGAAGCCGCGCGCCGCGGCCGCCGCGGCCAGGGCCGCGCCGTGGTTGCCGGACGAGTGCGTGGCCACGCCCGGGCAGTCGCCGGGCAGCTGCGAGATGGCGAAGCTGGCACCGCGGAACTTGAACGAGCCGGTCTTCTGGAGTTGTTCGCACTTGAACAGAAAATCGATCCCGGTCAAACGATTCAGCGATTCGCTGGTCATAATCGGGGTGCGGCGAATCCGGCCGGAAATTTCGGCCAATGCCATCGAGGGCGTGACAGGCATCACGCTTCCATATCGAAAATCTCGGGTGGGTTCGGTGTTTTCAGGCATCGTCGTATAATACTGCCCAACAGTCACGGACGAGGGACGCACATGAAAGCTTTCAAAGGCGACGCGCCGCGCGCGCCGGTCAATCGCGCAGACTACCACCCGCCGGCCTGGCTGATCGATACGGCCGTGATCACGCTGGATCTGAGCGCCGACACCACCTGCGTTTCCGCGTCGTTGCGCGTGCGGCGCAATCCGGACAGCGACGATGCCGCTGCCGCACTGGTGCTGTTCGGGGACGACCTGGACACCGAGTGCGTGGCGATCGACGGGCGCGAACTCGACTCGGACGGGTACAGCATCAACGACGGCCGGCTGACCATCACCGGCCTGGACGAGTCGGCCATCGTCACCACCCGCGTGCTCATTCATCCGGCGAAGAACACGGCGCTGGAAGGCTTGTACCAGTCGGGTTCCAGCCTGCTGACCCAGTGCGAAGCCGAGGGTTTCCGCAAGATCACCTGGTTCGGCGACCGGCCCGACATCATGGCCCGTTTTCATGTGCGCCTGGAAGCCGACAGTGAAAAGTATCCTGTACTGCTGGGCAACGGCAACCTGGTCGAGTCCGGCTCGCTGGGCGGCAACCGGCACTTCGCGGTCTGGGACGACCCGTTCCCCAAGCCCTCGTACCTGTTCGCGCTGGTCGCCGGCGACCTCGGCTGCAAGGAAGACACCTTCACCACCGTCTCGGGGCGGCCGGTGGCGCTTAAGGTCTACTCCGAGCGCGAGAACCTGGGCCAGCTCGATCATGCCGTCGAAAGCCTCAAGAAATCCATGGCCTGGGACGAGCAGCGCTTCGGCCTGGAATACGACCTGGATGTCTACCACATCGTCGCCACGCACGATTTCAACATGGGCGCGATGGAGAACAAGAGCCTCAACATCTTCAATGCGCGCTACGTGCTGGCCGATCCCGAGACCGCCACCGACGCCGACTTCGAGGCCATCGAGGCGGTAATCGCGCACGAATATTTCCACAACTGGACCGGCAACCGCGTGACCTGCCGCGACTGGTTCCAGCTCACGCTGAAAGAAGGTCTGACGGTATTCCGCGACCAGGAATTCTCGTCGGACATGCAATCGCGCGCGGTCAAGCGCATCGCCGACATCAAGGACCTGATGGCGCGCCAGTTTCCCGAGGACGCCGGCCCCATGGCG
>CAYYZR010000024.1:0-21510 GCA_964476005.1 uncultured Halomonas sp.
CTCCGCTTCGCGCTGGCGCTGGACGCGCCGAAGGTTTCGGAACTGGGGGCGCAGCGATTGACCTGCCCCTGTTGCGGCCCCATAATCATCTTATATCAGCTGTTGATGGACAACCATGGATCACGAAGAGCCAATCGAATTTACGGATTCCGCTGCGCGCAAGGTACGTGAACTGATTCTTGCCGACGGCAACCCGGCATTGAAGCTGCGCGTCTACATCACCGGCGGCGGCTGTTCTGGCTTCCAATACGGCTTCACCTTCGATGAGGAGGCAGACGAAGACGATATCCGGGTCGAGCGCAGCGGCGTGGAACTGATCGTCGACCCCCTCAGCTTCCAGTATCTCGAGGGTTCGGAAGTCGATTACAGCGAATCGCTGCAGGGCGCACGCTTCGTCATCCGCAATCCGAATGCATCGACTACCTGCGGTTGCGGTTCGTCGTTTGGGGTCGCGTGACGCCCCGCTTGACATCGCGCCCCGGCCGACACTAAAAAAGGACAAGTCCATCGAGGCCGGCGGCACCCCGACTTGAAGATTCTTTCGCTACTCATCGCCTTTGCGCTCAGCCACCAGTGGCCGGAAGCATCCAGGCTGCGTCGATTCGACTGGCTGCTGGCCGCTCCACGACGCGCCAGTGGGCGGGGACCGCAATGGTTGCCGGCTGCGCTGCTGACAGCGCTCGCGCTGCTGATCGGCGGGCTGGCAACCGCGATCGCGAGCGGGCTGGCCGGGCTCTTCGGCCTGCTGCTGCTTGGCATCGCCACCGTGCTCTACACCCTGGGTCCCGAACACCTCGACCGCGATATCCGCATGGCGTCCAACCCGGGCGAGCCCGACAGACAGCAGGTTGCATTGGAGCGGCTTTTGCTCACCCCTGTCGCCAGCGGCACCGAGGCCGCCGCGGCATCGCTTCACGCGGCACTCGCGCGATGGTTCGGCATCGTCTTCTGGTTCGTCGTTCTGGGCGTGCCCGGCGCCTTGCTCTATCGCAGTCTGCGTGAAGCGCATCACGGCTACAGGCTCGGAGCCGCCGAACGCGCCTGGATGGGCCGCGTCCTGAGCTGGATGAACTGGCCCGTCGTGGCGCTGATGACCGGCGCAATCGCACTGATGACCGATTACGATCGCGTCAAGGCGGCTTTCGACGCGCGCGAAGATCGCTGGCAACTGCCTGTTGCCCTGCTCGACGACATTGCCCGCGCCCTGTGCGACCCGGCCGGCGATCTGGCCAGCGGACTGGCCGACGGCCGGCGACTGGCGTGGCGTGCGCTCGGCATATGGTTTGCCGTGCTCAGCCTCTTGCTGCTGGCCGGCCTGCTTTCCTGAAACACACTCCAACCCGCAATAAAGGACACTTCATGCGAAGCTTTGTTTCGATCCTGCTGCTGACGCTGGCGACGACCGCCGGCGCTGAAACCTGGGTGCGCTGCGGCGACGCGGTCGACGTTGCCGAAGGCGCGCTCACCGGGCCCGTGACACTGATCATCGTCGACGATCGCATCGAGCGGGTAGTCGACGGTTACCCGGAAGCGCAAGCGGCCGCCGTGATCGTCGATCTCACAGGACTGACCTGCCTGCCGGGCCTGATGGACATGCACACCCACATCACATCGCAGTCCAGCCCATCCAGCTACAGCCGGGCGTTTACGCACAACGAAGCCGACGTGGCGCTGGAAGCGACGGTTTACGCGCGCCGCACACTGGAGGCCGGATTCACCACCGTCCGCGACCTCGGCGACTCGTTCAACGCAAGCATCGCCCTTCGCGATGCGATCGATGCCGGACACGTGGTCGGTCCGCGCATATACACCTCCGGCAAGGCGCTGGCCACCACCGGCGGTCACGCCGATCCGACCAACGGTTGGCGCGCCGACCTGATGGGTGCGCCGACGCCGCGCGAAGGCGTTCTGAACGGCGTCGCGGAGGCCCGCGAGGCTGTTCGGCAGCGCTACAAGGACGGTGCCGATCTGATCAAGATCACGATAACTGGCGGCGTGCTGAGCGTGGCCAAGAGCGGGATCGCGCCGCAGTTTCGGCCCGACGAGGTTCAGGCAGTCATCGAGACAGCCGACGATTACGGCATGCACGTCGCCGCGCACGCGCATGGCAGGGAAGGCATGATCCGGGCGATCAACGCCGGCATCGACTCGATCGAGCACGGCACGATGATGGACGACGAAGTCATGGCCCTGATGAAGGAACAAGGCACCTGGTATGTCCCGACCATCAGCGCCGGCAAGTTCGTTGCCGAAAAAGCCGAAATCGACGATTACTTCCCGCCGCTGGTACGGCCCAAGGCGCGGACGATCGGGCCGATGATCCAGGACACTTTCGAGCGCGCCTGGAAAGCCGGCGTCAAAATCGCGTTCGGCACGGATTCCGGCGTCAGCCCGCACGGCGACAATGCGATGGAGTTTATTTACATGGTCGAAACCGGGATGTCGCCGGCCGAAGCCATCCGCGCTGCCACCGCCAATAGCGCGGAATTGCTCGGCATCTCCGACCAGGCAGGCGCGCTCGGCGACGGGATGTGGGCTGACGTGATCGCAGTTTCCGGGAATCCGCTGGACGATGTGTCGGTTCTCGGCAACGTCGCGTTCGTGATGAAGGCCGGCCAGATCTACAAGTCGCAATGACGGACGGCGCTGTCGGACGTTGGAAATCGCGTAAAGACCAGACCGGCAATCGCCCGGAAATGTGCTTGAATACACATTTATGGCAACCTTGTATGCTTGAATTCTCCATTTGACTCGCATATAGTGCAATTCTGTGGGCTTTCAGGCTGTGGCCATGGAGTGCCAGGATGTCGGACGCGTTGAGCCGAATGCGGATTGCGCTCCGCGCCGAAGGGGTTGAGGAGGAACGGGCAAAAAGCCTCCTGTTCTGGGCGCGAGGGTTCCTGTCGTTCTGCAACAACGATGACCCGGAGCGATTGGACCGAAATGACGTAGAAGCATTTCTGAGCCATGCTTCGGAAGAGCGTTTTGCCGGGCGGCCCACCCGTAATCGTGCATTGGAGTCGATCGAATGGCTGTTCCGGGCAACCTTCGGGGGCGTGCCCGCGTGGCTGAAGATCATCATCGAGGAACGGCGGCCGAATGCCACCCCGAATGTACTTACCGAGAGCGAGGTGCGTCGCCTGCTTGAACAGTTAAACGGCGGAAGTTGGCTGGCAGCGGCGCTGATATACGGCACCGGCATCCGACTACTCGAATGCGTTCGCCTCCGGGTTCGCGATATCGACCTGAGACAGAACCGCCTGACGGTGCGCGACAGCGCCGACCAGATATGCCGTCGATTACCGCTGCCCGAAAATATTCAATTCCGCCTTCAGGAGCATCTGGAGGATCTCAAGCTGAGTCATATTCGCGACATCGTCGAGGGCAACGGAAGCGCAACTCTGCCGCCCGTGGTTGCCGCCCGTTCGCCCAACGTGGCACGCAACTGGGGCTGGCAGTACATCTTTCCCCAGCGCATGGACCAGGTTCAGGCCGACTTGCCTGATCGGTCGCAATCGAAGTTGATTCATCATGTCGATCCGCAGACACTGCACCGCAAGTTCGAGCGTGCTGCCCTGGATGCCAGCATCTACCGTCGGGTGACAGGCCATGTGCTTCGCAACAGCTTTGCCCTGCACATGATCCAGCGCGGACTTTCGGTCAGTCGCGTCGAGCGAATCCTGGGCAGCCGCGCCGGCCAGTCATCCACTCTCGACGACGAGGAAGCGAGCAGTCTCCCGCTGCCCGCCGACGATGCCGGCAGCCGGGTTTCATTTCACTGAGGAGCTCCCGACTGAATCGCGCGTCGCAACGGACGACGGGTCCGTGACGACCCTTGAACTGACCGCGACCTGCCCGTATTCGGGATCAGCGTCGACCAGCGGGCGAAGTCTCATTTGAGCTGTCGGCGTAGCCGCTCAGTTCCAGGTAGCCCCGCCCCAGCATTCGGCCATCGACCGGGTCGATCACATCGACCGCACCTTCCCAGTAGCCCACGGTGGCGTACCAGCGCTGCGCGTCGAACGCCGGGCGCACTTCGAATTCCAACCCTTCGCCCGGCAGCCGTACCCGCCAGGCGACTGGCCAGTCCACGCCCAGTCGATCCCGCCAGCGCTCGATTTCCTCGAACTCGAAATCGTCGCGCTCCAGTACCCGGTATTCGCCGTCTGGCTCGACCAGCACGCCGGCCGAAAAGCGCGACGCCGAGCCTGCCTCGGTTCGCAACCGGTAGAGCATCAAGTCGCGTCCCGCGTCCAGCTGCAGTGCGAACCAGTCCCAGCCCTCAATTCCTTCCCCCAGCTGGCTGGAACCCCATTCGCGGTCCAGCCAGGCCGAGCCGGTCACCTCAGCGGCATTCCCGTCGAGCACCAGGCGGCCCTCAGCGGTCATCCGGGTGATCGAGTAGTAACGCGAGGCATTGCCCCGCTCCGGGCCCTTCCGGCTGTAGCCTGAATCGCCCTGGAGCACCACGGGCTTGCGCGGCACGAGATCGAGGTCCAGCGACGCGCCATCCATCTCGGCGCGCAGCCGCCAGCCCTCGTCGGTGCGTGTGACCGTCCAGTCACGCAGCCACCATTCATCGGTCGTCGCACCCGCCAGGCCCAGGGCATCGCGCGCGAATCGTTCGGCCGAGATGAATCGCGCACCGGGCACGTCGCTGACCGCGAAATGGGCCATCCAGATCGCGTCGCTGGCGAAGTCCGAATCCGGGCGCTCGCCCGGTTCCACCGCGAATCGGAACAGGGTGAACTGGAACCCGTAGCGCCGGCCTGTGGCGTCGAACAGGTTGCCGGTGAAATACCACCATTCGTTGCGAAATCCCGGATGCATGGCGTGATCGGCCGGGAACACCAGGGGCTCGGGGCCGGTCACGCGCTTGAATTCAGCCGGCGCGGCGTTCAGAAGCGCCGTACCGCTGATGCCGGCCGCATCCGGCTCGCGCTGCTCGATGCGCTGCACCAGCCAGGCCACGGCCACCACCGCTATCAGAACCGCAATGACGATATCTCGCCTCATCGCCCCGCCCTCAGGTGCTCGATCATCGGTCGCCGCCCGATGCGCCAGGCCGGGTAAAGACCGGTCAAGGTCCCCAGGACCAGCGCCACCGGCACCACCCACAACACCGGTTCGGCCGGAGGCAGTCCGGCAGGCAGGCTCCAGCCGAAGGCGCGCGGCTGGATCAGCAGCGAGAGCGCGTAGTGAATCAGCACCGCCAGCGGCAGCGCGGTCGCCAGCGCCACCGCAGTCAAGCCTGCCGACTGTACCGTGACCAGGCCGAACAGGCGCGCCGGCGACAGCCCGAGGGCGCGCAGGGTGGCGTGCTCGCGCGAACGCTCCAGCCCCTGCGCCAGCAACGCGCTGGTCAGCGCGACCAGCGCAATCAGGCCCACAAGCATCGCCAGCGCCCAGGACACGCGAAACGTCCGGTCGAACACCGCCAGAGACTCGCGCCTGATGTCAGACGGCGTAATCCACTGCGCGATTCCGTTGAGCGCCAGGCCCTCTATTCGTCGGCCGAGGTCGGCCGGCGTCACCCCGTCGGTCAGGTAGAGTCCGACGCTGTCGACGGCATGGTCGTCGAACCAGCGCCGATAGAGGTCGCCGGTCACCGCCACGAACCCCTGCTCGGAACTGTAGTCGCGGAACACCGCGGCGACGGGAACCCGCGCCGGGCCTTCGGGTGTCGGCAACTCGACGACGTCTCCGACCGCCAGGCCCTGGCGTCGCGCCAGCGGCTCGGAAACCAGCACCGCGTCGCCGCCACTGAACGTCCTGTACGCCGCCGGCGTCTCGTCCAGCAATTCAAAGCCCGACCAGGCACGCGCCGGGAGATCGTAAGCGGTCAGGGTCGTGCCGTCGGCCAGGCGTGTTCGACGCACCGAGGAGAAAACCTCGACACCTTCCAGAGATGCGAGTCGATCCACATGCTCGCGCGCCAGCGATCGGCTCTCCAGCGAAACGTACATATCAGCCTGCAGGAGCCGGGTCACCCAGTCGCCGACGGCGGCGCGAAAGCCGAGGATCATCATGCCCATGCCGATGGCCAGCGCCAGGGCAAGCGAGAGCGCCGCCAGCGCAGGCGAAAGACGTCCCCGGGCGGTCTCCAGCAAGCGCAGTGCGCGACCCGGGAGGGACGTGGCGGTGCGGTGCGCCAATCCCCGCATCAGGCCAAAGCCGATCATCGGAATCGCGACGATCACGCCGGCCAGCACCAGGAACAGGCCGCCCAGCGCCGCGACCAGCCGTGCGTCCAGCGCAACCCAGGTGGCGCCCGCGGTCACCAGCAAGACGGAAAGTGCCAGTACCTTGCGCGCCGGCAGAACATGCACGACGAACGAGCGCACCAACCGCCCGGGCGGAATCTCCAATGCTTCGCGCATCACCGGTACGGTCACCGCCACCGCGGCGGCAAGCGCGGCCAGCCAGATTCCAGCGTAAATCCAGGCGGTCGGATTGGTGGCCGCCGGCGGCAGCTGGCCGTAAACCTCGGCCACGGGTGCGGCAATCAGACGCAGTAGCTGGTCCGACAAGATTGTGCCGCCGACCAGACCGGCCAGCGCGCCGAAGGCCGCAATCACCAGCACTTCGCCAACCAGCAGGCGCGCCAGCCGGCCATGGGTCATGCCCAGCGCACGCAGAAGACCGAAGGTTCGACGTCGCTGAACCATCAGGAAACTCAGCACGCTGTACACCACGAACAAGCCAGTGGCCAGCGCCAGCAAGCTCATCGCCGTCAGGTTGGCGCGCATCCCGGCGGTCAGCTGGCGGGCCGAAGCGCGTTGACCGGAGGCGGTGACCAGCAGAAGTTCGTCGCCCAGGTTGGCCCGCAGCCAGGTTTCCGCCTGCGGCGGGGCCAGCAGCTCCGACACCCAGCCGCGCTCGCCAAGCATGGCCTGGGCGCGAGAAATATCCATCAGCAAGCGCCGGTCCAGGCCGGGCCGTCCGCGAATCACGGCCGTCACGCGCACCTGCCGGCCGGATTCGTCGAGGGTCAGGACCGAATCGAGGCCGCTGTCCAGCAGCGCCAGCGTCGAGGCGCTGACGACCGCCGAGGGAATGCCGCCGGATTCGTCGAACAACGCCGTCGACAACCCCGTACCGTCGGCGCCGGTAAGCGTGCGGATACCGCTGAACGGATCGACGCCGACCACCTCCAGGCGCTGCCCGTCGCTGCGCACCGGCGCGCGAAGCACCGGCACGAAATCCGGCGCGCCGGGCTGGCGCGCCAGCCTGGCGTAGTCGTCGACGGCCAGCCGACCGGACGGATGCCGGACCACCAGGGCCTGCTCACCGACCAGTTCGGCCGAGACTGCGTCCAGCGACTCGACCAGTGCGCCGCGCAGCAGCGCCACACCGGTGACGACCGCCACGCCGGCGGCGATCCCGATCAGCGCTAGCAGGACCTGGGCCGGGTGACGGTAGAAAAAGGCGCGCGACAGCCGTGCCAGCATCAGGCCGCCTCCAGCTTCCCCGCCCGGAGTCGAACGCGGCGGTCGCATCGCGCTGCCGCCGTTTCGCTGTGGGTCACCAGCACAAGTGCGCAGCCGCGGGCATCAACGCTTTGCGACAGCACCTGCATGACCTGCTCCGCGCTGGCCTGATCCAGGCTGCCGGTCGGCTCGTCGGCCAGCACCAGATCAGGTTGGTGAATCAGCGCACGGGCAATGGCAACGCGCTGCTGCTGGCCGCCCGAGAGTTGGTCCGGGCGGCGCTCCAGCAGCGCCTCGATTCCCAGTTCGCCGGCCAGTCGTCGGACGTCGTCGACCCGGGCCGGTCTGCCGGTCAACCATCCGACCAGTTCGATGTTCTCGCCGGCGCTCAGCGATTCGATCAGGTTGTAATCCTGGAAAACCAGTCCGATGTGCCGAGCGCGAAAGCGGGTACGCTCCGGCTCGGCCAGCCGATTGACGTGCTCGCCGAGCAGCTCTATGGTGCCGGCGTCGGGCAGATCCATGCCCGCGGCCAGGTGCAGGAACGTTGACTTACCCGAACCCGACTCACCGGTGATCGCCAGCTTCTCGCCGGCCGAAACGTCCAGATCGACCGCGTCGAGAACGCGGATGTCTTCGTTACCGTCGTGATACGTTCGCGCCAAGCCGCGTGCGCGAAGCACCGGCTGCCGCTCGTCGTGACCGGCGTCAGCCATTGGCGGTTCCACCCATCGCGGCGACCAGCAGCAATCCGATCGCGATGCCGCTCAACATCAGCCGCAGGCGACGGTACCAACCCGGATGGCCGGTCAGCACCCAGCGCCATTCCGCCGCCAGGTGCAGCGCGAACATCAGCGCCAGCCAGCCGGCCGCGGCGCTCAGTGGCATCAGCAATGCCGGAAGCGCGGCCAAAAGCAGAAGATTGCTGGCGATCAGCGGCGCCGGCGCATCGGCGGGCCGCTCCAGCGCGCCGGCCCAGAGGCTTCCACCGAGAAACGCCAGAATCGCGACGGCGTAACCGATCAGTAGCTGCTGCACCGATTCCGGCGCTCCGATAACGGCAGTAACGGCCAGCCCCGCAAACGGGATGAGTCCTGCCCAGCCCAGCATCCGGGCAGTCTTCTGCCTGCTTTCGATCATTGCATTCTCCTTGCCGACGGTCTCCTGAGGGAACCGCGAAGTCGTTCGAGGAACCTTAACTATACTCTCAGCCCCGCCGGGTCCAGTCCAGGCGACCGGCACGATCGCCGGAGGCAAAAAAAACCCCGGCCGGGAGCCGTGGCCGGGGTGATAACAAGACATCGATGGCGGGCGGGAGGGAGCCAATAACCGAGAGGTAACCGCCACCGATGATACGAGTATCCCTGTCGGCCGTGAATCGGAGGTGAATGAATCAGAACCGACCCGACGCGGCAGTCAGGCCGCCGAGCGCGCGCGCTTGAGCCAGACCAGCAGCTGCGAAATCGCTGCCGGCGTCATGCCCGGAATCCGGCTGGCCTGGCCCACGGTAGCCGGCCGCTGGCGCTGGAGTTTTTCCAGCACCTCAGCCGAGAGCCCGCGTACGCAGGCGAAGTCGAAGCCATCGGGTATCGGCATCTTCTCGGCGTCCCGGGCCCGCTCGATTTCCGCGTGCTGGCGGTCCAGGTAGCCGGCATAGCGAATAGTCGTTTCGACCTGCTCGGCCACGTCCGGACGATCCACGCCCGGCCCGAGTTGCGGGATGGTCATCAACGCCGCGTAACCGATGCCCGGTCGTTTGAGCAGGTCGGCGGCGCTTACATCCTTGTTCATCGGGGTGGCCAGGCACGTTTCAAGCTGGCGGGCGAGATCGCTTTCCCGACCCACGCGCAGCTTCTCCAGTCGCCGGACTTCGCCGTCCACGGCATCGCGGCGTGTTGTCAATGCCGCGTGGCGCGCGGCGTCGACCAGCCCCAATCGGCGAGCTGTTTCGGTCAGCCGGAGGTCGGCGTTGTCCTCGCGCAGCATCAGCCGGTACTCGGCGCGACTGGTGAACATGCGATAGGGCTCGGCCGTTCCGCGCGTGATCAGGTCGTCGATCATCACGCCGATATAGGCCTCGGAACGCTCGGGCTGCCAGGCCGGCTGACCGGCTACTGCGCGTGCGGCGTTCAATCCGGCGAGCAGTCCCTGGGCGCCGGCTTCTTCGTAGCCCGTGGTGCCGTTGATCTGGCCGGCCAGGAAAAGCCGCTGAAGCACTCGGGATTCCAGTCCCGGTTTGAGATCGCGCGGGTCGAGAAAGTCGTACTCGATGGCGTAGCCGGGGCGGGTGATGCGCACGTTTTCAAGACCGGGAATGGTGCGCACGAACGCCAGCTGCACATCGAAAGGCAGGCTGGTCGAGATGCCGTTGGGATACCACTCGTTGAGGTCCAGGCCCTCCGGCTCGAGGAAGATCTGGTGGGAATCCCGGTCGGCAAAACGCACGATCTTGTCCTCGATCGAGGGGCAGTAGCGCGGCCCGATACCCTCGATGGCGCCCGAGTACATCGGCGAGCGATCCAGGGCGTCGCGGATGATGTCGTGGGTGGCAGGCCGGGTGCGCGTAATGAAGCACGAGCGCTGCGCCGGATGGTCTGCGACCGAGCCGAGAAACGAGAATACCGGCCGGGGATCGTCGCCGGGTTGCTCTTCGAGCCGGGAAAAATCGATGCTTCGCCCGTCCAGGCGCGGTGGTGTGCCGGTCTTGAGCCGCGCCACGTTGAGCGGCAGCGCGCGCAGCCGCTCGGCCAGCGCATTGGCCGGCGCATCGCCGGCGCGCCCGCCCGAGGAGCGAACCTCGCCCATGTGGATGATCCCGCCGAGGAACGTGCCCGTGGTCAGCACGACCGCACCGGCATGGAAATCCAGGCCGAGACCGGTGCGGCACCCGACCACCCGATCGCCCTCGACCACCAGGTCGTCCACGCTTGCCTGGAAAATCGTCAGGCCGGGTTGCTGTTCCACCGCGCGACGGATCGCGGCCCGGTAAAGGTTGCGATCGCACTGCGCCCGCGTGGCCCGCACGGCCGGCCCCTTGCTGGCGTTGAGTCGACGCCACTGAATGCCGGCGGCGTCGGCGGCAACCGCCATGGCGCCGCCGAGGGCATCGATTTCCTTGACCAGGTGACCCTTGCCGATGCCGCCGATCGCGGGATTGCAGCTCATCTGGCCGATCGTCTCGATGTTGTGGGTAATCAGCAGCGTGTCGACGCCGCACCGGGCAGCAGCCAGCGCAGCCTCGGTGCCGGCATGGCCGCCGCCGATCACGATGACATCGAAGTTTTCCGGATAACGCATGGCCACCTGCCGGGCGCGACGGCCCAAGGCGCTGAAATCAATTCATTATTTTACACCCTGGGTCATGCCCGCCGGCAAGTGAACGGCAGGGGAACCGGCGAGGGAATGAACCGGCGGGAGCAGACAGCTCAGCGGCGACGGCCACCGCGGCGATCACGGCCATTGTCGCTCGAACGGCTGGCGTCGGAATGCTGGCGCATCAAGGCGCGCCGCGAGGGCGGCGACGCTGCACGGACCGGTTTGTCCGGCCGACCGAGGTCGCGCGACGGACGGGGCGGCGGCGCGGCGCGACGCTCGGGTCGCGGCGGCGGGGCGCCCGAACTGCGGGTAGAACGGTTCAGAAGACTGCCGCGAGCCGGGTTGGCGTCGCGGCGTATCGAGTCGCGGCCCCGCGCGTCGTCAGACGCGCGATTCCCGGAATTCACGATCACGCGACCGCGCAGACCTTCGATCGGGATGCCGCGGTGACCTTCGGACGCCGACGCGCCACCGTCGCGCCGGATGCGGTCGCGATTGCGATCACGATCTATCGTGCGCCGATCCGAGCGTCGCTCAGAGCGGCTGTCGGGGGCGCGACGCTGGACGCTTCGATCGGGTGCCGCTGCCCTGCGCGGCAGCGCTCGCGAGTTCCCGGCGCTTGACTGGCGCAGCAAAGCGGCCCGCGACTGCGGGCGAGCACCACTGTCGCGGTAGCTGCCGCGAGTGTCGTACTGGCCGCCGCCGGGGCGGCCCGCAATCCGGTCTCGCCCCAGAAGCTCTCTGCGCGAGGCGTACGAATCGCCGTGCTGCAACGCTTCGAGCCGGCTGTCGATCTGGCGGATCCTGTGCCGGTCGCGACGGTAATGCACGCCGTGGTAGTACGGGTCGTAGCCGGAAAAGAAACCGAACGTGTACGCCGGATAGCGATACCCGTGGCCGTACCACGGATAGCCGAAACCGAACGCAAGCGAACCGTGCCACCGCGACGGGCGGTAATGGCCGAGGGCCCAGCCCGGGTAGGGATAGTAAAGCGGCTCGTTGTAGCCCACGTAGACCGAATAAGGGTGGTAGAACTGACTGAAATAGAAGTAGTCGATCGACCAGTACGGATAAACCACCGGGTTGACCGGGCCGTAGCCGACGCGCGAGTAGCCGATCGACGAATAGCCGGTCGAATGGCCATACACGCCGGAATCTTCGTAATAGACGCCGGAGTCGGGGTAATAGGACTGGTAGTAGGTCGAGCACCCGCCCAGCACCACCGCTGCCATGACCAGTACCGCGAGGTGGAGGCTGGATCTTGTCGTTACGGTCTTGTTTACGGTTCTCTGGTTCATGTCGCAACGTTAGCACATGCCGATAAATGGAAACTGAACCGGCGCTCGCGGGAGGGTACACTTCGGCCCATGCCGTATGCCGAAAAGCCCCCCGTCCACCTCATCGACGCGAGCATCTACATCTTTCGCGCGTGGTACTCCATGCCCGAAGACTTCGCCGATCCACAAGGCCGCCCGACCAACGCGGTCTATGGCTTCGCCCGCTTTTTGTGCGAATTCCTCGAACACACCCGTAGTCGACACGTGGCGGTGGCGTTCGACGAATCGCTGTCGAAGTCGTTCCGCAACGAGATCTACCCCGAGTACAAGGCCAACCGGGAGCCCGCCCCTGCCGACCTCCAACGCCAGTTCAAATGGTGCAAGGACCTGGCCGGGTGCCTGGGGCTGCCGCTTTACGTTCACAGCCGGTTCGAGGCCGACGACCTGATCGCCGCCCTTTCGCGCTACTGGCGCGGGCGCGGCCATGCCGTGGCGGTGGTGACGGGCGACAAGGACCTGGCGCAGCTGCTTGCCGGGCCCGATGACAGCTGGTGGGATTTCGCCCGGCGCAACCGCCTCGACGAGGCCGGCGTCCAACTCAAGTTCGGGGTCCGGCCCGACCAGATCGCGGATTTCCTGGCGCTCACCGGGGATGCCGTGGACAATATCCCCGGCGTGCCGGGCGTCGGACCGAAGACGGCAGCGTCGCTGCTGGCGCATTTCGGCAGCATCGACGCGTTGTTCGATCGCATCGACGAACTGGCCTTCCTGAAGATTCGAGGCGCCAAGGCCATGGGCGCACGGTTGCGGCAGCACGAAGCCACGGTACGGCTTTCACGCCGCCTTACCGGGCTGGAAACGCCCATCGCCGAAATCGACGATGCGGTTCATGAGGGTTGTGTCGCAGCCAACCCCGACGGGCTTGATGCGCTTTTGGACACGCTGGGTTTCGGAAAGACCCTTCGCCAGCGACTTCACGGCGTGCATCTTTCGAATTCGACCTGAGCCGGCACCAACTGCCTGCCAGGGTCGGCAAGCAGACGACAAGGCTGATTGAACGCCCCGCCATCGCCTTATTCGCGCGGCGTTGGGCCGTCCGGTTGCGGATTTCGATCGCCGCGAATCACGGAGCACCCGCCACCGAAGTGACGGCGGGGCACCAGCGCACAGAACGATCAGGGGTCTTGTGGCGGATTCACCGCGCCCTGCTGCTGTTGAAAACGCTCGAGCATTTCCTGTTCGGCAACCATGTTGGGTGCCTGGTCCACCGACGCGCGAAACACCGGGATGGCAGCCAAGGGCGGGTCAAGCGGTCGGCCGCTGCCGTTGACCTTGTCCCAGTGACTGGCACCAAAAAACAGGAATTCGTCTTCGACAATCGTGCCGAATGTCGGGATATCGAACTCCGGCAGCGCCTTGGCAATCGTTGCGATATTGGATACACGGGTACCCGATTCATCCAGTTCCAGCCTGAGCACACGCTCCGGCGTGACACCGTTCTGGATCACGATGAGGGAGTCCTGCCATTGGTACAGACCATCGACCCCGCCAAGATTCAAGGTCGGCGGAATACCCAGCGCGAAGCCCTCGAGCTTGTCATCCAGGTTGAAGAAGAACACGCCCAGATCATAATCGGACACATAAAGCCGCTCTTCGTCCTGCGACAGCGCAATGCCGCGCAAGCTCGAAAAAATCGGGTTTCCGACCAGCGGCTCGGGGCGCTCGTCGCCGGCTTCAAGCCGATAGATCATCGCGGACGACCCGTCGGCCGCATAAATCGTGCCATCGGATGCCTGGGTAATGGCGCCCAGAAGATGTGGCCGGCCGTCGGGCAGAACCCGGTATTCGCCCAGCTTTTCACCGGTTTCAAGGTCGAGCTTCAGCAAGGCTGTTCGACCCGAGTCAGAAGGGCGCGCATGCCGATATTGGCCGGTTGAACCGGTCGCGACCCACAAATGACCTCGCTGTTCATCCACCAGAAGGTCGAAAATCGCTTTCAGACCTGAGGTGGTCTCCGAGTCGGCAAATACCTTGAATTCGCTGTCGGCGGCGCCTCGCACCAGAACCACGCCATCCCGGATCGTTCCGACGAATACCCGTCCCGTATCGGGGTCGTGGGCAAGCGCTTCGGGCATGGGGTAGTCCGCGCCGACTTCCCAGATGATTTCTGCGCTCCCACCGGGTTCGGCGGCTTCAGCCATCAGGTCCCTGAGATGCTCATAAAGCGGATATTGCCGCAACGATTCCACTTCCTCGATGGCGTCCCAGTCGACGGCCAGCCCCTGCTGCTGCATCGAAAGCATCATGTTGAACGCCTCGGAAGGCTTGTCCGTCAGCGCGTAGCCCATCACCAGCTGCCGCATCATGTCCTGATTGAAAGGCCGCAACCGATGGAGGTTTTCCAGCGCCGTCACCCACGCCACGTGGTCGTCGGATGCATATGCCTCGGCCGCACGCTGAAACCAGATGGCGAGCTGATTGGCGATTGACGGCGTCTCGGACGGCTGCGCCATGTCCTGATCGGCACTCGACACCGCATCTTCATTGCCGCTGGACGACTCGGATTGTGCACCGGCGAAAGCCGAGAGCGTGAAAAGTGTTGCCACGGCAACGATTTTCCATTGGTTAGAATTCATTAATCTGGATCGCCTGCTTGAGAGTTCAAAAGTGTGGGCGCGCCACGCCCGATCGTGACCGAAAGCCGCAACCGGATTTTTGGCGGCGGCGTGCGGAAACGTTCCGACCGTATTCGTGCCAATATGTTCCGCCGAATGCCTCTCGGACCAGAACCGGAGCAGGATCGACGATGACGTCAACCATTCATTATAAAGGTCGCTATCTGAGTCTTGTGGAACGCGACGACTGGGAATTCGCCACGCGGACAAACCCGGTCGTGGCGGTTCTGGTCGCATGGCTTCCCGATCGACGGCTTCTGCTCGTCGAGCAATACCGCAAGCCTGTCAGAAACAGCGTGATCGAGTTGCCTGCCGGACTGGTTGGCGACACGCAGGACTTTGCCGGGGAGTCGGTCATCGCCGCCGCGCATCGCGAGCTTATCGAGGAGACGGGCTATGCGGCCGGAAACATTACCGAAATCATGCGCTGCCCGACATCAGCGGGCATGACGGACGAAACCGCCGTTTTCGTGGCGGCAACCGACCTGCGAAAGGTAGGGCATGGTGGCGGGGACGCGAGCGAGGACATCACCGTTCACGCAATTTCGCACGACCGCATAGACGCCTGGCTGCAGGAACAGTATCGACGCGGCAAGGCTGTGGATCCCAAGATTTATACTGCGCTCTACTGGGGGATGCCCGACGCGAGCTGGCCATAACCCTCGCAGCCGGGAGAGAAAATCCCGGGGTACACTAGTCGAGCAACGCAAATACAGCTGCGGCCAGCCCCATTCCCGATGAAACCAATAGCACCGTCCAGGTCAGCACCGTTCCAACGACCCGTGCACGGCTTGCCCCGGCCGTGCGACTCAGCCCGATCGCGTGAGCTATCCGGCCCAGCAGCAACAGCAATCCGAGTACATGCAATGCCCAGGCCGGCACGTTGCCGCCGATCTCGATCAGCAGCAACAGCACCAGGGCCATCGGCACGTATTCGCAGAAATTGGCGTGCGCCCTGATCGCTCGCTCCAACGACTGCACCGAACCGCTACCGATGCCCACCTGGTGTTGCTGGCGGAGCCGGACGACATTGTATGAAAGCGCGATCAGCAGCAGCGCAAGCAGCGAAGTGTAAAGAAGTACAGCGGATGAATGCATGATGGCGTTCCCTCGACAAGCCTCTCAAACGCCGATTGTACTGCCGCGATTGTCCTGCCGACGGTCTTCCGGCGCTGTTTGCATTGAGCAACATCGAAAACTGCCTGCAACATGCTCGAATGGACTTTTGGCGCAAGCAGGTTAGGATTGAACACATATCGCGATTACCGGGGGGGGGATTCCCGGCTTTTTTGCTGGCAAGCGCCTGAAACCCAAGCTACGCATCGATTGGAGGATAGCGCACGATGTCCAGAAGACTGATCAGCCTGCGCGGCGTATCGCCCGAAGAAGCTCTCGGCCTTAGAGAGGCTCTTGATGCGGCCGGCGTGGAATACTACGAACTGCCGCCGACGGCGTTCGGAATCAGCGCCGGCAGCATCTGGATTCTCCATGACCACGACTTCGAGCGCGCCCGCGCCGTCTTCGACACTTTCGAGGCTGCGTTTGTCCGAAACGCAAGGGAATCCCATGCGCGGGAGCCCTTGCTGGCATTCCTGCGCCGCAACCCGCTGCGCGCGGCAGCCTACACGGCCGCGGCGATCGCAGTGCTGCTTGTCCTGTTCTGGCCGGTCTTCCAGCTGTCGCTTTGAGCATGCCGGTCATGCTCGAATCGGAAAATCGGCCCGCGTTCGGCGCCAAAACAGATTTCGACGACGATGAGACCTTTACGGGATTTCGAGACCGCGTAGCCGGTCGAGGAAGGCTTGGCCGTACTTTTCGAGCTTGTGTCGGCCTACGCCCTGCACCCCGGAAAGCCCTTCCAGCGAGTCGGGTCTTTCGGCAAGCATCGCCTGCAGAGTGGCGTCGTGGAAGATCACGTAGGGCGGCACGCCCTCGGCCCGAGCCAGTTCAAGCCTGAGCGCACGCAAGCTGTCGAAAGCTTGCTGCTGCGGTGCGCTCAACTCGACAGCTTTGCCACGCTTGCGCTTCCCGGCAGGCTTTCGCGCCGGCTCCTCACGCATCCTGAACGATTCCTTGCCGCGCAGCAGATCGCGCGCCGAAGGATCCAGTCGCAGACCGCCATGCCCTTCAGGATCGGCGGCGAGCTTGCCGGCCGCCAGCAGCTGGCGGATCAAGGAATGCCAGAAGACCGCCGGCTGTTCGGCGCCGATTCCGAAGGTCGAAATGCGATCATGCCCGAGACTGGCCACCCGCTCACCTTCTTTTCCGCGCAATACATCCACGAGATGTCCGGCGCCAAAGCGTTGACCGGTTCGATAGACGCATGACAGCGCCATTCGCGCCGCCTCGGTGGCGTCGACCCGCTTCGGCGGATCGATGCAGTTGTCGCAGTTGCCGCAATCTCCCGGATTGTCTTCGCCGAAGTAGCCCAGCAGCGCGGGACGACGGCAATCGGGCTGCTCGCAATACAACAGGAGCGCCTCCAGCCGCTGTCGCTCGATTCGCTGCCGTTCGTCTGACAGGCCGGATTCGGCGAGCATCTGGCGCAGGCGATAGACATCCTCCATTCCGTAGACCATCCAGGCATCCGCCGGCTGGCCGTCGCGGCCGGCGCGGCCGGTTTCCTGGTAATAGGCTTCGATCGATCTCGGCAGGTCCATGTGTGCGACGAAGCGAACGTCCGGCTTGTCGATACCCATACCGAAGGCCACCGTGGCAACCACGATCAGGCCCTCTTCCCGGATGAACCTGTCCTGGTGGGCGCGTCGCTCCTCACCTTCCAGACCGGCGTGATACGGCAACGCTGTGAGCCCTTCGGCATTGAGCCAGCCGGCAACCTGCTCGGAGCGTTTGCGTGAAAGGCAATAGACAATGCCGGCATCTCCGGCATGCTCCTGGCGGATGAATTCAACCAGCTGGCTTCGTGCGTTGTGCCGCGGCTGGACCCGGTAGCGGATATTGGGCCGATCGAAACTGGCGATGAAATTTTCGCAGCCGTCGGCGAACAGTGAACTGGCGATCTCGTCGCGGGTGCGGATATCGGCGGTGGCTGTCAGGGCAATTCTCGGCACGCCGGGGAAATGCCCGGCCAACGCGCCGAGCTGCAGGTATTCGGGGCGAAAGTCGTGACCCCATTGAGATACGCAGTGGGCCTCGTCGATCGCCAGAAGCGCGATCTCCGCGCGCTTCAACCGACTGAGCATGCGGCCCTGCATCAAGCGCTCCGGGGCCACATAAAGCAGGTCCAGTTCGCCGGCGTCCAATGCCTGCTCGACGCGTTGCTGTTCGGCCGGCGGCAAGCTGGAATTCAGCACCTCGGCGCGAACACCGAAAGCCTTCAGCGCCTCGACCTGGTCTCGCATCAGCGCAATCAGGGGAGATACGACCACACCGGTCCCGGGTCGAACCAGCGAAGGAATCTGGTAGCACAATGACTTTCCGCCGCCGGTCGGCATCAGAACCAGAGCATTGCGTCCCTCGGTGACGGCCTGAATGATGGTTTCCTGGCAGCCGCGAAAGCCCCCGAAGCCGAAAACCTGGCGCAACAGGTCGCGGGCCTTCGCCATCCCGCCCGCCATCGACCCTGACGAACCCATCACCGCTCCGGTCAAGCCTCCAGATCCAGCGACCGGGCCGCCGCCTCGGCGCGACGTGCACGCTCGGCCAAGGTCTCGTCGCTCAGCGATGCCTGCTTGCCGAATTCAGGCCACCCTTGTCCATGGCGCCAGCACAGTTCGGCCAGGACTCGCGCGTGGTCGGGTTCGGCATTCAACGCCGGAATGTATTCCAGTTTCTCTCCGCCGGCGTGCTCGAAGGCTTCGCGGTTTTCCAGTGCGATTTCGTCGATTGTCTCCAGACAGTCGACTGCAAATCCCGGGCAGACGACCTGGACGTGCTTGATCCCCGTTTCTGCCATGCCCTGGAGGGTCTGGTCGGTATACGGCTTAAGCCATTCCTCTCGCCCCAGTCGGGACTGGAACGTGACCTGCCAGGCGTCGGGATCGAGCTTCAGCCGCGCTGCAATCCGCCGCGCCGAAGACTGGCATTCGCAATAGTAGGGATCTCCTTTCAGCAGGTACTTCTTCGGAATTCCGTGGAACGAAAACAGCAGTTTTTCGGCCCGTCCGTGGACGTCCTGATGGGTACGGATACGATCCGCAATCGCCTCGACCCAGGCTTCGTCATAGTGGTAATGCGTGATGAACCTGAGCTCCGGGAGCCACCTGACGGTCTTGAGCGCGGTCGCCAGTCCGTCAAAAACGCTGGCCGTAGTCGTGGCCGAATACTGCGGATACATCGGCAGAACGATCAGGCGTTGCACGTTGTCGCCGCGTGCCTGTTCCAACGCGTCGGCGATGCTTGGGGTGCCGTAGCGCATGGCCGGATATACGCGAACCTGGGGCTGGCTGCGCTCGAACTCATGATTCATTGCGCGGGCCAGATCGCGCGTGTGGTAGAGCAGCGGGGAACCGCGCTCGGTCCAGACCCTGCGATAGGCTTCGGCCGAACGCGGCGATCGAAACGGCACGATGATCAGGTTGAGGATCAGCCACCAGATCGGCCGCGGGACTTCGACCACGCGGCGATCCCAGAGGAACTCGCGCAGGTACTTGCGAAGCGCGGCCGAATCCGGACGGTCCGGCGTGCCGAGGTTTGCAAGCACAATTCCCGCCTTTGGCGGCTGCGAGTGCGCGGGCAGCGCGCGAACTTCGTGCGCCGTTTTGATCGGATCGGCCATTTCAGTATCCCAGCGGGTCGAACGGCGAGTTTACCTTTACCGGTGCGGATTGTGCTCGCGACCACGAATCTGCTAATATGACTTCGTCGGACAAAAGTACCCAAATATAATGAAAATTTCAGGATGGGCCGCAAAACTCAGTTTTGTGCTGGCATTAGTGTCGGCGCATATGGCCGTGTCGGCGCAGCCGGCCGGTTTTGCGGTGAACTCGCGCGGCTTCCTCTCCGAGGAGGATATACACGTTCTTTGGCGCGTCGACCTTTCGAATGGGCAGGTCGAAAGGATAGGCCAGACCTCGTTCCTGGACATGGAAGGTCTAGCGTTCGCACCCGATGGGACTCTTTACGGGGCCGACGATGAATCCAAGACGCTGGTCACGGTCAACACCAACAGCGGTTTTTCCAGTCCGGTAGGCGGCCTGAGAAACAACATGGGCGTGCCTGTCTCGCAGCCGATGGATTTCGGCATGACCTTTACCTGCAACGGCAAATTGATTGTCAGCTCGGATACCGAACGCAGCCTGTTCGAGGCATCGCTGGAAACCGGGAGCCTTGAGCGCATCGGCCAGGCCGGCGCCCTGGGCGCGCCGATTACCGACCTCGCAAGCTGGGGAGACGAGCTTTACGGAATTGGTCAGGGGCTGGCCGGCAATGACGGCCAGTTCTCAACCGACGCGCCAAATCTTTATCGGGTCGATCCCGAAACCGGCACGGCCGAGTTGATCGGCTCACTCGGACAGGCCATTCTTCCGTACGCAAACGCCGGCCTGGCATTTGACGCCGATGGGACGCTCTGGGCGATCACCGACCGGCGTGCCAACGGCATTCCCGACATCCGCTCGGAAATTCTGAGGATCGATCTGGACACCGGCACCGCCCACAAGACGGCCGACGCCGAACTGGTCGGTTTCGAATCTCTGGCCATTGCGCCACCTGGTGGCTGCGGCACTCGCGGCGTCGCAGATCCTGCGCCGGCTGTCATTCCCGCAAACAGCCCGCTCGGTCTATCAATCCTGGCACTGCTGATGTTGATAGGCTCTTTCTGGACGCTTCACCTCAGGCAGCGCTAGAATAAGCGACTCGCATTTGAGCTTCGACGGAGGCAGACACCATGCTGGGCAATATCGGTCCCATGCAGCTACTGATAATTTTTCTGATCGTGCTGCTGATCTTCGGCACCAAGAAACTGCGCAACGTCGGCGGTGACCTCGGTTCTGCAATTCGCGATTTCCGCAAGGGAATGAGCAACGAAGACGAGCACAAGAACAACAAGGACGACTCGTCCGAGAAATCGACCTCCCCGGAATCCGACGACGATTCCGACAAATCGAAATCCTGAGCGATGGGCGGCGCCGGCTTTACCGAGATACTGCTGCTTGCAGTCATCACCCTGATCGTGGTCGGCCCGCAAAGACTTCCCAAGATTGCCCGTACCGCCGGACGTCTGACACGCCAGGCGCGTAACGCCTGGCAGGGCCTGCAATCCGAACTCCAGGCCGAACTGGACGCAGACCACAACCGCAAGATCATGGAGTCGACCCAGGCACGGGCAAACCCGCCCGAGGCGGCCGGCCAGGAATCCGCCCGAACGCCGGGCGGCGAAAGCGAAGACGGCAAACAAGATGAGCCAGCCGATCGAAACTGACCAGGAACTGTCGCTGATCGACCACCTGCTGGAACTCAGGAACCGGCTGATCCGTTCGGTGGTGGTGATTGCAGTGGCAATGCTGGCGATGGCGCCGTTCGCGCGCAAACTCTATACCCTCATCTCCGAACCGCTGGTCTCCCGGCTGCCCGAGGGCACCAGCATGATCGCCATCGATGTCGCCTCGCCGATCTTCGCGCCGTTCAAGCTGATCCTGATCCTGGCGATTCTGGTCGCCATGCCCTACGTGATCTACCAGGCCTGGTCGTTCGTCGCGCCCGGCCTCTACCAGCACGAAAAGCGCATCGCCAAGCCGCTGCTGGCCGCCGCCACCGTGCTGTTCTATCTCGGCTGCCTGTTTGCCTATTTCATCGTTCTGCCGGTGATCTTCACCTTCATCACCAAGATCGCGCCCGAGGGGGTGGCGGTGA
>CAYYZR010000025.1:0-21226 GCA_964476005.1 uncultured Halomonas sp.
ACGACCGGTTCTTCTATTTCACGACCTGCGGCTGGATGATGTGGAACTGGCTGGTATCCGGACTGGCGGTCGGCGCCACCCCGGTGCTCTACGACGGATCGCCGTTTTATCCAAACGGCGAGGTGCTGTGGGATCTGGCCGACGAACTGGACATCGCGATCTTCGGCACCAGCGCCAAGTGGATCGCGGCCTGCGAC
Organism: uncultured Halomonas sp.; assembly: GCA_964476005.1. Lineage (GTDB taxonomy): Bacteria > Pseudomonadota > Gammaproteobacteria > Xanthomonadales > Wenzhouxiangellaceae. The sequence goes on from CAYYZR010000025.1 coordinate 198, forward strand.
AAAGCCGGCGTCAAGCCGCGCGAGTCGCATCGTCTCGAGCACCTTCGCGCCATCCTGTCGACCGGTTCGCCACTGCTGCCCGAGTCCTTCGATTATGTCTATCGCGACGTCAAACCCGACGTGCAGCTCAGCTCGATTTCCGGCGGCACCGACATCGTGTCCTGTTTCGCGCTCGGCAACCCGGTGCTGCCCGTGTACAAGGGGGAGCTGCAATGCCGCGGACTTGGCATGGCCGTCGAGATCCGCAACGACGAGGGCGAAGTGGTCGAGAACGAAACCGGCGAACTGACCTGTTCCCAGCCATTCCCCTGCATGCCGGTGCGGTTCTGGAACGACCCCGACGGCAGTCGCTACCGGGCCGCTTATTTCGAGAAATTCCCCGGCATCTGGAGCCACGGCGACTACGCTCGGCTGACGCCGACCGGCGGCGTCGTGATCTACGGTCGATCGGATGCCACCTTGAATCCCGGCGGTGTGCGCATCGGTACTGCTGAAATCTACCGCCAGGTCGAAAAGCTCGACGAGGTGCTCGAGTCGCTTTGTGTCGGTCAGGATTGGGACGGGGACGTACGCGTCGTTCTGTTCGTTCGGCTGCGTGACGGCGTTGTGCTCGACGATGACCTGGTACAGCGAATTCGCGGGACGATCCGCGCCAACGCAACGCCCAGGCACGTGCCGGCGAAAGTCCTGGCAGTGCCGGATTTGCCGCGTACCGTATCGGGCAAGATCACCGAACTGGCGGTGCGCGATGTGATTCATGGGCGTCGTGTCAAGAACACCTCGGCCCTGGCCAATCCCGGAGCGCTGGAACATTTCCGCAACCTGACCGAGCTCGAGGCCTGACCCTCGCGGCGCCCCCCGATGAAACGAGAACTTTTGCACATTTCCGAACGCGCTACAATCGGGACGGTGAGTTGTCGTCAGGCACAGGAGTCACTTGACGGATAGAAAGAGGGGAGAAGATTGAGCGAATCGTCAGGTATGGATCGTGAACTGTTGTGGGAAAACGAGATTCTGATCGAGCCTGTTCATCTGCAGGAGGGGCACTTCGTTTCGCGCATGGACCAGCCCTGGATCGGCACGCCGTTCCCGCTTGAAGGCGTGCTGGTTTTGCAGCAGCAGCAGCTTGAGTGGTTTCGGCAGCACTGCGACTGGCTGGTCGTGGATCTCCTGCGCAGCGACAGCCAGTTTCGTCCGCCGCGCGGCCGGTTGAGCAGCGCTGCGAATCGGCAGCGTCCCGGGAGCGGTTACCTCAGTGACGAGCAGGCCTCGATCAACGTTCTTCGGCGAGCCCGGCTGGACGAGACAATCGTCTCCGAATCGCTTGATATGCACGATCTGCTGCACCGGCAGGCCGATTCGCTGCTTTCCAGCATCGCTGCCACCGGGGCGATCGATTCGCGCCAGGCCAGGCTCAGCGTGGCTGCCATTGCCGATTCGCTGGAAAGCAATATCGCGGCGATGGTCTGGCTGACGCGGATCAAGCGCGCCGATGAATACACCGCGCAGCATTGCGTCAACGTCGCGATTCTGTCGATGGGTCTGGCCCAGGCGCTGGAATGGAACCGGCAGCAGGTCGAACTGGCCGGCCTGGCCGGCATGCTGCACGATCTCGGCAAGGTGAAGCTGGACAAGAAGATCCTCAACAAGCCCGGCCGCCTGAGTCCCGAGGAGTATGCCTACGTCAAGCAACATTCGCGTTTCGGCTACAGGCTGCTGCGCTCGGACAAGGATGTGCATCCGGAGGTCTCTCAGGCGGTCCTCGAACATCACGAACGGCCGGATGGCTCGGGATATCCCAACGGCCGCGACCGGACCAGTCTCCAGCCCATGTCGGCGTTGATCAGCGTCGTCGATGCATACGATGCAATTACTTCAAAGCGCCCGTACAGCTCTGCGCGTTCGCATCACGAGGCGCTGGGAATTTTATGGAAGCAGCGCAACAAGCAGTTCGACGCCGGCATGGTGGAGACGTTGATCCAGTTTCTCGGCTGGATTACACCCGGAACCGTGGTTCGATTGTCCACCGGCCAGTATGCGATCGTGCTGCGGGCGAGTCAAAAGCATCGCCTGTGGCCGTTGGTGAGACTGCTGGAACCCCTTGGGGAGGGTTATCGCGTTACCACCTGGGTCGACCTGGCCGAGCACAATGAAAGCAAGCCGGAACGGCCAATACGCGTCGCCGAAGTCCTGCCCGACGATGCTCTGGAAATCGAGCTTCGGGCCGTGCTGAAGGAGGAAGGCGGCACGGCCGGGCCGCAAAACCCCGACTGAAAACCGGCCATCCGAGTCACCGGCGGCAAGCGTCCGCGGCCATTGAATCAAAGGTTGCCTGAACCCCCGGTGCGGATGCGACAATGGCGTCAGGCAAGCATGGGAAAACGATCATGAATCGAAAAGAGCTTGAGCAGAAGCGCGACCAGTTGCAGCAACGTCTTGATGCCGTCCGTCGCGACCTGGCGGGAGGCCTGGACCGCGATCTGGAGGAGCAGGCGCAGCAACTCGAAAACGAAGAAACGCTGCAGGAAATCGTGCGGGTGACCGAGCAGGAGTTGCGCGACGTGCAGGCCCGGCTGCGCGAACTCGAGGATATCTGACCGAGGGCCGTCGGCGCACCGTCCGGCAGCGACTATTGATCCTTGAGGGGGATACGATGGGCAAAGCGGAATGTCTGAACACGAAAGCAGCATCAACCACGCCGAACTGTTTGAAAGCGAGTGCATGGTCGACCCGGCAGAGCTCCAGGTCGGTCATTTCGTGTCACGCCTGGATCGCCCCTGGCGAGACAGTCCGTTCCCGCTGGAAGGGGTGATGATTCTCTCCGACGACACACAGTCGTGGTTCGCCGAGAACTGCGGCTGGGTCGTCATCGACCTGTTGCGCAGCCGCAACGGCTACCGGCCGCCTTCCGCTCGAACCTACAGACCTGCAAGCCGGGCGCCGCAGTCGCAAGCATCCGAGCCCAATGCGCCGATCAACATGCTCAGACGCGCCCGCCTGACCGAGAGGAGCGTCTCCGAAGCCGTGGATTGTCACGACCTGCTGTATCGGCAGGCAGCAGTTCTTATCGATTCCCTGAAAAAATCCGGACGCGTGGATACCGAGCAGGCCCGACTGGGCTTGCGCAAGATCGCCGGTTCGCTGGAATCCAATATCGCGGCGATGGTATGGCTCACCCGCATCAAGCACGCCGACGAGCAGACCGCCGAACACAGTGTCAACGTCGCGATACTTGCCATGGGGCTTGCGCGCTCGCTGGAATGGACCGACGAGAACGTGGAGCGGGCCGGTCTTTCAGGCTTGCTGCACGATCTGGGCAAGATGAGGCTCGATCAGGATATCGTCAACAAGCCAGGCGCGCTCACCAGCGCTGAACTCGAATACGTTCGCCGCCACTCGCGCATCGGCTATGAACTTCTGCGCGACGACGATGGCATCCATCCTGATGTCGCGCGTGCCGTACTCGAACACCACGAACGCCCCGACGGCAAGGGCTATCCCGACGGCAAATTTGCCGGCGCGATACTCCCGCTGGCAGCCCTCGTCGCCGTGGTCAACGCCTACGACGCCATGACCTCGCACTGGCCGTCGCAACCGGCCATTTCGCATCACGAAACGCTTGGCGTGCTGTGGCGCGAGCGCGAACGCCAGTTCGATGCCGGTATGGTGGAAAAACTCATCCAGTTTCTCGGCTGGGTCACGCCGGGTATCCTGGTGCGTTTGTCCAGCGGTGATTTCGCGGTCGTCCTGCAGGCCAGTCAGGAGCACAGGCTGTGGCCGGTGGTCCGCATCCTGCGAAGCGAGCATGGCCGCTACGTGGGCGCCGAACGGGTCGACCTGGCGCATCAACCGAGGCCGGACGGGAAGCCCGCGCTCAAGATCGAGGCAGTGCTGCCCGACGGTGCGATCGAGGCCGACCTGAACGCAATCTTGCTGGCGGAAGCGGTCGGCGCCGACGATTGATCTGCCGAAAACCTGCGCTCGTCAGGTGCCCGGTCGCCGGTGCGCACGCGCATCGAAGCGCACGGGATCCAGTACGGAAGCCATCGCCGCATCGACGCAGCCCGGCATGGCCGAAATCAGATCCGCGATCAGGTCGGCGACCAGCGGTGTCCCCCCGATGCCGCGGCTGCCGTGCGCCAGGTTGAGCAGCAGCGGCACGTCGGACGAATTTCTCGCGCCTGGCGAAAGCCCGGCGACCGGCAGGTAGTCGTTGGCCTGACATCGAAACGCCACGCGTCGGTCGACTATTGCGATTCCGTCCCCGCCCATTTGCGCCCAACGCTCCGGGAGGTTGCTTTTCAGCCGGTCCAGGTTGGCCCGGTCGTCGCTGTCGCGCGGCAGCGGTTCCGGGTCGCGCAGGTTGAACGTCGCCCCAACGCAGTGCAACCCGTCGATCGCCGGCGTCAGGTAGCCGTTGTGGCAGTGGGCCCGGCGCCATCCACTGCTTGCCGCGGTGGCGCGACATTCGCTGACCTGGCCGCGAATCAGGCGCAGCGGAAGCGCCGGCATGTTTTCCATGCCCAAAGCCGCGCCGGCGATGCACAGCACCACCGCATCGGCCTGGATGCGTTCGCCCGAAACCGCGATCGGCAGCCCGAGGGCGTCGATTCCCGCCACCGAGGCCGTTTCTACCGCAATCGATGGATGGTCCAGCAGCAGCCGGCACCAGGCAGCCGGCTGCAGGTAGCCGCCGTCGACGAGAAGTACCGAATCTTCATCGAGACGACGAAGCTGTGCTTCCGGCCAGTGCCCGCTGCTCGACGCCGCGGCCAGCCTGGCACGCTGACGGTCGTCCGTGATGTGCTGGACCACACCGGCGAATTCCCCGATGCCTGCGGCCGCCGCGGCGTGCCGGCGCAACCAGCGCGTGGCATGCAGGTAGCTGGCCTGATAGAACCGGTTCTGCGGGGTGGCGACGCCGCTGGGCGTGGTGTAGACGACGCCGGCGCGGTTGCCGGAGGCGCCCGTCGCGATCCCGGCCGGGTCCATCACCCGCACCTGCCAGCCGCGTTCGGCCAGCGCGCGGGCGGTGGTGGCGCCGGCCAGCCCGGCCCCTGCAACTACTGCAGTGCCGGTTCTGTAGCGCCGGCCAGGCGCGGCCCCGGGAAGATGTCCTTCGAGGCGCTGCCGCTTTCGTCCGAACCCGGGATGTCGCCGGATTTCGAAGCCTGCCGCGCCCAGACCGCGCCGGACGGCGCCTGCCACCGTGAATGTGGCTAAGGTCGAACCCGGTCGTGAATGTCCGGCCAGGGTCTCAAGCAGGCCGGGTTGCCATAGCGCCGGGTTGCGGTCGGGCGCGAAGCCGTCGAGGAACCAGGCGTCTACCGTCGCGTCCGATTGCCGCCACATGGTCCCGGCGTCGCCGAACATCAGCGTCAGGTCGATGTTTTCGGCCAGTCTCAGACGGTGAAAACCCGGGGTCAGCGGCGGGTATTCGGCAAGCAGCCGTTTATTCCACGGCGCAAGTTCCGGCCGTGCTGCCAGCGCGCGAGCCAGGTCCTCGGGGTGCAATGGATGGCGCTCGACCGAGACCAGCGAAAGCCTCGCCGCGGGCGGCGCGATGCGGGTGAATGAATCCGCTGCCAGCAGCATGTTGAGGCCGGTGCCGAAGCCGGTTTCGCCGATGACGAACAGCTCGCCGGGCTCGAGCCGGGCGAATCGCGCGGGCAGGTGATTGCCTTCGATGAACACCGCGCGCGACTCGGCCGCGCCGTCGTCGCGCGAGAAGTAGGCGTCGCCGAAGCGCGCGGAATAGGGCGTATCGCCCTGCCAGTCGACGACCGCCGGCGTTATGGCGTCGAAATCGGGTTGCATGCAGCAATTCTGTCAGGTTTGCCGAGCCGGCGCCGCCTGCATTCGGCATCGCTGCAACGGTCCGCGACTGGTAAGCTTGCCGCAGTCATCGAATAGAGCCGGCAGTCAATGAATACTCCCACCCGCAACCTCGCGCTGTTCTGCGATTTCGAAAACATCGCCCTTGGCGTTCGCGACGCGCGCTATTCGGCGTTCGACATCAAGAAGGTCCTGGAAAGGCTGTTGCTCAAGGGCAACATCGTGGTCAAGAAGGCCTACTGCGACTGGCAGCGCTACAAGGAATTCAAGCCGGCCATGCACGAGGCGGCCTTCGAGCTGATCGAAATCCCGCACCTGCGAATGTCGGGCAAGAACTCGGCCGACATCCGGATGGTGGTCGACGCGCTGGACCTTTGCTATACCAAGGCGCACGTCGACACCTTCGTGGTGATCTCGGGCGATTCGGACTTCTCGCCGCTGGTCTCCAAATTGCGCGAAAACAACAAGCTGGTCATCGGCGTGGGTGTGAAGAGCTCGACCTCCGACCTGCTGACCGCCAACTGCGACGAGTTCATCTTCTACGACGACCTGGTGCGCGACAGCGAGAAGAAGACCGAGCGCAAGCAGCGCGCGGCCAAGAAGAAATCGTCGAAAAAGAGCAAGAAGAAAGCGGCACCGGCAAAGGCCGCGCCAGCCGACGAATCGTCGGGAGAAGAGACTGCGGCACCGGCGCGCGACACCAGCACCGAGGATGAGCGTCGTCAGGAAGCGTTCGACCTGGTGCTGGAAACGATCGAGGCGCTGTTCCGCGACCGCGACGAGTCGGAAAAGGTCTGGGGCTCCATGGTCAAGCAGACCCTCAAGCGCCGCCGCCCCGGGTTCTCCGAGAGCTACCACGGTTTCAAGTCCTTCGGCCAGTTGCTCGAGCAGATGCAGTCGAACGGTCAGGTCAAGCTGCGCCACGACGAAAAATCCGGCGGCTACATCATCGAAAGCTTCGCTTCCGACGACTGAGTCTCGGATCAGGACCATGGCCGATCGGTTGATCATTCTTGCGTGGCACTCGGTCAACGTGCTGGACAACACCCACGCAGGCAACGACCTGGTGGCGTTGAGCGAAGACCTGGTGCTGCTGGATCGCCTGGGTTGGGTCGTCCTGCCGCTCGCCGAGGCGCTGGCTCGGCGGGCGGCCGGGGCGCTGCCCGAACGTGCCGTGGTGCTGACCATGGACGACGGCTCGATCATGGACTTTCACGATTTCGACCATCCCACCTGCGGACGCCAGGCCAGCGTGTTCAAGCGGGTCGCGGGGTTCGCCGCGGCGCTGACCGACGATTCGCCGCACATGCCCCACGTGACTTCGTTCGTGATCGCCTCGCCGGAGGCGCGCGACGAACTCGACCGGGTCGACTACATGAGCCTGGGGGTATGGCCCGACGACTGGTGGGCGCCGGCCAATGCATCGGGGCTGATGAGCATCGAGAGCCACAGCTGGGATCACAACCACGGCTCGCTCGCCCGCACCGCGCAGCGCGATAACAAGCGCGGCGATTTCCGCCATATCGAGACCGAAGCCGAATGCCGGGCCGAGGTCGACCAGGCCAGCGATTACATCGAGCGCCGGTCGGGACGCCGTCCGCGCTTCTTCGCCTACCCCTACGGTCAGGCCAGCGACTACCTGAGGCGCGAATACCTCCCGATGCACGGGCCTTCGATCGGCATCGAGGCGGCGCTGGGCTGCACGCCGGAACCGGTAGACCGAGGCAGCGACCGCTGGTACCTGCCGCGCTACATCTGCGGCCGCGACTGGAAATCGGTGGCCGATCTGGAACTGCTGCTCGAGGATGTCGACTGACCACAAGCAGGACGCTGCCTTTTCGGGACGGTCTTGAAGATGTGAAAGACGAAAGGCCAAAACGGCTCTCGCGAAGGCGCCAAGACGCGAAGGAAAAACGAGAACCAGAAAAGCAAACAGTTGGTGCGTTTCGCTGCGCTCAACAGCACCCTACGCGGATGAGTGATTCTGTAGGGTGCTGTTGAGCGCAGCGAAACGCACCAGCAAGCCTGTTCGATGAGAGACGCGAAGATGCAGAGAAAGACAAGAGCTGAACTTGACCAGCTTTCTTTCTTCTACCTTTCTTCGTGTCCTTCGTGCCTTCTTCGCACTCTTCGTCGCCTGCTTTTCACGCTGTTTTCCTTCGCGCCTTGGCGCCTGCGCGAGAGCCGTCCCGGTTTTCGGTTCGGCCTTTGCCTTTTCTGTGGCTTGTTTTGTCTTAGCGCCTTGGCGCCTTTGCGAGAGCTGTCCTGATTTTCGGTTCGGCCTTTGCCTTTTCTGTGGCTTGTTTTGTCTTAGCGCCTTGGCGCCTTTGCGAGAGCTGTCCTGATTTTCGGTTCGGCCTTTATGTTTTCGCCGAACTCAGAACGGCCCCAGCGCGAAAACGTCGTCGAGCAGTTGATCGCGCCGCTCGGCGTCCAGCGGGCGGTGGTAGTTGGCCAGCAGTTTTGGATGGCGGGTGTGGCGGAAACCGGCCTGCAGATCGACTTCCTCGGCGCGCGCATCGCCGCAGTAACCGAAGAATGCCTCGAAGTCGTCGGCCATTTCGGTGAAGGCGTAGCTGAGCAGACAGAACAGCACGCCGCCGGTATCGCGAATGTCGCGGCACGCCTGGGCCGGGATGTCGGCGAACGCCCGGCCGTCGACGCTGCCGCCGCCGACCAGCGCGACGGAACCGTGCCGCAGGATGTTCAGGTAGCCCAGCGGCGCGAAGTGCAGCGGATCGTGGCGGTACATGGCCACCAGGTGCCTGCCGTAGTCGGGCAGCGTGCCGCCCAGCTTGCGCCGGAAGATTTCGCCGGCGAAGTAGCGACCATCGGAAACCTCGACGACGCGAAAGGGTGGATCAGGATCGTTGTTCATATGGATTCTCGTAATTGCGCCGCCATTATCGGCCAGCGGATCCGGCGCGCGCTCATCAGTCGTCCCCGGCGGCGTCTTTGACATCGAGCACGAACGCGCCGCGGAAATCTCCGAAGCGGATTCTCGTCAGCGCCGCGTTGGCGCGTTCCAGCGGCATGACCTGGACCTCCGGCGTCAGTTCGTGCCCGGCCGCGATTTCAAGATAGTCCGCAATGTCGCGACGGGTGACGTTGGCGACCGACTTGATCTCTTTCTCGCGCCACAGCTGCTTCTCGTAGTCGAGTTCGGCCAGCCGATCGCGATCGCCGGTTTCCTTGGAAATGGCGTTGATCACCAGCCGCCCGCCCGGGGCGAGTTTGTCCAGCGCGGCGAGCACCGTGGCCCAGACCGGCGTGGTGTCGATGATCGCATCCGGCGCTTCCGGCGGCGATTCACCGGTATCGCCCGCCCATTCGGCCCCCAGCGCCATCGCCTGTTCGCGCTGGCCGGCATCCCGCGCCCAGACCATCACCGGGCTTTCCGGGTAAAGAATGCCGGCCAGCGAGAGTACAAGATGATTCGAGGCGCCGAAGCCGGTCAGCCCCAGTATCTGGCCGTCGCGCAATTCGGTCAGCCGCAGGCTTCTCAGGCCGATCGCGCCGGCGCACAGCATCGGCGCGGCCTGCGTGTCGGAAAGCCGATCGGGGATCGGATGTACGAAAGCGGCCGGAACGCGCATGAACTCGGCATAGCCACCGTCGATGTCGCGGCCGGTGGCCCTGAAATCGGGGCACAGGTTTTCATCGCCCCGTCGGCACCACTTGCATTCGCCGCAGGCCGAACCGATCCAGCCCACGCCCACCCGCTGCCCTTCGGTGACCTGCCGCGTGTCTGCCCCGCGCGCCGCGACGGTTCCGACAACCTCGTGTCCGAGAACCCTGGGCAGCGGTGTGGCGACTCGGCCCTCGATCTGGTCCAGTTCGGTATGGCAGACTGCGCATGCATGCACCCGGATGAGCGCTTCGTCCCGGCCCGGTTCCGGCACTTCCAGATCGCGCAGCTTCAGGGCCTCGCCATCGGGTTCGATCCGGCCGACTTGTTCGAGCACCATTGCGCGCATGGTTGTCAGTTTACCCCCGCAATTGCGTGAATTCCCATCGCCGGACCGCTGGGCTGCCCGCCAAGGCAGTGCTCCGCGGTCCCGGTCCGACTTCGACTTCGACTGGCGCTGTCCGGTCCGGAGGCCTGGAATATAATTTCGCGATGCCGCTGTCTTATCGAATCAGGGTCCACCCTCGCGCGCGGCGAATCAAGCTCAAGGTTCTCCGGGATGCCTCGCTGGAAGTCGTGGCGCCGCCGGGTGCGAGCGGGCGCACGATCCGGGAGTTTGTCGAGGCCAACCGCGGGTGGGTGGAGCAGACCCGTGCGCGTTTCAGGGCTGGCCGCAGTGAAGGCCCGCAGGCCGGGCCGTTTCCGTCCGAACTTGCGCTGCGCTCGCTGGGGCAGGTCGTCGAAGTGCGTTACTGCGACGATCACAGGCATCGGTTTCGCTGGACCGGACAGGGCGTGGCGATAGGGCTGCCGGAACGCCGGCCGGATGCGGCCCGTGCGGTTCTGCTGGCTGCACTCAAACAGCGTGCGCACGACCGACTGGTGCCGCGTCTTCGATCCCTGGCCGAGCGCCACGGCCTGGTTCACGGTCGGGTGACCTGGCGCAACCAGAAGTCCCGCTGGGGCAGTTGTTCGGCCAGCGGCAACATATCGCTGAACATCCGGCTCATGTTCCTGCCGCCCGGATTGGTGGATTATGTGTTCGTCCACGAATTGGCCCATCTCGAACATCCCGATCATTCACCGCGATTCTGGAATGCGGTCGAAGGCATGCTGCCGGGTGCCGCGCAGCGCCGGCGGGAAATCAGGGACGTCGATGGCCTGCTGCCCGACTGGATATTCCGCGACGGGTGCTGATTCGACCGGTCAGGACTGGCGGCTGCGCTGGTCTGTATTGCCCAGGCAACGGCCGAGTTCGCCGGCCAGCGACTGGCGGGCTTCGGCGTTCGCGCCTTCACCCCGATTCAGGGTCGAGACGCCGGGGTTCAGGCGCGCCCTGATCAGCGGGCCGGGCAATCCCCGGTCGGGCCACGGCGGCGGCAGCCTGCGGGCGATCTCGACCGGATTCTGAGCGGCGTGGCCGCGCTGTCCAAGGGCATCCAGCAGGGCGAATGCGCGCGCGGCGAGCATCGTCAGCGCAGCATCATCGGCGATTACACCGATCCGGCCCCGCAGCCGATCGGCAATATCGCGACGCAATTGCCAGGCCCCGGCACCGCCACCGGCAACAATGGCGCCGATCAGGGTGCCTGCACCCAACGACAGTCCGCCCGTGGCAACGTCCACCACCGCACCTGCCGCGGCGCCGGCCGCCAGTCCGCCGCCGGCGCGACGCCCCAGCACGCCCAGCATGGCCGCATCGAACGGCGTGGTCTGCCAGCGGCCACGGTCTATCGGCAGCGGCAGATTTCGGAAGTCGGCTTCGGTAAACCGGAACAGCTCCAGAAGTTGTTCGACGAAGCTTTGCTCGCGCTGTGCGATGGCTTCGCGCAGCGAACGCCGCGCCTGGTCGATCTCGTCGCTGTCGTCGCGGTCTGCGGTCCGGCGTGCGGCCGCGGCATCGACCAGCAATTCCGCAATCATGGCCCGGGCCGAAGACCGCTGCCACTTCGCCTGCGCTTCGCGATCGTCGATCAACCGCTCGAGACCGGGAGCGTGAGCGTCGGTCAGGGTCGCCAGCCGCCGCCACATTCTGGCCTCGGCGTCCAGCGCGAACACGACCGTATCGAATTCGGTCACTGCGTGCAGGCCGACGCGTGCAAGCGCCTCGCGCCATTCATCCACGCGGTTGCGGGGGTTGGCGACAAAGTTCAGCACCGGCAGAATCGGACGGGCACAAAGCGCGAGTACCGCGAGTTCATCCTGGTACTTGCCGAGTACCGGTTCGCGCGCATCGATGACGTAAAGCGCCGCGTCGCTGTCGAGCATCTGTTTCAGAACGCGCGCTTCCTGTTCGAAGCGTCCGGCGGCGGCGCTGGAGGCGAGGAAAGCTTCGATTCGCTCCGGGCCGGCGTGTCGCTCCGCGGTATCGGCGCCGAGCTGCTCGATCAACCCGCTGGCGTCTTCCAGGCCCGGGGTGTCGAACAGTTCGACGACCGCCTGACCCTGTGCAAGCAGTCGTGCGCCTTCTACCTGTCGGGTGGTTGCCGATCCCGCGGCTACGTTGCCGAACGACACGTCGCGCATCAGCGTGCGCATCAACGAGGTCTTGCCGACGTTGGTGTGGCCGACCACGGACAGGCGCAGAATCGAAGATCGGGCGTCTTGCATGCCGAAAGCATAATGGATCGGCGCGCCGACCGTATCCGGCTTTGGTGTATCTGGCGTTCGGGATCGCCAGGACTGTCCGGCCCAGGGCTACCGGCAGCGACTCGATCAACGCGCTCCGGGTCCGGTTTCCTGAATTTCCGGCTCACGGTAGTACACTCGGGGAGAACCCTTAATCGGAGAATCATCATGAAATCATTGATTTTCTTGCTCACGCTGCTTGTTGCCTCGTTCGCTTCGGTCAACGCTACGGCAAATGAATTGACGCTGCGCGGCGGATTCACCGGCAACTGGACCGACCCGATCAAGAATCGCCAGGGCGTCCAGATCGAGGTCATCGACGCGCGCCGGGCGGTCGTCGTCTGGCTGACCTACGACATGTTCGGCGAACCGGCGTGGCTGTTCGGCACCGGCGAGGTGGACAACATGACAATCCGCGTCGAATTGGTGCGATTCAGCGGCGGTTCGTTTCCCCCGGACAGTGGTAATCCGGATGCCATCGTGAGCGAAACCTGGGGCAGCGTGATGCTGAGCTTCGAGGACTGCAACAACGGCACCATGAGCTGGCAGCCGGATCTGCCCGGATTCGAGCCCGGCGAAATGTCGATCGACCGCATTACGCCCATCGAAGGTCTGCGTTGCGGCCAGGCCGAAATCTTCGAACGAACCATTGAATTCAGTCTGGATGCGGGACCGGACCGCTGGCAGGGTCTGTTCGCGGATTTCGGCCAGCCCCAGAGCGACTTGATCGAGACCGAGGCTGAATGGACCCGGTTGCCGGCGCCGCTCACCAGTCGAAGAGGTTTCAAACTGGCCGGTACCAATCGATCGGACGATCTGGCCATGATGCTGTTTACCCCAGTCGGAGGTCTCGAGCCGTCGACCACCTACGCGCTGGAATTCGACATGACGTTCGCGACCGCGGTGCCGGCAAACTGCGTCGGCGTCGGCGGCGCGCCGGGCGAGAGCGTATTCATCAAGATCGGCGCGGCCGGCATGGCGCCTGCGGTGATCGAACAGGATGGCGACTTCCGCTTCAATATCGACAAGGGCAACCAGTCGACAGGCGGCCCGGATGCGATCGTCGTCGGCGACATGGCCAATTCGCAGGACTGCAACGAGGTCGGTTTTCCCGGCACATGGGAACTCAAGACCGTCTCCAGCCAGGGGCGGGAATTCGCCGCGCGCACCGACGATCGGGGACGCCTATGGGTTTATGCGCTCAGCGATTCGGGTTTCGAGAGCCGAACCGAATTCTTCGTCACGGACCTGACGATGCGGCTGGTGGCGCTGGATCGGATTTGACCTCGGGAATGTCGTGCGAACGTAAAAGAACCGGTGCCCGCAAGGGGCACCGGCCTTGTCCCCCAACTCAGCATCGGAACTGAATCCTGAGCACCGAATGGGACGAATGCGCGGCGGGGTTGCCGGGAGCGTGGCTTTGTCGTTAACCGCGCATTCGTGGGATCAAGCTTACGCAGGACGCCGCTTTTCGGCTTGACCTGAAGCGACATTCGATTGACCTTGCGCGACATTCGGCCCAAAGATGATTGATCTGGCTCAAGCGTCCGCGCCGGTCTGGTCCCGACGCCATTTTTCCGGTGGCACGCCGTAGGCATCGCGGAACGTCCGGCTGAAGTACTGTGAACTGGAAAAACCGCAGGCGTGGGCGATGTCGGTCACGCTGTCGTCGGTCGATGCAAGCAGTTTCCGGGCTCTTGCAAGCCTGTACTCGCGAAGATAGGCGGCCGGCGTGCGTCCGATCAGCGACTTCAGCTTGCGCTGCAGCGTGCGCGGCGTGAGATGGATGGCGTCGGCCATCGACTGGACGTCGGTAGTGGGGTCAGCGCAGTGGATATCCAGCCATTGGTGCAGTCCTTCAAGCAGCTTGTGGTCGCGCGGGGCCAGGTCGGACGGTTGTTCCGGGGTCTCGGAAGCGACCAGCGCAGGCTTTTCGCGAGGCTCCAGCCGCTGCCCGATATGCGCCAGGATATGTGTTCGAACACGTTCGCGCTGCGCCAGCATCTGCTCGAGGCGGGTCCGCAATTCGACGATTTCGAAAGGCTTGGAAAGAAATGCATCGGCCGAGAGGGTGAAGGCCTTGATTCGGGTTTCGTGGTCCTGTCGCGCGGTGAGGAAAAGTACCGGAATGTGGCTGGTCTCGATGTCTTCGCGCAGTCGCGCCAGCATTTCGAAGCCGTCGGCGTTGGGCATCATCAGGTCGGTCACGATGATGTCCGGCGCTGTTTCGCGCGCTGTGGCAAATCCTTCAATACCGTCGACTGCCTGTTCCACATGCCATTCGGGCGCAAGCGATTGCGCCAGATAGGTTCTAAGGTCGGCGTTGTCCTCGACAACGAGTACGGTGCCGCGAACCTCCGGCGCAACCATGGCGCCCGGCCCCGGCTCTGCGCTGTCGGGCGAATCCCGCTCGGGTTTCAGAGCCTCGAGATCGAGACGCTGACGGTCCAGGTCTACCCGGGCCGGTCGAACCATTTCGCCCGGCGCCGGCCGCCTTGCCGGCAGCGAGACCCAGAAGCACGTGCCATGTCCGGGCCGGCTGGTCACATCGATGCTGCCGCCGCATGCACGCGCGGCTTCGGCCACCAGCGCAAGCCCGATACCGGCGCCGGATACATGGTTGGCGTCGGCGGCTCGGGCGCGATAGAAGCGCTTGAAAATCATTGCCTGATCGGATTCGGAGATGCCGGGACCGGTATCTTCCACGCAGATCACGGCATTCTCGCCGGCCGGCTGCAGCGATACCTTGATGCGACCGTGGGGCGGGGTGAACTTCACCGCGTTGCTGATGAGATTGAGCAATATTTTCTCGACCAGATTTTGCGGGCATTGCGCAAGCCAGGCGCCGTTGATACGGCTTTCGATCTGAATCTGCTGATGCTCCACGGCCGAACGGAAGGCCTCGACCGTTTGGGATACAACCGAGTCCAGCCGCCACGGGTTGCCCGCCTCGGTCGTCGGTGCAAGCCTGAGCCGGGAAAGATCCAGTAGCTGCTCGACCATGCGCACAAGGCGGTTGACGTATTTGCGCCCCAGCGCCGCGGCCTCGCGATTCGGCGCCTGCTCGAGCTTCTCGATACTTGCCTGTATCAAGGTCAGCGGTGTGCGAAATTCGTGCGACACGTTGGCAAACAATTGCGTCCGGGCCTGCAGTGCCTGCTCGAGCTCGCTGGCCTGCTGGTCTACAAGCTCTTTTTGCTGTTTCAGCTGGAGCGTGCGCTGATCCACCAACTGCTGCAGCTGCCGGCGCTTCCTTTTCTGGTAGCCGATAACGCCGAGTGCGAGAACGACTAACACCATGAGATAGCCGAGCCAGGCCAGCGGCGCTGCCCACGGGGGTCGGGCGATGTTGAACCGAAGCAGCGGCTTCGGCGACGACCAGATCCCGTCGAGATTGGCCGCCTTGACCTCGAAACTGTAATGGCCCGGCGCAAGGCTGGCATACCGGGCGCGGCGGCTGTCGCCGACCTCGATCCACCGGTCGTCCAGCCCCCGCATTCGGACCGCGTAGCGAATCCGGTCCGGGTCGCTGAACTGAAGCCCGACATAATCGATGACGAACCGGTTCTGGTCGTGCGCCAGGTCGAGACCGGGGTAGTCTGCCGAAAGGGCCACAGGTCGCTCGTTGACCGTGGCCGATCGGATATGCACGCGTGGCGGATGCAGCAGATCGCGAACAGTGCCCGGCCTGAAGACGTTCCAGCCGTTGATTCCACCGAAGTAATAGCGGCCGCTGGCGCCGATATGGGCCACGGTATTGTTGAATTCCCAGGCCTGCAAGCCGTCTGCCGGGGTGTACTGGCGCACCCGGCGGCCGTCCGGGCCATCCGGGTCATAGCGGATGACGCCCCGGTTGCTGCTCAGCCAGAGCGGACCGGCCGGGTCGGACAGCACCGCGTAAATGGTATCGTCGGGGAGGCCGTCGGCCGCGTCGTGGAATTCGAATACCGGTTCGCCGGCCATATCGAAATCGATCTGCAACAAGCCCGCGCCGCGGGTGCCGCCCCATACCCGGCCGTCGTTGCCGCGTGCCAGGTGGAACACATCGTTGCGCGGTGTGGGTTCCGGCTGGCCGGCCGGATAATGAACCCGGGTCTCGCCGCTTTCCGGGTCGAATTCGACCAGTCCGTTCGTGCCAGCCGCCAGTATTGTCCCGTTGTCCAGCCCGAGCAGATCGAATATGTTGATGCCGGCGGGCATGTCGGTTCGTCGCAGTACTTTCGGGGCGTCGGGCTCGGCAACGTCGATCAGCCAGATCCAGCGACCGCCACCGGCCAGCAGCGTTTCCGGATCGAGAAAGTGCAATACCCGGAGCCCCGGGGCCGTCGCCGGCAATTCGGGCATGAGCGCGAACAACTCCATCGGCGCGCCCGGCGTCTCGATTCGCCCCAGCGCGTGGCTGCCGGCCAGCCACGCGCTGCCCGTTCGCGCGTCGATGGCAATCGAGCGGACAACGCCGACCGAAGGCTTGTCTTCGAAGTTCGGCGGATAGTGATGGACGATCTCGTAATCGCGCGGGGCGTTGCGGCGCCAGATCGATATGCCTGCGTTCTGGTTGGCCACCCAGACCAGTTCGGCATCGTCGGTGTCCCGGCCAGCGCCTTGTTCGACGCTTTGTTCGGCAATTGCGCGCACGATATTGCGACTGATCAAGGAGGGCTTGACGTCCTGCAAGTGGGTGAACCGGTCGCTTTGCGGCGTCAATTTGGCCAGCCCGCCCAGGTTCGCGCCGACCCAGAGTACGCCGAAGTCGTCGAGGAATATCCGGTAGCCGATTTCGCCCAGCGTCTGCGGGAGCGATCGGGGATCGGCGGGGTCGTGGTGAAAATGAGTCAGCCGATCGCTGCGAGGATCGTATCGCGCCACACCGAATCGGCCCGCCAGCCAAGTGCTGCCGTCGCCGGTCTCGGCCAGTTTCAGGCTCGCCAGGTTCGAGTTCGCCGATGGGCCGAAGAATTGCGGCCGCTCGAAACGCCGCCATTCCCGCGGCCCGGTTGCAGGGATCCTGACGAGCTCGCCTTGAAGCCTGAGCCAGATGCTGTTGCCCGAATCCACCGCCACCGCGTCGACGCGATCATCCGCGAATCCATGTTCGCTGGGCCGCAGGTGCCGGATCGGTTGCGCGGCGTCGGGATCGACGATGAATACGCCGTTGGCATTGACATAGGTCACGCCGGTGCCCGGCCCGACGGCGAGCATGTCCTCGGCGAGCCTCGGATTGGTGCCGGTCAGGTCCGATCCGAGCGCCGGAACGAACGAATCCGAATCCCGATCGAAACGCCAGAGACCTTCGTGACCGGCCAGCCACAATCGTTCGTTCCGGTCCACCTGCAGTGTCGGACCGGCGCCGGGTTGATCCGGTCCATCAACCTCGACCGGCAAGAGCGCGTCGTGACCTGGACGCAAGCGCATGACGGTTCCATGTGCGGCGGCGAAGATGTCGCCTTCGACGTCTTCGACCAGCGATCCGTAGATGATCGGCGGCCAGGTCACCTCGCCGTTCGGCAGCCTCAGTCCGAACCGCGTGACTTGACCGGAGCCGGTGTCGATCCGGTTCAGCCCGTGGCTGGCAGCCCATAGATCACCGCTTTCGTCAACCATCACCTGCCTGATGAAACGACCGGACAGTGTTCCGGGATCGTCGGGATCGGAACGGAACGACTCGAAGCGGTACCCGTCGAACTTTTCCAGCCCGGCCTGCGTTGCCAGCCACAGGTAGCCGTCCCGGTCCTGGGCAAAAGACTGGATGCTGGTCTGGCCGAGCACGAGATTGTCGGGCAGGCGCTCGAACCGGTTCTGCTCGGCGGCATGCAGGGTCAGTGGGCCCGCCAGCAAGGCCGCCAGCAGAGCGAAACGCGTAACCGGTCCCCTCACGGCGGCGGTCCGATGCGGTCCCGCGGCGCATCGGCCGGCGGGTGCGGGCAAGGCAGGCCGAATCGGCCGGCCGATGCACGCCAGTCTTCGAGGCGGGCATCGCTGTCGATGCCCAGGTCGGGCAGACGATCGGCATCGACCAGCCGAATTTCCAGCGGCGCAAACTGGGCCAGTTCGCCCAGCAAGGCCATGGTGCCGCGGTCCGGACTGCGGGCCAGCGAACACAAGGCGACGATCTTTTCCGGTCGCGGGTCCAGCAATTCCAGCGCCTGCATGATTTCGCGTCTCTGGCGTCGGTTATCGGCCCGTCCAAGCACTCGGCAATCGGGGGCATCGGGCGGCCAGCGGGTCTCGTCGTGGTCGAGTTCCACCCCGATCAGGACAGCGCCGCCGCGACCGCCCTCCACCGACTTCACGCGATGTGCGGCTTCGAATGCGGGCGGCGGCTCGCCGCGGGGCCCGATCGCCTGACTGGGCCCGCTCAACGCCGGAAGCAGTCTAAGGTAACCGGGCCGGGACAGGTCCAGGGTCAGCCGGGCTCGTCGCCAGCGCAGCATGAACCATGCCGCCAGCGCGCCGCGCGGGGCGAGCCCGTAGACGATCAGTGCGCCGATCAGGTAGCCGGCCCAGAGGCCGCGGTCGGCGGCGCGAGACTGGTCGGAAAGCACGCCCTGCACCTGCTCCGGGCTCGGCAGGGCAAGCCCGAACAGCCACGACGGCAGCCAGCCGATGGCGATGATCAGATCCTCCAGCCAGCGGCCGGAAAGCAGGGTCGTCTCCCACGTGAAATCGAATCGAAGGCCAAGAAACCGCAGCCACATCCAGGCAATGCAGCCGACGAAGAACATCGTCCAGAACGAATGGGTGGCAAGCGCCATCAGCGTGCGTCCGCGCAGGCGGCCGAGCTCGCTGAGCGAGGCGGCCAGGTGCCGACGGTGGGCGGCCAGACCGAAGCGCCGGGTAAACAGCAGCATCAGCCACCAGAGCATTCTTCCCGGCAGCCCGGCTGCGCTGCCGCCGCGGCCGAACAGACTGAACAGGGCCCAGACCAGCAGCAGAAGAAACGGTAAGCCGAGCAGCACCAGCAGGGCATGCGATAGCGCGATGGTGGCGGTGGCGGTCTGCAGGCCGGACGCGGCAGCGACACCGGCCAGGAAGCCCAGCGCCATCAGCAGCAGGACCAGCCAGCGCGCGGCCGACATGATGTGGTCGATGTCGCCCTGCAGGCTGGCCGAAGCAGGCAGTCGAAGCGCACGTTCCAGGATTCGGCCGCTTGGCGAATCAGGCGCCAGCGCCGCCTGACGCGTGGCCGCGTCGTCGAGCCGAAAATCGCCGGTCGATTCGTCCACCCGGCGCACGCTCTCTGCCAGCAGCCAGTCGCGCGGTTTCAGCCCGTTAATGCCCTGATCCAGCTTCATTCCAGCGATAATAACCCGTGCACGGGGCAAGCTAGCCCGCGTGCTTCATCAAGATTTGCCGCGAGCGGCGGATGTGCGCGGGTCGGGGCGTCAATCTTTGATCCGTATCAAATGTTGACCATCAGGGGTCAATGAGAATACGTTCGCTAAGAGAACGCCACCGGGACAACAAAACCTTATGAATCAGAATCAGACCTACAACGACCGGGTCGTGCGCCAGTTTGCCGTGATGACGGTGGTCTGGGGCATCGTCGGCATGCTGGTCGGCGTCATCATCGCCGCGCAGCTGATCTGGCCCGACCTGACCTACGGCATCGAGTGGCTGAGCTACGGTCGCCTGCGGCCGCTGCACACCAACGCGGTGATCTTCGCCTTCGGCGGCTCGGCGCTGTTCGCCACCAGCTATTACGTGGTCCAGCGCACCTGCCAGGCGCGCCTGTTTTCCGACACGCTGTCGGCCTTCACGTTCTGGGGCTGGCAGGTCGTCATCGTCGGCGCGGCGATCACCCTGCCGCTGGGCAAGACCATGGGCAAGGAATACGCCGAGCTCGAATGGCCGCTGGCACTGCTGGTCGCGCTGGTCTGGGTGGCCTATGCGGTGGTGTTCTTCGGCACCATTGTGTTGCGCCGGATCAAGCACATCTATGTCGCCAACTGGTTCTACGGCGCGTTCATCCTGACGATTGCGGTACTGCATATCGTCAACAACATCTCGATTCCGGCCGGGATGTGGAAGTCCTACCCGGTGTATTCGGGGGCGGTCGACGCGATGGTGCAGTGGTGGTACGGCCATAACGCGGTCGGTTTCTTCCTGACCGCCGGTTTTCTCGGCATGATGTACTACTTCGTGCCGCGGCAGGCCAACCGGCCGATCTATTCGTACCGGCTGTCCATCGTCCATTTCTGGTCGCTGATCGCCATCTACATGTGGGCCGGCCCGCACCACCTGCACTACACCGCGCTGCCCGACTGGGCGCAGACGCTGGGCATGGTGTTTTCGCTGATCCTGCTGGCGCCCAGCTGGGGCGGCATGATCAACGGCATCATGACGTTGTCGGGCGCCTGGCACAAGCTCAGAACCGACCCGATCCTGCGCTTCATGATCGTCGCGCTCTCGTTCTACGGCATGTCGACCTTCGAAGGTCCGATGATGTCGATCAAGACCGTCAACGCGCTGTCGCATTACACCGACTGGACGATCGGCCACGTCCATTCCGGTGCGCTGGGCTGGGTCGCGATGATCTCGATCGGCAGCCTCTACACGCTGTTCCCGCGCCTGTGGGGCGCCGAAAAGATGTACTCGATCAAGGCCATCGAATGGCATTTCTGGACCTCGACTATAGGCACGGTGCTTTACATCACCGCGATGTGGGCGGCCGGCCTGATGCAGGGTCTGATGTGGCGTACGTTCAACGACGACGGCACGCTGACCTATACGTTCATCGAGGTGCTCAAGCGCACCGAGCCGTATTACGCGCTCAGATTGCTCGGCGGCATCGTGTTCCTGAGCGGCATGTTCTTCATGGTCTGGAACGTCTACAAGACCTGGCAGACCGCGCCGAATCGTGCGCGCGACATCGCCATTCCGCAGCCGGCCTGAAGGAGATATCGACATGGCACATGAAGCAATCGAGAAAAATGTCGGC
>CAYYZR010000026.1:0-2440 GCA_964476005.1 uncultured Halomonas sp.
CCCGATATGCCCATGACCTGCAGTTCATACCGGTACGTGCCGTCGGGCATTTCCCCATGCCCCAGCGTTGCGGGACTGAACTCGATCGGTTCCCCGGCTTTGAAGCTCTTGCGCAGATGGAAGTCTTCCGGGCCCTTGATGATCATGTCGATGCTTGCCTGCATGCCCATGGCGTCTACGGGCTCGAAGATCAAGCCTTCGGGCAGCACGTGGCTTTCGTACAGCGTGATTTCCTGGGCCGTGGCCCAGGCGCAGGCCGCGGTCATCGCGGCGGCCAGCATGGTCATGCGAATCGTTTTCGGGTTGTTCATCTTTCCTGCTCCTCGTGGTGTTCATCTGCGGCCTTTGGGCCGGTTTTTTTCATCTTTTTCGCGGCCTGGAGACCGCTCCTACAATTTTTTGATCCGGTCTGACGCAATGCCCCCGGACCTACGACCTGTTTGTCAGTGCGTGCATGCCCAGTGCGACCATCAGCAGGCCGAACAGGAGCAGCCACGCCGTGCTGAGCAGCGGCACCGGCAGCGTGCGGATTACGGTCAGTTCGGCACTGGCGCTGCCGCTGTTGCCCAGGCTGGAGGTCAGTTCGCCGCTGACGTTGCTCAGGGTGCCGGCGAGGCTGGCGATGACGTCGACCTCGATCCGGCACACGGCGCCCTGGACGACCGAGCCGGCGGTCAGCTGGATCAGGTCCGTGTCCGGCCCTGCTACGAGCGTTCCGCCGCAGCCGTTGGAGAGGGCGGGCGTCGGGGCGACGGTCATGCCGGCAGGCAGAATGTCTTCGAACGCGAGGGAATCCGCGTCGAGCTGGCTTGCGCTGTTGTCGATGGTGAACGTCAGCATTGCCGGCTCGCCGATTCCCACGGTGTCCGGCGAGAATGCCTTGGTGAAGGCCGGTGCAGGCTCGATGCCGAGCACCGCGCTCGCCGCGGCAGCGCTGGTCTGGGTGCCCCCGACGCTGCTGGTGAGGGCGCTTGTCGTATTGGTGAACTGGCCGGAAACCGCGTCCGCCGGTACATTCAAGGTCACCTGGAACGAACACGAACCGCCGGCGGGCAGCGTGCCGTCGGTCAGCGTGATGGTCGACGTGCCGTTGACCAGCGAGCCCGGGCCGCACGCATCGGCCAGAGGCGTATTGGCCGCAGTCATGCCCGGGATGAACGCTTCGAGGTCGTCGGAGAACGTGACACCGCTTGCCGCATTGGCCGGATCCGGATTGCTGATTTCGAACATTATGTTGACGGTGTCGCCGGCGGCGACCGCGCCCGCATCGAACGACTTGGTGAATCCAAGCGGTTCGACCACCAGATTCGCGCTGTCGGGGTCTGCCGTGACCGGCACGCCTTCGCGTACGCCGCTGGCCGCGCTGGTGGTATTGACGAAGCTGCCGGCAGTCGCGCCGGCCGGAACTCTGACCGGAATCACTATCGTGCAGGAGCCACCGGCGGCGAGGTTGCCGCCGGTCAGCGTCACGATCGAGGTGCCGGCAAGCTGCGAGCCGGCGCCGCAGACGTCGGCCTGCGGCAGACCTTCGGCGACAAGGCCGGCGAGGGCGGCATCGAGATCGTCGTTGAGGGTAATTCCGGTCAGCGGGAATGCCGAACCGTTGACGATGGAGATCTCCATCTCGACCACGCCGGCCGGCAGCACCGGTTCGGTGCGGAAGGACTTGGCGACGACGAACTCGCCGGATACGACGTCGATCGTGTCGGTGGCCGAGCCGCTGTTGCCCGACGTCGACATCAGGTCGCCGCTGGTGTTGACGAACGTGCCTTCGGCGGTGCCGGTGATGTCGACCTGGGCGGTGCACGTTGCACCGGCAGCGACGCTGCCGCCGCTGAGGCTGACACTGCCGGATCCCGAGGCTGCGGTCATCGTGGCGCCGCAGGTGTTCGAGGCATTGGCCGGACTGGCGACCTCGAGCCCGGCCGGTAGCGCGTCGACGAAACTCAGGTTGCCGGCGGGGAGGGCGCTGGCTGAATTGTCGATCGTGAAAGTCAGCGTGCTGGCGCCGTCAACGGCGATCGCGTTGG
This sequence comes from uncultured Halomonas sp., assembly GCA_964476005.1. GTDB lineage: Bacteria > Pseudomonadota > Gammaproteobacteria > Xanthomonadales > Wenzhouxiangellaceae. The sequence continues at coordinate 2,031 of CAYYZR010000026.1, forward strand.
GCTGGAAGACCTTGCCGAACGTCGGCGGCGGCTCGATGATCAGGGCGGCAGAGGCTGGATCGCTCACCACCAGGCCGGCGCTGGTGAGCTCGCTGGTGACGTTCGGGTAAGACCCCGGGGCCGCCGATCCGGGCACCGCCAGGGTCACCTGGAAGGTGCAGGAATCGCCTGGGCTGCCGGCCGGTGCCAGTTGCCCGCCGATGAAGGTCAAAGCCGCGACGCCGGATATCGACGAGCCACTGCCGCAGACGTCGGCCTGCGGCAGGCCGGTGGCGACCAGGCCGCCAAGGACCGCATCGAGATCGTCGATGAACGCGAGCGACCCGATGCCGTTCGAGGCGTCCAGATTGGTCAGGGTGAAGTTCAGGACAGGCGCACCGCCGGCCACGGAGGGTCCGGCGAAGCTCTTG
>CAYYZR010000026.1:2540-21045 GCA_964476005.1 uncultured Halomonas sp.
GGGCACCAACACCTGGACGTCGAAAGTACACGATGCGCCCGCCGAAAGATTGCCGCCGGTGAAGATCAAGAAATTCGTTCCGGTGATCGAAGATCCCGCGCCGCACGGTGTCGCCGGCAACGCGACCGCCTCGAGGCCCGACAAGGTCGCGGTCAGGTTGTCCGTGAAGACCATGTTGGTCGCATCGATGCCGCTCAAGCTGTTGTCGATGGTGAATCGCAACGTCGTCTGCCGGCCCGGGACGATGGGCTCGTCGAGAAACTGCTTTTGAATGTTGAGGCCGGAGACGGTCAGGTCATCCTGGGCCGTGCGGCCGGTTGCGACGACGCCGGACACCGTTGCGCTCACGCTGGAGGTCGTGTTGGTGAACACGCCCGGCGGGGCCCCTGCCGGAACCTGCAGCGTCACGGAAAAGGTACAGCTCTCGCCGGGCGCGAGCGTGCCGCCGGCAAGCGTCAGCAGCGAGGTGCCGGACAGGGTGGAGCCCGTGCCGCAGACGTCGTTCATCGGGAGTCCGGCGGCGGCCAGGCCTGCAAGCGCCGCATTCAGATCATCGGTAAACGTGATCGCGGTGGCATCGCCCGACGACGCGGCGTCGTGGCTGAGCGTGAATTCCAGAGTCACCGTACCGCCGGGAAGAACCGGGTCGTCGGTGAACGACTTGGTGATCCCGGGGGCAGCGACGACGGCCAGCGTGTCGCTCGCGGGATTGCCCTGCTGCGTGGTGCCGTCGACCGTGGCGGTAATCGCGGATGTTGTATTCAGGTAGTCGCCCAGTGACGCCCCGGCCGGGATCTCGAGGTCGGCAGTGAAGGTGCAGGATGCCGACGGCGCAAGATTGCCGCCGAAAAAATTCAGTAGGATGTCGCCGCCCGAGGACACCGTCGTCAACCCGGAGCCGGCGCCGCAGATGCCGGACTGGAAACCGGAAACGTAGGTGACGCCGGACAGGAAAGTGCTCAGATTGTCGGTGAACGCGATGTCGGTGGCCGAGCTCGTTGCGCTCGTGTTCTGGATCGTGAACTCGAGCGAGACGGTATTGCCGCCGGCGGTCGGGTTGGTCAGGAAGGTCTTGGTCAGGCTGGGCGCGTCGGTGACGAAGAGCGTGTCCGAAGCCGCGTTTGCGACGATCGGGACGTCGAGGTCCGCCGTAACGGCGCTGGTGACGTTCGGATAGGCGCCGGCGACGTCTCCAGCCGGCACCGAGAGCCTTGCCACCAGCGCGCACTCGCTGCGTGCCGGCAGGGACCCGCCGCTGAAGGTGAGGAGCGAACTGCCCGTTCCCGATACCGTGCCCCCGCAGCTGTTCGACTGCAGGCTGTCGAAGGTGAGGCCCGTCAGCGTTGCTGCCAGATCGTCGGTGAACGACACGTTGCTGGCTGAATTCGCCGGGTCGCGATTCAGGATGCGAAATTCGAGGTCGACGGTTCCACCCGGCAGGACCGGGTCGTCGAGAAACGCCTTGACCAGGATCAGGCGCCCGCCGGTCGACGTGAACGTGTCGGTGGCGAAACCGCTCTCCACCACAGCGCCACCGGGAGACGAGGTGAGAATGCCCGACGCGTTGTGCAGCGTGCCGACGGCGTCGGCCACTACATCGGCGGTCACGGTACAGGTTTGGCCGGACAACAATAATCCGTTGAAGACGGAGATCGTGTCGCTGCCCGAAGCGGCGGTCAGGGTGGCGCCGGTACAATCCGTGGCAGCATTGGCGGGGTCGGCGATCACCATGCCCGGCGGCAGGACGTCGGTAAATCCGATGGCGCTGGCGAAGCCGGCGTTCGCGCTGTTGTCGATGTCGAACGTCAGCGTGGCGCGGGTGCCCAGTGGTCCGGACGAAGGCGAGAAGCTCTTCGAAAAGCCCGGTCGCGCATCGCTGACCGTCAAATCGGCACTGGCGGGCCCGCTGTTTCCCGCATCCGATGTCAGGTCGCCGCTGACGTTCATGTAGACGCCGGCCACAGCGCTGGTGACCTGCACCGTGACGATACAATTGGAAAAGGCGCCGACGCCGCCGTTGGCAAAGCCGATCGTCGTGCCGCCGTCCGGGGCCGTCACGGTGCCGGTATCGCAATCCGTGGCCGGAAGACCCGGGGTCGCGATGACAACGTCCGCCGGGAGGGTGTCGGTGAAGGCGAGGTCCGTCACCGGGATTCCAGAGCCGTTGTCGATGCTGAAGACCAGGAGACTGGTACTGTTTGGCCCTATCGTGCTTGGATCGAAGGCCTTGGAAAAGACCGGCTGGGCGGCTGCGCTGGTTGCGAACGCAAGCGCGCAGAAAACTGCGGCAAGCAATGCGGAGGCCCGGCTGGATGCACGGACCAGTTTGGCGGCTTGCTTCGAATTCATGTTTTCTACCCTGAGTTAATAGGCGATTGGCGCGACGCGCCGCTGGGCGGTTGACCAGCCATGCTTCGCATGGACTCATTCAGGGCAGTCGGCCCTGGAATCCCAAGACCGTTGCGCATTGCGCCAATCTGTTGCTCCCGAAATCCCTTTTCAGCTGGACGAATGTGACGGATGTCCCGCTGTGGCGACCTAGCCTACCATCGTCTTATCACATTTAAAAGCGCTTTCAGCTCTGATCGTGATGGCTTTCGAGCCAAGACGTCAATACGGAAACTTCTGGACGCGCAATCGCCGCGCAGCGTTTTTTCGATCGAATGCTGCCTTCGAGCCGATCGGACACGCTTTTGCTTTTCGAGCGGTTTCGGGTTGGGAGCTTCGCGGCGACGAGTCGGTTGGCCGACGTGTACCCGGCCGTTCGATGACGCATTCATTTTCTCGGGCCATACGTCGATCTCGAGACGATCCCGACGCAGATGACCGAAGCTTCCAGGTCATCATTTACCCGCAAGTAGTGTATCCCGTCGTTAATCCTGTAACTTTCAGCGAGTCGGAAAGCGCTTAGCTGCAAGGCAGGGCTCGCCGGGAATGCTTATTGCCTTTCCAAGAGACCTAACGCCGCACATGAGCGCGAATCTTCGTCTCTTTCGGGCTCGCCATTCCCTGCGGATCGCGCCTTGCACTGTCGACTCAGTCGCACCCTGAATGTTACAGGATTAGCAACGGGGTACACTAGGACAAGAGCCGGCCCGACAGGCCGGCTCTCGTGACATCGGCAGGAGCTACTTGCGTGCAGTCTTGAGCGCTTCGATTTCACGCTGAAGCTGGTTTATCGTGTGTTGCTGTTGCAGCATCGTGTCTTGTTGCTGTAACGTGTACAGGGTCAATTCCTCTACCTTTTCGAGCAGAAGGACCTGAAGCTCGCTCAGATTCACACCGCCCCGTTCCGCATATTCCTCGGCAGATGGGATTCCTGGAAGATGGCCGAATGCATCAATGAAAGAAGCCACTTCATCAAGCGGACGTAGAACGTAGTTGTCGTCGAAGACATAATCCGGGATGGTCTGGGTCGCCGTCGTGAGCGTCCCCTTGAGCGTGAGATTTCCGTCGGTCGACAAGTACATTTCAGCGCCCGTCGTTTCGGGATCGTTGAAGCCCAGCCCGCCGTCGAAATCGCGAATCGTCAATTCCCAATTCTGGTCGGAGCCCGGGCCGGTGCCCGCCGAATTGCCGGTTTCCGTCATCGTCAGTGTCATGCCACTGGCCTGCGTTGTCGACACGTGGAGTTTCGATGTCGGGGACAAGACCCCTACACCGACGTTTCCGTCATCGACCACAAGGCTGTTCGAGGCAGAACCCGGGCGGATCCGGAACGGCAGCGTGCTTCCGTTCGTCGCGTCGCGAACGAAGAAGCTCGTTTCGTTTCCGGCAACGTCCCAGACTTGCGGCGCAAAGCCGGAACTGCCGTTCTGCTCGAGCCTCAGGCCGGGGGTGTCGCCGCTCACCGCATGCACCTCGAGTACGGGACTGGTGGTTCCAATGCCGAGCTCCCCGCTGTTTTCGACGTAGAGCGAATTGCTGGGCGCGCCGGCCTCGACGGTGAACGGCGTGCGCCCACCGCTGACGTCATCGATGGAGAATTTGTTCAGGCCTCCGTTCAGATTGCTGTTCGCTACGATGCGCCAGTCGTTGGACGGAAAGCTGCTTGCCGAACTCGTATCCTCGAAGTGGATCCGCAGGTTGTTTTCCTTCAGCCTGATGGTGTCGGCGCCGAAGCTCTCGCTGGTGGCGCAATCGAAGCCGACGCATAGACTGTTGTAGACGGTCAAGTCGCCCGAGATGACCTGCCTTGTGCCGGCATCATCATCGGTGAGCACCGTATCGCCTGAATCGAATTTCGAACCGCCGGCGTCCGGTGCCTCCAGAGCGGTTGGCTCGACCATGCTGCCATCGAGAATCATGAACGTCCCGAAGCCACCTTCCGGCTTCGGCGTGTTGCTCTCGAGACCGGCAGTGGCAGCGTTCCGGCTTGGTTGAACTCCGGGGCGCGACATGATCTGGATTTCGTATTTGAAGACCCCGTCGGGGAGCCCATCGGCTGCGAGACTGGCGGGTCTGAATTCCTGCAGTTGGCCGGGAGCGAAACGCTTGCGGAAATGGAAGTTTTCCGGCCCGACGATGATCAGGTCGACTTCGCTTTCAATCGCTGCGCTGGTCGCAGGCTCGAACATGATTGAATCATTCGCGACATGACCCGTGAAAAGTGGCTTTTCCTGTGCATTAAGGCCGGAAACCAGGGCGGCGATCGCTGCCGCCAGAACGATGATTTGGCCCGTATTTCGATTTTGCATGATGTGCTCCTGTTGTCTGCGTTCGCGGTTTTCAGGCCGCTCCCAAGGGTTGTACTTCTTCGTGGTCCGGAACCGTTGGCCAATATTGAGCGGGCGTTCCGGTCGGCCAGGTGCCGCAGGTCCACGATGGTGGCCGCCTCGAAACGGACCAGGCAACGCCCGGCCCATGGGCAGGCCTTTTCCGATCAGCGCGGCTGGATTGGCGCCCACAAGGCGATCCAACCCGATATCGGTCGGCGGGGTGTCCAAGCCGAAACCCGATGTCCGCTTCGCTCGGTTCGATCGGGAAGTCCGGTTCGACCGGCCTGGAAAAGTCATGTCGGGTGGGTGAGTCGGCCGAGAATGCCGCATCGCGAGGCACTGCCGCAACAGCCCCTGTCGGCTGCCTGGACAGGGGCCGCGTTCCGGTCGGGGCATCGTCCACCGGTAACCATTCCGGTCCGACCTCGTCCCCAAAAGCCTTTGCTGAAATACGATATGCCATCGGGTTGCTCCCGGAATACCGTTTAGGGGGATCGGCCATTGCAACCTTCCTCCCTTGACTCGGGCAGACTACCATCGCTCTGCCGCGTTTGAAAGTACCACGGGATGCCCATCGGCAATTCCCGGATGCGAGCCCGGTGCTTTTCCGGCGGCTGCCGGGGTGCAATCGGCAAGGTGTAGCATTTATGATGAGAAACAGGGACCGACATTTTTTGCTTTCCGCGCTTGCCGCAACCGTCAGGGTCAGGATGTTCATGATGCAAATTTCGCGAGACGCCCGCTTGATCAAGTTCTACGCATTTCCGGCCGTGATTGCTCTGGTTGGGCTCGAGACCACGGTTGCATCTGCGCAGCCGGCATTCGATTTCGAACCCGTGGTGATCGCCGCGTACACGCCCTCGCCGGGGATGGGTACCGGCGTGGCTGTTGCCGATTTCGACGACGACGGTGATCCAGACATATTCGTGCCTACCGGCGGCGGAACGCCCAATCTGCTTTACGTCAATCGGGGCGATGGCACGTTCGATGAAATCGCTGCAGACGTGGGGCTTGCCGATACCCGCCAGGCGCGCGTTGCGCTTTGGGTGGATTACGACAATGACGGCGACCTGGATCTGTTCGTGGGTCGGGATTGCCATGCTTACGGTTTCGACGGCGTTTCGGCCGCGGTGGCGACTGCGGCCGGGCCGTGCACGATGCCGGTGCTTTCGCTTTACGAGCAAACGACCGGCGGTTTCGATGACATTTCCGAGGACGTCGGCCTGGTCGCCGCGGCCGGTTCATTGGCCAGCGTTTATCACGCGGGTGGTTTGAGTGCCGCCGACATCAGCGGTGACGGTCTCCCGGATATCTACTTTGCGCGCTGGCAGACCCTCCCGGAGCTCTACATCAGCGATACGCTTTTCACGGGCGGGGGCGAGGCACCGGGCTATTCCCTGGGCAGCGGCCTGACCGCGATCGCCGGTGCCCAGGCCGGCCACTGGCAGGGCCTGATGCACGATTTCGATTACGACGGCAATCTCGACATTTTCGTCAACGTGGACTTCGCAGCCAACCAGTTCTGGCTCAATGGCGGTGGACTGAATCTGGTCAACGCCGCGGTCGAGGCAAGCGTCGATTCGGCCTGGAACGAAATGGGCCTGGCGCCGGGCGATTACGACAACGACGGCGATATCGACCTGTTCATCACCAATATTTACGCATGGAACGGGCAGGGCAGCCATAACCTTCTGTACCGCAACGATTCGCTAGAAGGCGCCGTCGGCTTCACCGAGCGCGCGGTCGCCGCCGGCGTCGACGATGCCGGCTGGGGGTGGGGCGCGACCTGGCTGGACGCTGACAACGACGGCGATCTGGATCTGGCCGTGACGAATGGTTACTGCGAAATTCCGATTCCGGATACAGTTCGATACTGTGACGAGGTGCATGAACGGGATCGCTCGCGCTTTTTCGAGAATCCCGGCAACGGCAGCGCGTTCGTGGAGGTCGGTGAGCTGGTCAGGTTCGACGACACGCTGATCGGCGCCGGTCTCATTGCCGCCGATTTCGACGGCGACGGGCGCCAGGACCTGCTGCAGACGGCAATCGATCCTGATTCGGTCGCCTGGGAAAATTCCAACCAGACGCCGCGTAGCGAGCGGATGACGTTGTATCTGAATCGCCGCATTGGCGGTGATGCCGGGAATCGGCACGCTTGGGTCCGGCCGGTGCTGGCCAACTCCGGTTCGCCGGCGCTGGGGGCGGCGGTGCGTGTGCATCTCGACAACGGCGAGATCCTGACCCGCCTGGTCGTCGCGGGTGAAAGCTGGATGAGCCAGGCGCCGGCGACGATGCATTTCGGGCTGGGCGCCACGGCTGCGGTCGAGCGCGTCGAGATCGACTGGCCGGGCGACGACGCCGACAGCGTCCTTGAAGATGTGGTGATCGGCGCGGTGGTCACGCCCGTGGGGCCCGAGACATTGTTCGATTCGAATTTCGAGTGACGGCCCGCTTTCGGCAGAAAATTCCGGCGCGATGAGAGAAAAGTACAGGCGACAGTGGGAGCGACTCGGCGCGCACGATCCTTTTTGGGCCGTTCTCGCCGACCCGGCGAAGAAAGGCGGCAGATGGAACAAGCGCGAGTTTTTCCAGACCGGGAAAAACGAGATTCGCCAATTGATCGAGTCGCTGGCGCGCATGGAGATGACGCCGACGTTCGGCACGGCGCTTGACTTCGGTTGCGGTACGGGCAGGCTCAGTGCCGCGTTGGCCGGCTCGTTCGACCGTGTCGTCGCCGTGGACATTTCACGGGCCATGCTGGCCAGGGCAAGAGCCGAGACCGCAGAACTCGGCAATATCGAGTTCGTGCACAATGCCGTGGATGACTTGTCGATGCTCGAGGACGCGAGCGTGGACCTGATTTACTCGAACATCGTGTTGCAGCATATCCCCTTCGATTCTCAGAAGAATTACGTCAAGGAATTCGCCAGGGTCCTTGCGCCTGGAGGCGCCGCGGTTTTCCAGGCCCCGGGCGCGCATGATCTGTCATCGCCGATCGGATGGGTCCATGCGCTGGCTGGAAACCGGATCATGAACATTGCCCGCCGGGCCCGATATGGGAGAAACGGCGTCATGGAAATCCACCTTTTTCCAAAACCGAAAATGCTTTCGTTGCTCGATGCCTTGAAGTTGCGGGTGATGCATCTTCAGCATGATCGCAGCACGGGCAAAGGGTTTATCGGATACCGCTACGTCGTGACCAAGGCCTGATTGCAGGATCCAGCAATCTCATCCGGAGGACGTCTTCCACGGGCAGCGAATCAGGCCGTCAGTTTCGTCTGGGTGCCGCGCTTGTGGAGATGGCGATACCCGTCAGAACCAGAATCAGGGTTCCACTCAGAGGGTCGAGCACGTAGTACCGCCCGGCATGCGGGCCGGGAATCCAGCTGCTGTAGCTGGGCTGGCGCTCGATCGGGTGCAGCATGCCGGTGACTCCGGACGTGACCTGCAGCGCTGAGACGAGCAGAAGCATGACGATCCCCAGCCAGCAGAATCCAAGCACTGCGCGTGACGCATTGAGCCTGGCGGCTCGCACATCGAAAGAGTCGCTGGAAGTGAATCCGTAGTGGAGCAGCAGGCCGGCGGTGGCGCCGAGCAGGTTGAGAAGAAAGTCGTTGAAGTCGAGGTAGTTGCTGTAACTGATCGTCAGCCAGGCGTATTGCAGCGCTTCGTCGGCGATCCCGAGGGCGGCGACGGCGAGCAGGACCGGACCGACCGCGAAAGCGCTGCGGTCGGGATCGGCCAGGCGCGCGATCATGTAGGCAAGCAGGGCGTATTGCGGGTAGTGCAGGTATTCCGGAAAGGAATAGATCAGGAACCGGTCCACCAGCACGACGGCGACCAGCCACGCCGTCCACCCGGCGAATGTTGCGACGTGGTTGTGTCCGCGCCAGGCGCGCCGGGCCTGCCAGATCACGATCGCGGCGAGCACCAGCGCGCCGGCGTGCGGCAGGCTTTCGGCGAATCTGTAGCTGCCGAGCAGGTCGGACTCGCGACGCCGGACGAGCCACAACGAGACCTCGAGGTGGGCAAGTACGGTGGTCAGGTAGTAGCCGATGATCGCTGCGGCGGCGAGTGCGGTTCGAGACGTCATCTGTCTTCGCCGGTGCCGGCGTCGGGAGGCGCGCGTGTGATGTTCCCGGAAATGAACACCGCCAGGTTGCCGACCCGGTTGACGTCCGCGTGGTAGTCGGTCGGGCCGCTGTGACCTTTCGAGTGGCGCCCGGCCACGTATCGATTCTTTCCGGCCGCATCGACGAATAACGCGATCGCGTTCTGTGCCGCCGAGCCCAGCCCGAATTCGTTTGCGCTGTAGGCGTCATCGCCGGCGCAATCGACCAGGGCCGCGATCGCCATGTCCCACGCGCCGGCCTGGCTGGCGGAGGTGCTGCCGCTGTAGACGTCGTTTCCAGCCGCGTCGCGCAGCAGTCCCGCGCCCAGATGCGCCGCCGCGCCCTGGGTGAACCGACCGCCGGCATAGGTATCGTCGCCTTGCCCGTCGAGCAGCAGTCCCGCGCCCAGGTAGTAGCCCGTGCCCTGGCTGAAGTTGCCGGCAATATACCGGTCGTGGCCGCCATCGTCGCGCAACAGGCCGATCCCGCCGGCGACGTCGTTGCGAAAGCCCATTCCCACGCCTTGGGAGAAAGCCTGAAAGTTGCCCGGTACGCCGTAGCTCGAGGGGTGTCGGTGACCGGCCAGGTAGGCATCGTTGCCGGCCTCATCGATCAGGCTGCCCACACCCAGCGCGCCGCCGTAACCCTGCGCGAATTTGGCCGCCGTGTAGATATCGTCGCCGGCGCTGTCGACCAGCGCGCCGATGCCTGCCAGCGAGGCCCCCTGGGCGAGTTCGGCGGCGAAGTAGCGGTCATTGCCGGCGCGGTCGTGAAGCATTCCGATGCCGGCAACGGAAGCGCCCTGGGTTATCCGGCCGCCGGCATAGATGTCGTTGCCGGCGTGATCGGCGATCAGGCCTGCACCCAGCACACTGGCGCCCAGTGCGCCCTCGCTCTGGCCGCTGTAGCTGTCGTCGCCGGCCAGGTCGATGATGACCCGCACCCGGTCGCCGCCGGGCAGGGCATAGACGTCGTCGCCGCCGGTGTCGATGATCAGCGCGGCCGGCCCGGTGTAGATGTTGCTGCCGGGCCCGCCGATGATGACGATGCCCAGTTCGGTCCATTCGGCAAAGATGACCGGGCCGGTTACCTGCGCTTCGAGCCAGTTCGGAACGGATCGGGTCGATGTGTCCCCGAAGTGTTCGGCAAGCGCGGTGGCGACTTTATCTTGCGCCAGACCGGCCAGCAGCGCGGCCGCGTGTTTCAGCGCGGATTGGTCTATCGAGGACTGGATTTCGACCAGAACCGGGCCGTGCTCGAGTTCCTCCAGATCGCTGCCGGTCGAGGTGCGTTCCAGCATTTCAGGTAGCAGGCCGCCAAGCCGGATGGCATGCTGATCCGTGACTTCGGCCAGTGCGACGTCGAGTTGCTCGTGAATCTGGCCCAGGCGGGCGATTACGGAATCCAGCGGCTTTGCGCCGGTTACCAGTACCTCGAGCGCCATGGGTTCGGGCAGCAGCGCACTCGCCGCGGGATGGGCGCTCGCGATTGTGGGAGGCTCGATGAAAAGCCCGACGACGAGTTCATGCGGCGTCTGGCCGGAGGTTGCGATGGCCTTCTCCATCAACTCACGCAACGATTGCACGCGCTCCCGGACCTCATGCGAAGACATGAGTTGACCGAGTTCGGCGTCGGCCTCGGCACAAGCGTTGCCGGGTTCCGGGTGGGCCATGGTGCTGAACGGAACGAGCACAATCGCGACAAACCGGATCAGTTGGGTCATGCGGTCAATCGACATGGCGCAAGATTAGCAGCCGGGTGGAGGCTTTATCGAACGGGAATCCGGAAACGCCGAGAGTCGGAATCGGGGCCGCGGCGGTATACCATTGAGGCTTTATCGTGACGCTTTCTCGGATATTGCCGCTGGATGGAGCCTCGGATGCGCGTGTTGCACGTCGGAAAGTTCTTCGCCCCCTTCGCCGGCGGGATCGAGAATTTCATGCTCGACCTGTTGCGCGCATGCAGTGACGAAGGCGTGTTGCAGGCGTGCCTGGTGCATGAGGCGCCCGGCCAGGGCCGCGCCGCCCGGGAAATCGATTTCAATTTTCTCGAGCGATTCGAGCGTGTGCCGACTGTCGCGCAGGTCAGCTATGCGCCGGTCAGCCCGGGTTTCAGCCGCACGATGGAGCGCATGCTCGAAGCGTTTCGACCGGACGTGCTGCATCTTCATTTGCCGAACACTTCGGCTTTCTGGGCCCTGAAAAGCAGACGGGCCCGGGCGATTCCGTGGGTGGTGCACTGGCATTCGGATGTCGTCGGACCCGGTCTCGACGTGAAGTTGAAGCTCCTCTATCCAGTCTACAGGCCTTTCGAGCAGGCGCTGCTGAAGCGGGCTGACGTGATCATCGCGACCTCGCCGCCTTACCTGGAAAGCAGTCCCGCCCTGAAAAGATGGCGCAAGAAATGCCGAGTCATACCGCTGGGCCTGGCGCCGGACAGGGTCGAGCCTGCCGTGGCGACCGATATGCTCCCGGGACATCACGAACCGTCGGTCCAATGGCGCAAGGATGGCAGGTTCCGTGTTTTCGGCGTCGGACGATTGTCACGATACAAGGGTTTCGGAACGCTGATTCGTGCGGTCGCGGGGGTTGACGAGGTTCAATTGATCATTGCAGGAGATGGCGATCAGCGGTCGCGGCTGGAGCGATTCGTTCCCGATCACGCGAGAGGTCGCGTGCGTCTCGTCGGCGGTGTGGACGACGCCACGCGAAATCGACTGATGTCGGAATGCGACCTGTTCTGCCTTCCGTCGATCAGCCGTGCCGAGGCATTCGGCTTGAGCCTGGTCGAAGCCATGGCCGCGGGCAAGGCACAGCTGGCCACCCGGGTGGCCGGATCAGGCATGGACTGGGTGGTGGAAGAAGGCCGGACCGGCTGGATGGTCGATTCGGGTGATATCGATGCGCTCGCCCACCTGCTGCGCAGACTGGCGCGCGAAAGAGGGATGGTTGTGATTGCCGGCGAGCACTCCCGCGAGCGATTCGAGACGCGCTTTCGCATCGACGCCGTGGCTCGGGAGATCGTGGGCGTTTACGAGGCCCTTGCCAGGTAGATCGATCGGGGTCTCCCCGATGGATAGCATCGCGGCCGAAGATTCATTGCATACGGCGCAAGAGGTCGCGGGCGAGCGGATTGTCGGGTGCGACGTCGACGACCTGTTCGGCAAGTTGCCGGGCGCGGACTCGATTGCCCAGTTCATACTCTGCAACTGCCAGAAAGGATATGGCATTGACGGTTGGATTCAGACGAGCCGAGCGTTCAAGATCTTCGCGAGCCTGGCCGTATTGGCCGAGCGCAAGATAGCTGCGACCGCGCGCTTCGAAATAGAATGCCCGCTCAGCCGTGCTGAATTGTTCTGTTGCGATGCTGCGTGCCAGTTCGATCGCCTCGCGATTCCGATTGGTGTAATGAAGCGCAAAAATGATGTTCAGCAGGGTGGGCGGTCGAAGTGCCGCCTGGCCCTTGCGCTGGGCGATTTCGGCGGCCTTTTGCAGCGATTGCAGCGCTTCCTCGAATTGCCCTTCGCGCATCAATTCCTTGCCGAGGCTGGTCCAGGCGCGTTGTGAATCCGGACTGAGGCGGGTTTCGTGTCGCAGAAACTCGATCTGGTCGGCCCAAAGGCCGTTGCGGGTATGGGTCAAGCCGGTAAGAAGGACCAGCAAGCCGATGCCCAGTGTCATTCCAATGCGCCGGTCGAGACGTTTCGCGCCGAACCAGGCCAGCGCGGTTCCCGTTACCAGCGCAAGACCGGCGTTGGGCAGGTAGGTGCGGTGTTCGAAGGCAACATCGATGATCGGCATGAAGCTGGACTCGATTGCGTGTGCCAGGTAATAAAACAGAATTCCGAAGGCAACCAGCGGCGCGTTACGCCATGCCAGGAACCCTGCGCCCATCAGCGCAACGTGACCGAGGGACATCAGCACGGTCAGAGGCTGGGTGAAACCTTCGGCAATCGGTATTGCATATTCCAGCCGTTGGTCGCCAATCAGGAAAAAAAGCCCGATGTAGCGCCACAGGATGCCCATCTGAGTTGCGAGGTAGTCGACTCGACTGATCTGGTCGGTCTCGCGCGTAACACCAGTGATGTCCAGTGCCGGCAACGTCAGAAGCCAGAAAATCAGCAGCGTTCCGACGACTGTGCCGGCGGCGAGCACCCCGATCATGCGCGGGGCAAGGCGGCGGAAAAACAGCAGTTCGATCAGAACCAGTGCCACCGGAAGCGTGGCGGCGCTCTGCTTGCTCAGCATCGCGAGCACAGCGAATGCCGCCGTAAACCCGTACAGCATCCAGGAGTTGCGTAATCTGGCCCAGGCGAAGGTGGCCAGAGAAGCCAGGTAGAACAAGGCCATGAGGGAGGTATAGCGCTGGACAATATAGGTGACCGCCTGGCTCTGCAGCGGATGAAGCAGGAAGATTGCCGCAGCGATCAGCGGAATCCACTGCATCCAGGTCGGTGCACTCGTTTTCGACGCCGGAGTTTGCACAAGCGCCCGCAAAAATAGCCAAAGCACGCCTGCCGTTGCGCAGTGGATCACGAAATTCACGAGGTGATAGCCGAATACATCCTCCGCGTGCAGCGTGTAGTTGGCCGCGAACGACAACGAGGCGATAAAGCGCGCCTGGGAAAATCGCCAGATCGATTCCGGATCAAAAAAGTCGTGAAGCGCTTCGTTTTCGACGATCACCCTGAAATCGTCGAGGAAAAACCAGGCGTCGAACGACGGCAGGTAGGCCATAATGCCGGCCAGTACGAAAAATATGGCCCAGCCCAGACGTTTTAAATGAGGCAAAATCAACAACCTGGATTTCCCTGAAGATTCCTGGAAGCGGTGCCCGAAAGCGCCGGGTACGCTAGCGCCGTTTCTCCACCAACTCTCTAAGGCCGCGCACTTCCTGCTCCAGCATTGCGGTTTTCTGCGCCAGCCGCAGAAGACGCCGGCGGTTGGTCGAGACCTCGAGGTCTTCCATGAGCACTTTGATGAACAGGGTCAGGATTGCCAGCACGAACAGCAGCGAGGGCGCATAGCCGACGCCGACCATGCGGGCCAGTTTGTCCAGCACGCCGGGCACGAGGCCGAAAAGTCCGATCAGGCCGGAAACCGCCAGCCACCAAATGGCATGACTGACGGGAAGCCGATCGCGGCGGATCATCCAAAGGATCAGCGCGATCATCGCGACCGAAAGTGTGCCGGCGAATAACTGCAGGGGAATCACTTCGGCATGTCCTTGCTCAGGCTGCGCCGGCTACCGCCGATCAGCGTCGAGTAAATGAGGTAATAGGCGACCATCGGCCATGAATTGAAAATCCGGGAAATCCCGTGAAGGCGGCGCCGCATGGGCACGGCGACTTCGCGAAAGCTCAGGTCGTGGGCGCGCAGACAGAGCAAGACGCCGATATCCTGATATTCGAGCAGGCTGTGCCGGTGCGACACGAGCAAGTCGAGGGCGGCTCGATCGTACATGCGAAAGCCCGAGGTCAGGTCGTCGATTTGCAGACCGCTGAGCCAACTCAGGGCACGCCAGGCCAGCCTGCGTCGCCGGTTGGCTCGACTGACGCATGCGCCGATGACAACATTCGGCGCATCCGCCTTATCCATCACATCCATCAAGGCGTGAATGTCTTCCGGATTGTGCTGACCGTCGGCATCGAGTGTGACCACATGGGTGGCGCCTCGTCTTCGGGCGTAACGCATGCCGGTCTGGATCGCAGCCCATGCGCCGGCATGAAAAGGCAGTTCAAGTACGGTAGCCCCTGCTTCGCGCGCGACGGCACGCGTCCGATCCGAAGAGTAATCGTCGACAACAACGGCTGCGAAACCTGTTCGGAGAACGCGCTCGACAATCTCGCCCACGTCGGACTCTTCGTTTTGCGCCGGTATGACCACAACGACATGCCGCTGGGCCAGGCGAATCGGCGACACCGATCCGCCGGGGAGCGCCGTCCATTCGCCTTCAGCTGATTCCTTTGTCGCCCTCGACTGACTCATGGACGAGAAAACCGTGACTGAACGAGCTTCAGTATAACCGTGACGGTGCGCGCTTCACATCCGGATATGGCTTGCCGCCGATTGCGCATGCGGGTAAAGAATCAGCCGGATCGTGGAATGATCCGGCAGCCTGCCGGTCATTCCTGCGGCCTGGCGGCGCCGCCGCCAGGGACTGCTGTGCTCAATCCAGCGGCACGCTTTTTTTCCGCGCCGCGGGTACACTGTGCTGCTAAATTAACTGACCGCGACTGGCTCGACAATGAATCCCATGGAACGCAGATCGCTGATCGCCGGAAATTGGAAAATGAACGGCTCGGTCTCGATGGCCGAGTCACTGGTCGACGCGATCGTCGCCGCAGGCGCCGCTGACGGCCCGTTCGACGCGACCGACGTGCTCGTGATTCCGCCGTTTCCGTATATCGACCGTCTGCGTGCTCGTGCCAGGTCGGGCGGGCTGTTGCTGGGCGCTCAGGATCTCAGCGCGCATCAGGCCGGTGCATATACCGGCGAGGTTTCCGGCAGCATGATTGCCGATGTGGGGGCGGAATATGCCCTCGTCGGTCATTCGGAGCGCCGTCAATATCACGCCGAATCCGATGATGTCGTGGCCGCAAAGTTCGAGGCGGCGCTGGTGGCAGGGCTGAAACCCGTTCTTTGCGTCGGCGAATCGCGCGGCCAGCGCGAGGCGGGCGAGACGGAAGCCGTGGTCGGCGCTCAGATCGATGCGGTTCTGGCGCGCTGTGGCGTTTCCGGATTTGCCGCCGCGGTCGTCGCGTATGAGCCGGTCTGGGCCATCGGCACCGGGCTGGTGGCGACGCCGCAGCAGGCTCAGCAGGTTCATGCATTCATCCGGGCACGTTTGGCTCGGCACGATGCTACAATAGCGGGCCGTATTCAGATCCTGTACGGCGGCAGTATGAAACCGCAGAATGCGGCCGATCTGCTGGCCTGCGAGGATATCGACGGAGGCCTCATAGGCGGGGCCGCCCTGAAGGCGGATGAATTTATCGCAATTGTTATGGCAAGCGTTATGTCAAGTGACGCGACCAGCTCTGCCACCGGCGGCGCGCCCGCCGGCTGAGCCGGCATCGGAAACGGGTCGCACACTGTAATCGCGGGTTTATGGAATTGGAATAGGCATGTTTACCACGCTAATCGTTTTTCAAGTATTGATGGCCGCCGGCCTCATCGCCATCGTGCTGGTGCAGCGCGGCCCGGGCGCCACCATGGGCGCTGCTTTCGGCTCGGGCGCTTCCGGCACCGTCTTCGGTTCCCGCGGCGCCGGGAATTTTCTGACCCGAACGACCAGTTGGCTCGCCGTGGGATTCTTCGGCATCAGCCTGGCGCTGGCAGTGCTGGCGACCAGTCTGAGCAGCCAGGGCAATTCCGAGGAGGCACTCTCGGGTTCCGTGATGGAACAGCAGGAACAGCCGGTCCAGTCCGACAGCGAGGCGGGGATCGAGTCGGTTATCGACAGTCTCGACAGCGTGCCGGCCGATGGCGATGACCAGCCGGCCAGCGAGGACGGCGCGGTCGAGAACTCCGACGCGGCGGCTGCTTCAGAGAGTTCGCAAGACGATGACGGTGCGCTCCCGGAGCCGCCGTCGGGTTCATGATTCAATGAGTTTTACACGTCGATTTCCTGCCGAAGTGGTGGAATTGGTAGACACGCTGTCTTGAGGGGGCAGTGGCCTATGGCCGTGCCGGTTCGAGTCCGGCCTTCGGCACCAGGAATTCGACAACGATTGCATCCGTGGACGGCGAAAGTTCAAGTCCGCTGGATTGAAGCGGCGAATTGGTCCGCCACCGGTCGCGCGCCCGCAATCGTTCCCTGACCCGAGGTCTGCGCTCGAGCAGCGCCGACCGGAGCAAATGCGGCGCCGGTGTGCGTCGCCCAAAGTGGAACACGCAGCCATGCTGACGGAATATTTTCCAATCCTGGTATTTCTTGGTATCGCCACGGTGATGGCCGTAGGGCTGATCGCAGCCGGCGGCATTCTTGGGCCGCGCCGTCCCAACAGCGAGAAACTGTCTCCCTACGAGTGCGGTTTCGAGGCGTTCGAGGATTCCCGGATGCAGTTCGACGTGCGCTATTACCTGGTCGCGATCCTGTTCATCATCTTCGATCTCGAGATTGCGTTCCTGTTCCCGTGGGCAGTCGCGCTCGATAGTCTCGGCATGACCGGGCTGATCGCGATGGCGATCTTTCTCGCGGTCCTGGTCATCGGGTTCATATACGAATGGAAGAAAGGTGCGCTTGAATGGGAATGAGTGTCGAGCTTAACCAGGTTGACGACATCCTGCGGCCGAATGCCGACGGCAACCCGCTGATGGGGCGCGGCTGGGCGACGACCAATGTCGACGCCTTGATCAACTGGGCCAGGACGGGCAGCATGTGGCCGATGACGTTCGGTCTGGCCTGCTGCGCGATCGAGATGATGCACGCAGGGGCATCCAGGTACGACCTGGACCGTTTCGGCGTGGTGTTCCGGCCCAGCCCGCGCCAGTCCGACGTGATGATCGTGGCCGGGACGCTGTGCAACAAGATGGCGCCGGCGCTGCGCAAGGTGTATGACCAGATGCCGGACCCGAAGTGGGTGATTTCGATGGGTTCCTGTGCCAACGGCGGCGGCTACTATCATTATTCCTACGCGGTGACCCGCGGCTGCGATCGAATCGTGCCGGTCGATGTCTACGTGCCCGGCTGCCCGCCGTCGGCCGAACAGTTGATCTACGGCATCATCCAGTTGCAGAAGAAAATCCGCCGTACCAACTCGATCATGGCACCCGCGGCATGAGCGATTTCAGCGAACGCAATCAGCCCCTGGTCAACCGGCTACGTGAAACGCTGGGCGAGAAGCTTGGCAATATCCGGGAAGTACGCAAGCAGCTGATCGCCGAGATCGCGCCGGCCGACTGGATCGAGTCCTGTCGTCAGCTTCGCGATACCGACGGGCTCGAGTTCGATACCATGATCGATCTGTGCGGCGTCGACTACCTGGGTTACGGCGACGACGAATGGGAGACTGCCGAGGCCAGCGGCAGCGGTTTTTCGCGTGGCGTGGATCACCTGGGTCCCGGCCGTTTCGATTGGGAAAGCCGTCCCGAGGCGGAAGCCATTCCGAACCGGTTCGCGGTCGCGGTCCAGCTTCTGTCGACCCGAAACAATCTGCGTGTGCGTCTGCGCTGTCATCCCGATCAGGCCGATTTTCCGACGCTGCCCTCGATTGTCGATATCTGGAGCTCGGCCAACTGGTACGAGCGCGAGGCCTTCGACCTGTTCGGAATCGTGTTCGAGGGTCATCCGGATCTGCGCCGGATCATGACCGATTACGGATTCATCGGGCACCCGTTCCGCAAGGATTTTCCGTTGATCGGCAACGTCACCGTCCGTTACGACGAGGACAAGGGCCGTGTCGTCTACGAACCCACCGAAATCGAGCCGAGAGTGCTGGTGCCGCGAGTGATCCGGCGCGATTCGCGTTACGTGGGCGATGAACTCGACCGCAAGGAGGCGCCTAGTGGTCCTGCAACCTGATAATTACGAATTCAGTTGGCCGGTCAGCGTCCAGGGCTGCGTTCCGGCCCCTGTAAAGGTTACCGCCGTTCACTGCGGTCCGCGCCTTGCGCTGAACGCTGACAGGCCAACCCTTCGGGCGCTCCTGTGGCGCTGCGCTGCAGCGTTCCC
>CAYYZR010000027.1:0-20555 GCA_964476005.1 uncultured Halomonas sp.
GCGATGATCAGCGTTCTGTATTTCATTCGTCTTTGTTCCATCCAAGCAGTTCCTTCACCTGGCTGAGTCCGGCGATGGTGCGCAGGGCCTCCGGTGGATTTTCGAAACGTATCTCGCTGTCCCGCGCACGTGCCCAGCTCAGCCACTCGAGCAGCAGGGCCACCGCGCTGGAGTCCGTGGCCTCCAGGCCGGACAGGTCGAAGACCCCGGGCGGACCTTGTTCCTTCCAGTCTTGGTGCTGGCGATATACCGCAGGCACTTCGTCGACGGTCAGGCGGCCTTCGAGCCTGAAGGTTTCGGACTGACCCTCATCCATCGGCGTCGATCTGCAATTCGCCGCGCTTGAGCTTGTCGAGCGTCGTGTCGAAGCCTTCCTGGCGAATCGCCTCGCCGATCTGGTTGCGAAACGTGGTGACGTAGGAAATGCCCTCGACGATCACGTCGAAGATCTTCCAGCCGTCGTCGGTCTTGCGGAACACGTAGTCGACCGGCGCCTGCTCGCCGTTATCCAGTGTTACGCGGGTCTTGACCCGGGTCATGCGCTCGGTGTTCTCGCCGGCCAGCGGCATGATGTCGACCTGGTCGCGGGTGCGGAAATCCAGCAGTCCGTCGGCGTAGCGTCGAATCAGCAGGTCGCTCAGCGCGTCGGCGAATTCCTCCACCTTGCCGCTGTCCATGCCGCGCGCCGAGCGGCCCAGCACCAGCCGGCCCGAATAGAGCGTGTCGACCTCGTCAAGCAGAATCGGCCGGATATCGTCGCGCAGCGACTGCACGTCGTTCTCGTATTTGTCCCGGTTATTGTCGACCAGCGAGAAAAGCTCGTTGGTGGTTTCGCGCACGATTTCCACCGGGCCTCGGTCCTGCTGCGCCAATGCGGCGCCGGAGAGCAGCAGCATGGCAACGGTCAGGAGCGTTGTGAAACGGATCATTCGGATTCCTCGTCGCTGTTGAACAGGTAGCGGCCGATAAGTTGTTCGAGTACGACCGCCGAATTGGTCAGCAGGATGCGGTCGCCGTCGGTCAGCGCGTCCGGCGCACCGCCGGGCTCGAGACCGACGTACTGGTCACCGAGAATGCCCGAGGTCAGTACCGACGCCGAAGTATCGGAGGGCAGGTCGTCGAACCTGCTGTCGATCTTCATGACCACGCGTGCTTCAAGCGAGTCGTTATCCAGATCGATCGATGCCACTCGGCCTATGGTCACCCCGGCCATGGCGACCGGCGCCTTCGGCTTGAGACCCCCGACGTTGGTGAAGTAGGCCCTGACCTCGTAGGTCTCGCCGCTCTTCACGCCGCCGGAGTCGGTGGCCTCGACCGCCAGGAAGATCAGCGCCGCAATGCCCAGCAGCAGGAAAATGCCGGCCGCGATTTCAACTTGGTTGGATGATTTCATATCGCTGATTTCTCAATAGGTATCCAGTTTCCGAAAAACTACAGCATCAGTGCCGAGAGCACGAAGTCCAGCAACAATACGGAGATCGCCGTGGCGATCACGGTATGGGTGGTGGCCTTGGCCACGCCTTCGCTGGTGGGCTTGGCGGTCCAGCCGAAATAGACGGCCAGCCAGCTCGCGATGACGCCGAAGGCCACGGCCTTGAGCATTCCGGCGCCGAAATCCTCCCACAGTCCGATGCTGTTCTGCATATTGCCCCAGAAGGTGAGTGGGTCGACGCCCATCATGCCGATGGCGAACGCCACGCCGCCCAGCAGGGCCATGAAGTTGAACACCAGCGTCAGGATCGGAACTGCGATGAACCCGGCCAGCAGGCGCGGTTGCACGATGCGCTCGATCGGGTCAATGCCCATCAGGTCCAGCGCGTCGATCTGTTCGGTGGCGCGCATCAGCCCGATTTCTGCGGCCACCGCGGTGCCGGCGCGGCCGGCGAACAGGATCGCCGTGAGCACCGGACCCAGTTCCTTGAACAGCGCCAGCCCGAGCACCGTGCTCACCGAGTCGCCGGCGCCGAATCGGCTCAGCGTGTCGTAGGTCTGCAGTGTCATGACCAGGCCGACGAAAAAGCCCGACATCATGATGATGACCAGCGAGCGCACGCCGATGTAATAGACCTGGCGCATCGTCTCGCCGGCGTGGAAGAACGAGCATTTCATGCCGCCGAGCGCGGTCAGCAGAAAGACCCCGGCGTTGCCCAGCCGGCGCACGGCCATCACGATCCACGGCTGCGACGCGGCGGCGCTCATTCGCGGTCTCCATTGCCGAGCAGCTGCTTCTCGAAGTCCGGTGCCGGGTAGTGGAACGGCACCGGGCCGTCCGGAAGCCCCTGGAGGAACTGGTGGATGATCTCGTTGCCGTCCGAACCGAGCTGATCCGGCACGCCGCAGGCCACCACCTTGCCGTTGGCCATGATGCAGGCGTAATCGGCGAATTTCGATACCTCGGCCACGTCGTGCGTGATCACCAGGCTGGTGATGCCGATGACGCGGTTGATCTGGCGTATCAGGCGCCCGCTGGCGGCCAGCGAAATGGGGTCCAGCCCGGCGAAGGGCTCGTCGTAAAGCATCAGGTCCGGATCCAGCGCCAGGGCCCGGGCCGTGGCCACGCGGCGCACCATGCCGCCTGACAGCTGCTGCGGATACATCTGGGCCGCGCCGCGCAGACCGACCGCCTGGAGTTTGAGCAGCACCAGTTTCTCGATCAGGTTCTCCGGAAGCTCGGTGTGCTCGCGCAGCGGCAGCGCGACGTTGTCGAAGCAGGTCATGTCGGTCAGCAGCGCGCCGTTTTGCAGCAGCACGCCGATATGCCGTCGAACCTCGTTGAGCTCGGTGCGGTCGAGTTCGCAGACGTCGATTTCGCCGACGTAAATGCGCCCGGCGTCGGGCTTGAGCTGCCCGGTGATCAGCTTGAGCACGGTGGTCTTGCCCGAGCCGCTGGGCCCCATGATGGCCGTGACCTTGCCGGGCGGGACTTCGAGGTTGAAGTCGTCAAGCACCAACTGGCCGCTGCGGACCATGCGCACGCCTTCCAGGCGGATGGCGGGGATGTCCGGATTGATGATGCTGGATGTGTCCAAGAGCTCGAAGTATCCCTGTTTTTGTGATTTTACTTCAACTTTCGGTTCCGGCAGGGCCGCCTTCCCCGCGGGGACCGCGTTCCGACTGTGCTGGTACTGAAGACAACTGCCGCCGCGAATAGTTTACGCCGTCGATTCGGTGTTTCGAACCATGCCCACTAGACCGCCGCCGGCGGCCATTGATTGCAGGCCACCCCGGAACATGCCGTTCCGACGGGGTTTTTAGAGAATGTAGCGGCTCAGGTCTTCATCGCCGGCCAGATCGCCCAGGTGCTGCTCGACATATTCGGCGTCGATCACCACGCGCGTTCCGGACTGGTCCGGCGCGGTGTAGGAAATCTCGTCGAGCAGCCGTTCCATCACGGTGTGCAGCCTGCGCGCGCCGATATTCTCGGTCGATTCGTTGACCGAGAAGCTGATTTCGGCCAGCCGGCGCACCGCGTCGTCGGTGAATTCCATTTCGACGCCCTCGGTAGCCATCAGCGCTCGGTATTGCTCGGTCAGCGACGCGTCCGGCTCGGTCAGGATACGCTCGAAGTCGCCGGCCGAAAGCGCGCGCAATTCCACGCGGATCGGCAGGCGGCCCTGCAGCTCCGGCACCAGATCCGACGGCTTGGCCAGGTGGAAGGCGCCCGAGGCGATGAACAGCATGTGGTCGGTATTGACCGGGCCGTACTTGGTGTTCACGGTCGAGCCTTCCACCAGCGGCAGCAGGTCGCGCTGTACCCCCTCGCGCGATATTTCGGCCCCGCCGCTCTGCTCGGCGCGACGGCAGACCTTGTCGATTTCGTCGATGAACACGATGCCGTTCTGGCGCGCGTTTTCCAGCCCCTGCTGCTTGACTTCTTCGTCGTTGATCAGCGCCGCGGCCTCCTGGTCGATGAGCAGCGGCAGGGCGTCCTTGACCTTCATCTTGCGCTTCTTGCTGCGCTCGCCGGCCATGCTGGAAAACATCTGTTGCAGCTGGCTGGTCATTTCCTCCATGCCGGGCGGGGCCATGATGTCGACGCCGACGTTCATCGACACATCGACTTCCACTTCGCGGTCGTTGAGCTCGCCGGCCAGCAGTTTCTGCATGAACTTCTGCCGCGTCGCGGACTGGTTGTCGGCCGGTTCCTCCGGACTGTTGGCGAAGCCGGTGGACTGGCGCCGGGGCAGCAGCAGATCGACGACGCGTTCGCAGGCCGCTTCTTCGGCCCTGGAGCGCACCGATTGCATCGCCGCATCGCGCGCCATCTTCACCGAGATTTCGGCCAGGTCGCGGATGATCGATTCGACGTCCTTGCCGACGTAGCCCACCTCGGTGAACTTGGTCGCTTCGATCTTGATGAACGGCGCACGCGCGAGCGCCGCCAGCCTTCTGGCGATTTCGGTCTTGCCGACGCCGGTAGGACCGATCATCAGGATATTCTTGGGCGTGATTTCCGGCCGCAGTTTCTCGTCGACCTGCATCCGGCGCCAGCGATTGCGCAGCGCGATCGCCACGGCCCGCTTGGCGGCCGACTGGCCGATGATGTGGCGATCCAGTTCCTGGACGATTTCACGCGGGGTCATGTAGGACATATCAGGAAATCTCCAGCGTTTCAATGACGTGCCGGCCGTTGGTGTAGATGCAGATCTCGCCGGCGATGGTCAGCGCTTCGCGGCAGATTTTTTCGGCGCTGTCTTCGGTATTGCGCAACAGTCCCAGCGCCGCGGCCTGGGCATATGGGCCGCCGGAACCGATCGCGATCAACCCCTCTTCCGGTTCGATCACGTCGCCGTTGCCCGAAATGATCAGCGACGCCTCGTGGTTGGCCACGGCCAGCAGCGCCTCGAGTCGGCGCAGCATTCGGTCGGTGCGCCAATCCTTGGCCAGTTCCACGGCGGCTCGCGTCAACTGGCCGGAATGCTGTTCCAGCTTGGCCTCGAAGCGTTCGAACAGCGTGAAGGCGTCGGCGGTGGCGCCGGCAAACCCGGCGATCACCTGGTTCTTGTAAAGTTTGCGCACCTTTCGTGCGTTGGCCTTCATGATCGTGTTGCCGAGCGTCACCTGGCCATCGCCGCCGATGACCACCTGGTTGCCCCTGCGCACCGAAACGATGGTGGTGCCGTGAAATTGTTCCATTGAAAATCCGTTGGCTGGCCTGAATCTATGCAGGTGGGGCCGAAACACGCTTCGCTCAAGAAGGGCGACGGAACTTCGGTCTGATTGACTGGAAAAGCGTCAGTGCAGGCAGTCCAGCGCCTGGGCGCTTGCGCTATCGGGTTTTGCTATCTGTTTTTGCTATCGGGATTATAAAAACAATCAATTTGATATATTGGCAAAAATCCTTATTCTAGTCTTCGTCAGCGGGATTTCCCGCACCTGAATTTTCATCGGCACAACTTTTACACAGGAGAAAGATCATCATGTTGACCATTGGCGACAAGTTCCCGAACTTCAATCTCAAGGCTACCGTCGGCACCGACATCGACTCGGCCTTCACCGACATCGACACCAACACCTACAGCGGCAAGTGGCTGCTGGTGTTCTTCTACCCGAAGGATTTCACCTTTGTGTGCCCGACCGAAATCAAGGCGTTCAGCGATCTGTCCGACGAGTTCGCCGATCGTGACTGCCAGGTTCTGGCGGCAAGCACCGACACCGAATTCGTGCACATGGCATGGCGCCAGCATCACGAAGACCTGAAGGATCTCAAGATTCCGATGCTGGCCGACGTCAAGCGCGAGCTGTCGGGCGCACTGGGCATCCTGCACGCAGAAGAAGGCGTGGCCAATCGCGCGACCTTCCTGGTCGATCCGCAGGGCATCATCCGCCACGCGTCGGTCACCGACCTGAACGTGGGCCGCAACCCGAAGGAAACGCTGCGCATTCTCGACGCGCTGCAGTCCGACGAACTGTGCCCGTGCAACTGGCAGCCGGGTGACGAGCACCTGCAGGCCGCCTGAGGCAACGCTCGAATCCGAGCTGCACCAAACCGGCCGCCGCGTGCGGCCGGTTTTGGCTCAAGCGCACCAAGCATCGATACCAGGAGTCTCAATGAACATCAACGATCTCAAGCAGCATCTGCCCGATTACGCCAAGGATCTCAAGATCAATTTCGGCAATGTGCTCGATACCGATCAGCACGAGCATCTCAACCCGTCGCAGGTCTGGGGCACGGCACTGGCAACCGCCATCGCAAGCCGAAACAAGGCGCTGATCGAGGTTGTCGAAGCGCAGGCGCGCGAGGTGCTGGATGCCGACTACCTCAAGGCCGCAAAGTCCGCCGCGGCCATCATGGGCATGAACAACATCTACTACCGGTTCATCCACTTGGCCGGCAACGTCGAGTACGGCAAGCTCCCGGCGAAGCTTCGGATGACCGTCATCGGCAGCCCCGGGATCGAAAAAGCCGATTTCGAACTTCTCAGCCTCGCGGTATCTGCGATCAACGGCTGCGGCATGTGCATCGACAGCCATGAGAAGATCCTGATCAAGGCCGGCTTCAGCACCAACGCCATTCAGGACGCCGTACGCATCGCGTCGGTCATGCATGCAGTCGCCGTCGTCCTCGAAACCGACCCGGACGTGGACCTGCAGGCCGCGGCCTGATCCATACCGATTGCAGATCGAGAAAGCCGGCGCACGGTCCAGCCGTCGCCGGTTTTCTTTTTTTCTGGCTAGCATTGTGTCTTAGTAGGGTGGATAAGCGCCAGCGCATCCACGTTGCGCATCAGAAAAGGTGGATGCGCTGGCGCTTATCCACCCTACAAAAGGTTCAGATCCGACAACCTGCTGAGACTGCACACCTAGTCAGGTTTTTTTGCACGAAGTCGGGCGCCGGTTTTCCGAGTCTGCCGGGCACGATGCTACGATGGGAATAGTACTGAATCCCGGCGGAGGCGGTCCATGGAAGTCGAACAGATCGAAATCCGGAACCACCTGCAGCTGCATCCCCCGTTCGACGAATTGTCCGAGGCGCGGCTCGACGAAATTTCGCGACAGGTCGAAATTGCATATTTCCGTGCCGGTACGCGATTGTTTTCTTTGGGCGACGAGGTTTCGGGACTCCATTACATAAGAAGTGGCGCGGTGGAGATCTATCGCCGCAGCGGGGAAATCTACAACCGGCTCGGCGAGGGGGATCTGTTCGGCCAGCTTGCCTTGATGACCGGCAAACCGGCGCGTTTCTCGGTTCGCGCCATCGAAGACACCCTGATCTATTTCATCCCGGCCGAGATGTTTCGCACGCTGTTCGATGAAGAAGAGACGTTCGCCGAGTTCGTCGAAATCGAGGATCGCACCCGCCTGAGGCAAGCCGCTTCCGAGCAGGCCACCGCCAGCCAGTTCATGACCACCAGGGTGGCGAAACTGGTCCGCCTGCCGCCGCTGACGATCGTCGAATCCGCCAGCATCCAGAAGGCCGCCGAAAAGATGGCTGAAAGAGCGGCCTCATCGCTGATCATCGTTTCCGATTCGGTTGTCGAGCGCGAGTCTTCCGAAATCGACCAGGGCTACATGACCGGTATCGTCACCAGCGACGACATGGTCGAGCGCGTACTGGCGCAGGGGCTGGATCATGATCTGCCGATAAGCGACGTGATGACCCGCGACCCGATTTCGATCGACTCCGGCGCGTTCCTGTTCGAAGCCCTGCTCATCATGCTGCGTCACAACGTTCATTACGTGCCGGTGCTCGAGCGCGGCCGGCTGTACGGTGTGGTCGACCTGGCCGACGTGGTAAGCCTGGAGACCCAGAACAGTCTGTTCGTGGTTCGAAGCATCTTCCTGCAGAACAGCGTCGCCGAGCTCAAGGCGCTTTTGCCCAACGTGTCGGCGAGCTTCGTGCGTCTGGTCAACGAAGATGCCAATTCGCACATGATCGGCAGCGCCATTGCCGCGGTGGGTCGAAGTTTCAAGCAGCGGCTGCTGGAACTGGGCCACGAAAAATTCGGACCGCCGCCGGTGCCGTACTGCTTCCTGGCGCTGGGTTCGATGGCCCGCGACGAACAGATCATGTACAGCGACCAGGACAACGCCATGGTGCTGCACGACGACTTCGACGCGAAGCAGCACGGCGAGTATTTCAAAGACCTCTCGAACTTCGTCTGCGACGGGCTGGCCGAAGTCGGCTATCGCTACTGCAAGGGCGATTTCATGGCCAGCAACAAGCGCTGGCGCAAGCCGCTGCAGGCGTGGAAGGACGAATTCGAAAAGTGGATCCAGCAGCCCAGGCCCGAAGCATTGCTGCACGGCTCGGTCTTTTTCGATCTCGACGGCGTGGCCGGCGAAACCCGCATGGCCGATGAGCTCAAGGCGTTCGTCGCCGACCAGGCCAGCCAGTCGCCGCGGTTCCTTGCCTGCCTGGCCCGCAATGCCCAGAACCGGACGCCGCCACTGGGCTTCTTCAAGGATTTCGTACTGGAAAAGAGCGGTCGTTACCAGCAGACCATCAATCTCAAGCGACGCGGTACCGCGCCGCTGGTCGATGTCATTCGGGTTCACGCCCTGGCCAGCGCGTCCCGAGCTCAGAATTCGTTTCGGCGCCTGGACGACGTCGTGGCCGCCGGCTTTTTGACCACCGGGATGGCGGCCGACCTTCGCGACGCGATGGAATTCATTTCGATCATCCGGATACGTCATCAGGCGGCGGCCATCGAAGCCGGTCGGTCGCCGGACAACAACATCGACCCGGAGAACCTGCCGAGTCTCGAGCGGCGCAGTCTCAAGGACGCATTCACCGTGTTGAGCAACGCGCAGAAATTCATCAAGTTCCGCTATCGCGGCTGACTCCTGACCCGATGCTGGCAGCAACTCGCAACCGGTCGAAAACAGCTCGCGGTCCCGACTGGCCGCAGATGTTCGAAAGACTCGAAGCCGCGGCCACCGCGCCGCTGCTCAAACGTTTCTACGCGCGCGGCACGGTGTCGGGCGAGACCGCCATAAAGGATGTTCCGTTCGTCGCCCTCGACCTGGAAACCACGGGCATGAGCGCCGAGCGTCACGGCATCGTCAGCGTCGGCCTGGTGCCGTTCACGCTGGCAAGGATTCGTTGCGCTGATTCACGCTACTGGTTGCTGCGTCCGCGTCGGCCGCTCTCGGATGAATCGATTGCGATCCACCGGATCACGCATGCCGACCTGCGCCGTGCTCCCGACCTTGGCGAGATTCTGCCGGACCTGCTCGATGAATTGGCCGGCCGGGTCGCGGTGGTCCACTACCGCGGCCTGGAAAGACCATTCCTTCGCCGCGCGGTGCGCGAGCGGCTGGGCGAAGGTCTGGAATTCCCGGTCGTCGACACCATGGAACTCGAGGCACGCGTGCACCGGCGCTGGAAAAACGGATCACTGGCGCGTTTCTTTACCGGACTTGTCGGACGGCATCCGCAATCAATCCGGCTGGCCCAGAGCCGCGCGCGTTACAACCTCCCGCTCTACGGCGCCCACCATGCGCTGACCGATGCGCTGGCCAGCGCCGAACTGCTGCAGGCACAGATCGCCTGGCGCTTCAGCCCCGACACGCCGTTGCGCGAGATCTGGCACTGACGGCCGCGGTCGCGCCCGCGCAGAGTGATTCAGAGCCCCCTAACTGACCGGGATCAAATTCCCGGGCCGGTTGTTTTCCTATACTGAAGCCCGCGGCCAAATCATCAGGGTAGTGCCCGTGCGAACGACACTTCTGCTTTACTTCAGCGGCTACGGCCATACGCGAAAGATCGCCGAGCGGATTCGGTCCCGCCTGATCGAGCAGGGCGAGGATACCCATGCAGCGGCGCTGGACGACGCAAGCATTGACCCGTCGGCTTACGACCGCATCATCATCGGCGCCAGTATCCGCAACGGCAAGCACAAGCCCCAGGTGCACGATTTCATCCAGCGCCATCTCGAGTTGTTGCAGCAGCGCCCCAGCGGGTTTTTCTCGGTCAACCTGGTCGCCCGCAAGCCGGGCAAGAACACACCCGAAACCAATCCGTACACGCAGGCCTTTCTCGAGAAATGCCCGTGGACGCCCGACCTGGTCGGCGTGTTCGCCGGCAACCTCGACTATCAGCGCTACAGCTTTACGGATCGCAACATCATCCGGTTCATCATGTGGCTGACGAAGGGGCCGACCGACCCTTACACCAACACCGAATTCACCGATTGGGATGAAGTCGACCGGTTCGCCGACCGGGTCGCCGAATTGGGAAAGCCCGCGAAGGCGGCCTGATCGAATGAAACAGCTGCTCGACCGAACCGGCCGCGCCCAGCACTGGCTGGCCGCCGTCCTGTCGATCTGGCTGATCGCAACCAGCCCCTGGATCTCCATGCGGCGCCTCGTGCCGCAGTCACCGACGTTCTGGGACTATGCCCATATCGGTCTCGGTCTCGTGCTCGCGGTAATCGCGATCACTTATTTCATCACGAATATTGCCGATGCCGGTTGGCGCCGATATTTTCCCTGGGCCGCCGGCAACCTGGCAGATTTGAAAAGCGATCTCAATGCAATCGCAAAGCTGAAGATCCCGTCAGCCGGCGGGGCCGGCCTGTTCTCGCTGATCCAGGGCTTGCTGCTGGCGTTGCTTGTGGCAACCGCGCTGACCGGCGTCGGATGGCTGGTTGCCGACGGCGCGCGTTCAGCCCTGGCGTGGCGCGAATGGCACATGCTGGCCGCCAACGTCTTCGCCTGGCTGCTCGTCGCGCATGTCGTTTCCAGCATGCTGCACCTGCTGGATTTCCTGCGCGACTGAACGGTCTTCCGGCCCGCTGAACGTTACAGGATTAGCGACGGGGTACGCTAGCAGCGGTTCTGCGAGGCGCCAGTTCCCGACTCGACAGAATGGCAGTCGCGCGCCGGCGATGCCGCTCTTTTCTCCTTGCGGTGCTGGTGCCTGCGCCGTCTGGGGTGGTTGCCAACGAGCGCCCCGAACGCGAATCCCGCGCCTCCTGACAGCGGGAGCGCCAGCACGACGGCGAGGAATCGGACGTTTCCGGAACTCCACATCTGAGCCGGTGCGATGGCCGCAATCGCCCAGATGATGACGCCGATCGCGTAGCCGGCGACGCCGCCCCAGAATGCGCCGCGCATGCGCCGGCCCAGGCGTCGAAATCGATGGCCGGCGGCCAGCAGAAGCAGCGGCACGCCGAATATGCCGAGCAGCAGGAGTGCGCTTTGGAGGCCGCTCATCGGCTCACATCCTGGTCCGGGGATATAGCCACATCCAGAAACCCGTCAGCAGCAGAACGACAAGACCGATCGCCAGCGCATCCGAGATCAATACCCAGGTGTCGCCGAAGATCTCGCCGGAGTGGAGCTTTTCCAGGAAGACATCGTCGCGTCTGCCGATCGAGAGCACTTCACCGGTGTGGATCGCCACCGTTATCTCGGTCGCCAGCCGGTCGCCGAAGCGCACCTTCATCAAGCCCTTGTCGGGCCTCACGTCCAGCCGGTCGATTCCGGCAACGGCTTGTTCCTGTGCGACGGCTTCGGCCGCCGCGACCAGCTGGAGCATCGGCATCGCGCCCGCCAGCCCGGTCCGCGCGGCGTCGGGTGAATCTGGCTGAAAACCGAAAAGCTGCTTGTGATTCAGCATCACGCCGGTGATTGCAATGACGACCACCAGCCCCGTGGCTGTAACGCCGATCCAGAGATGGATCCGGGACATCCATTGGCTGAAAGACGGGCTACGGGAGGGGGAAGTGGTCAAGGGAAATCTTCCGGATGGCGGCGAATAATCGCATGAGATGGCGGTCTGGCGCCGAACTCGATCTATAGTGTTTTCAGGCCTGGAAGGCACGGCTGCATACGGCGTTACCGTCAGGCACTTTGATGGTGACGAGTCCGCGCCAGTTGGCCATTATAAAAGTGCCGAATGTTTCAGGTGTCATTCATCGGCTGTCGGCGATGCTTCCAGCAGCGGCTTGAGAAAGCGAAGCGTGACGAAAGTTGCGATGCTGATCAGGACTGCGATTTCGAGGCGATGCGAGGCCACCGACAGACCGATCGCGCCCGTTCCCCAGAGGCTGGCCGCAGTGGCGGTGCCTTTCACATCGCCGCCGCCCTTGAGAATTGCACCGCCGCCGATAAAGCCGATCCCGGTAATGAGGCCCTGCATGATTCGGGCTTGCGCATCGGGCGAATTCAGCGTCGAAAAGCCGATAAGCGCGTAGCCACAGGCCGCAACGGCGACCAGAGGGAACGTCTGCAGGCCGGCAGTGCGTTCGCGGACCTCGCGGTCCCACGCAATCGGAATCGCCAGCAGGTAAGCCAGCACCAGATCGCGCAAATGGCTCAGGACGATGCGCCAATCGAGGATGGGCGTAAGCCAATCGAGCATGATGGGTTCTCCGTTCCGAGATGGCGGGACGCTACCGCTGCCGGCAGTCGGGCCGCCGGCCCTGTGAGCGCGCCTGCTCGTAGCGTTCCATGGCCTTGGGCATCCGGTCGCGCAACTCTTCGATGCGGCTTGCCGGGTGGGGGTGGGTCGAAAGCCATTCCGGGGGGCGCGCTCCGGGGCGCTCCTGCATCCGTTCCCAGACGTCGATCGCGGCCCTTGGGTCGAATCCGGCCTCGGCCATGATGTCGAGCCCCAACAGATCGGCTTCCTGTTCATGCACGCGCGAATACGGCAGTACAACGCCAACCTGCACGCCGAGACCGAGCAGACCCATGAGCTGCTTTTCGGAAGTCGATCCCTGCTCTCCGATCACCAGCGCCTGGGTCAACTGCAGTGCCTGCGAAGCGGCGAATTGCTGAGAAACGCGCTCGGCCGAATGCCGTGAGACGACATGCGCGGCCTCGTGAGCGACAATGGTCGCCAGCTCGGCCTGTCCGTCGAGAATGTCCAGCATGCCGGTAAACACGCCGATTTTTCCGCCCGGAAGCGCGAATGCATTGGCCGTATCGTCACGAAATACCACGGTTTCCCATTGGCCTTCGGCGCTCGGCGTTTCGACCCGCGGCGTAATTGCATCGGCAATGCATTGCACATACGTCACCTGCGGCCCGCTTCGGACGATGTCCTGTTGCTGCTTGAGCTTGTCGAACGAATTCTGGCCGATCTGCGCCATATCCCCGGCCGGGATCAGCACGAACTGGCTGCGGCCCAGCGGCGAAGTTGCGCAGGCGGCCAGGGCGACGGCCAGCACGATGCAGACGGCGAAAACGCTTGCAGGCTTCATGGCTTCTATCCCAGGCCGCGGAAATGCCCGAACCCGCGGCCAATTTCAGGTGTGAGTCTTTTTTGTAACATGGGCCGACGGCGACATGCAACGCGCGATCTGGCGTGGATGCGCAAAGTGACCGGCAAAAGCATCGTTTACCGGCGTCGCGAGTCGGGGCGGGAGCTCGATTGCGCTGCACTGGACATCGGACGGTCTGCAGGTGCAAGATATGACTTCCGAAAACGAATCGGACATGGATCGAGGGCGCGCACCATGGCCACAGCCGCAGAAATCGCCGCCGGCTCACAGACCGGCATGAAGCAACCCGCGCCGGAAGGCATCGCGAGCTTTCGCTACGCGCACCGGTGGCTGCTGATACCCTTTTTCATCACCTTGCTGGGATTCACGCCGTCGTATTTCCTCAAGCTGGGCGAGGCGAGCTGGCAGCAGCATCTGCACGGCGTTTCGGCCATGCTGTGGTTCGTGTTGCTGATCGTTCAGCCGTATCTGGCCACCCACGGACGGTTGGCTCAGCACCGCGTTGTCGGGCCGATCGGACTGCTGCTTGCCGGCATGGTCGTTGCCTCGGCGCTGGGCGTTCTTCCGGCGAATATCGAGAACGCGCAGAACCCGGCACCTCCGCCGTTCTTCCCACCGGCGTTCTTCTACGGTATTTCCTTCGTCGACCTGGTCATCGCGATCGGATTCACTGCTTCCGTGGTCATGGCCATGCTCAACGTCAGGCGGCCTCGGGACCATGCGTTGTGGATGATCTCGACCGCGCTCTGGGCACTGAGCCCCGGTCTGGTCCGGCTGCTGGCGTTCGGCATGATGTTCACGGTGGGCGTCGAGGGCCTCACCCTGATCGACTTCGTCGTCCTCGCCACGTTTCCGATCGTCGCCGCCATAGTCGTCATGATGATACGAATGCGCCGCGCGCACCCGGCGCTGCTGCTGGCACTCGGCGGCAATCTACTGGCTTTCGGCGTCGCCTGGCTGGGCGATAACGAAACCTGGCGCGCGATCGCCGACGCGGTATTTCTCTAGATCGATCAGTTCATTCCTCATCCCGGCCTATGGGCCGATGCGATCCTGGTCGTCCACGCGCTGATCGTGTGTTTCGTCATCGGCGCGCAACTGATGATCATCGTTGGCTGGTGGCGGGGCTGGGCATGGGTCAGGAACCCATGGTTGCGAGTGGCCCACCTGGTCACGATTCTCGTCGTGATGCTGCAGGCCTGGCTGGGTCGGTTGTGCCCGCTGACCGTCTGGGAGCGCGAACTCAGGCGCGCGGCCGGGCAGGCGTTCCACGAACAGTCGCTGATCGAGCACTGGGTGACCCGATACCTTTATCTGGACCTGCCGTGGTGGGGATTCGTCCTCGCCTACACGCTGTTCGCCGCGCTGGTCGTGTGGACATGGTGGCGCTTGCCGCCCAGGTGGAAATAGACTTGTGACGTCTTCGATGTTGACGGGGCGCGATCCGAGCCGCGCCCCGCCGCCTCGGCAACGCGAAGAATTCGGCCCCAGTCAGCGGAATCCGGAACAAAGGCGCCATCGCATTCGCCGCCGAAAGTGCTGAAGCATTCCAGATCGCCGGAATTGATCTGCACTCTTGCCGGGAAACATGTAGCCGAAGGCGTGCAGCCGGGCGAGCCGACGCCCGGATTGAACAGAATGTCCATGCCCGTGAAGATCTCGCCGGAAGCTGTTGCCAACGGCGATTCCCAGAAAGTCATCCCATAGGACTGGATGCGTCCACCAGCGTCAGTCGCAAGGTTGATTCCGCCGAGAATCTCGGAATTCGTTTGGTCGAGTGTCACCACACCGTCGCTGAACGAATAGCTGACAAGAATCGTGTTGACGTTCATGCTGGCATTGGCCGGCAACGGTTCACTCAGCGTTATGCTGCCGGTAAGGTTCTGTCCCGCGGTGTAGGTTCCGAATACGTCGTTGAACGGCTGGCTCTGGAAGCCATATGTCGTTTCCTGCGCGTACGCTATGGTGAAGGAAAACATCAAGGTCGCGGCGCATAGAGTATTGAACAGCTTCGTTATTATTCCCTGTTTTGGTAAGCACGTTGAAGTATAGCCGGTCGGGCCTCTGAACATGATCGTGCCGCCAGACCGCCGGGGTACACTAGAATCTGGACGTGGCCCAGACCGAAAGCACCTCATGACTGTAAAGGAACGAATCGAGCACTCTCGCACCCGGATCACCAAGCTGGTTTTTCCGCAGGACACAAACCCCATCGGCACGCTCTATGGCGGTACGGCGATGAAGTGGATGGACGAAGTCGCCTTCCTCACAGCCACGCGCTTCGCCCGACGGCAGGTGGTGACGGTGTCGATGGACCGAGTGGATTTCAAGGTGCCGATTCCAAAGGGCAGTATCGTGGAGCTGATCGGCGAGGTCACGCGCGTGGGCAATACCAGCGTGACCGTGACGGTGCAGATTCTGCGCGAGGATCCGCTCTCCGGCGGTCAGGAACTGGCGATACAGGGGGAACTGGTGATGGTCTCGGTCGACGACAGCATGCGCCCGGTCGAGGTGATGCCGCTGGATTGATTCCCGGAACGGCGCCGCTTGAAGGCATTGCACGGACGCGGTAGAGTCGGGAGCGCAACGAGCTCGGCCAAAGCCGCAACCCCGGCCGTTGGGGCTGCGCGCCGGGAAGCTGGATCCAACATCCACGGAGGTGCCGACATGACGATCCGAATCCTTGGTTTATTTCTGGCACTGGTTCTGGTCGGCTGCGACCAGCAGGGCGCAGCCTGGGAAGAAGCCCAGCAGGAAGACACCATCGCGGCC
Source organism: uncultured Halomonas sp. (assembly GCA_964476005.1). Taxonomy (GTDB): domain Bacteria; phylum Pseudomonadota; class Gammaproteobacteria; order Xanthomonadales; family Wenzhouxiangellaceae. The sequence goes on from CAYYZR010000027.1 coordinate 15,948, forward strand.
TATGAAACATTCGTAGAGCGGTATCCGGAAAGCTCCCAGGCCGACCAGGCGCAGGCCCGCATCGACAAGCTTCGCGCCGAACGCGCGTGGACCGACGCCCGCCAGCGCAACACAGCTGAAGCCTATCGCGAGTTCATAGAGACCCACCCCGATGCCGAGGCCGCAGACGACGCGCGAGAAAGGCTGAACACCCTGGAGCGGGAAACTCAATGGCAGGCCTTGTCCGACAGCGAGGATATCGATGCGCTGCAGGAGTTCGCCTCCGACTATCCGGACAGCCCGGAAGCGGAGTTTGCTCAAGAGCGGATCAGCGAACTCGAGGCCCGGGCTGAAGCCGAACGACGCCAGCGCGAACTCGAAGCCGAGCGCGAGCGCCAGCGCCAGGCTCAGATCGAAGCCGCGCAAAACACCCATCGCGTACAGCTTGCGGCGGTCGGCAGCCAAAATCAGGCACGCCGGAGCATTGAGTTGCTTGAGCAACAGCTCGGCGAAGTACTCGGCGATTCGGCCCTCGAATCGCAGAGCGCCAACGGCTTGTACCTTCTGGTGACCCAACCGATGAAGCCCGAGGAAGCCAACGCGCTATGCGAGACGCTCAAGCAGCGTGGCCAGGACTGCCTCGTACGCGAGCGCTGAAACGAACGGCCGCCGAGTGGAAGGCCGGGCCGGATTGACCACCGGTCAGCAGTGGTTTACCCGCAACAGCGGGATTGGCCGTTGGAAGGGGGTAATTGGAACCGGGTGTTGGTCGGCGTCGAAAGCGCGCCGCCGGACCAGTGGCCGGGCCAACCCACCACGATCGTCGAGCAGACGCCGGTCATGCCGACAACGTGACGGTGCATGGTCTGTTCAACGAACACTTTCAGCATTACCAGATCCTGTGGACAGGCGAGCGTGGCCGCACTGATATTTACCAGTCGGAAATCCGCTACGATCCGCCGAGCGTCGAGCAGTGGAACGACAATGGGCAGCCGGGCTTTGCCTCCTACAAGGTGGTGGACTTGGTCCAGACCCACCAGGCCTGGGGTCTGGGCATCTACAACTTCTCCCTGGAAGAAGCCGCGGCCAGCGGCGTGCACCTGGAAAATTCCATCGAGGTGCCCGACAACCCCGGCATCGAGATGACTCGTATCGTCAACTTTGCCGGTTTGAACGGCGACATCAACCATGTTGTCAACGGCCTCGGACCGGACCGGCCACCGACGTGGACGAACTCACGCTTTTCGACGGCTATCCGGCTTCTGAGCCCGATTGACACCTGGCCCATTAGTCGATGTCGGAACGACTGCGCGGCGTGAACACGGCTTCGCCTCTGGATTCGCTAAAGTGCTTCAGCGTCCAGCGCACGGAGGAAACGCGATTTTGTCCCACGGAATCCGATCCCAGGTAAACAGTCCGACCTCGCGGGGCTTTCATATCATCAATTAAAACCAGGCAGTACACTAGGTCTTGCGATTAGAAAAGCCGCGAGAAAAGTATGCAGGAATCACTGGAATGTAATAAAGACAGTCTGTTTCGATACTTCACGCTTGCAGTCCTCGGCATGGCATGCCTGGCGCCACCGGCCGGCGCCGGTGCCGACACGCCACCCGGAGTCGTTGATGTCATTGACTTCACCGATAAAGCGCACGGGAGTGCGGTCGAGTGGCTGGAGGAAAACGGCTACGATTTTCGCCTGGACGCCAAGGCCTTGGAACCGCGTTTTTCCGAAAAAGGGCTGGTGCTCAGCACCGATGGGGCCACGGTTGGTCTGATAGAGAAAAAGATACGGTTGAGTGATGTCGGACGCGTTCGCGTGACCTGGGGCGTCGACGAATATCCGGAAGGTGCGGATTGGGAAAACGAAGTCTATCGCGTCCCGGTCGCGGTCATGTTTTCCTTTGGCGACGAGGACATCGGCAGCGGCAGCCTGGTTGTGCCGAACATGCCGTATTTCATCAGCCTCTTCCTGAGCAGGAATGCAGAAGGGGACAAGGGCTACACCGCAGAGTACTACCAGAAAGGCGGACGGTACTTCTGCCAACCCTGCAACCCGGCCGAAGGCAAGACAGTGACCACGCAATTCGACCTTGCGAACGCTTTCCGAAACCAGTTCGATAAATCGAAGGTCCCGCCGATTACGACTTTCGGGATTCAGATGAACACCGAGGATACGCGCGGCGGCGCGCGCGCCTTTGTCGAGCGCGTCGAATTCATCGCCCGCTGAAAACGATCCTTTCGGCTTTCGTCGGATCGCGTGATTCGTCGCTGATTCGCGGACATCCACAATTCAACAATTCAGGAAGGAGGGTCAAGCTGGCTTGCTGTCTCGAATCTTTTGGGCAGTAAATGGCTGCAGGAGCCGCAGCGGGTTGTGACCGAACTTTTTAGCCGCTTGTGATGAGACTGCTTGACAAGGAAATTATCCTTGCTAAAGTAAGGAAATGGCCAAAGTCACCAGCAAATTGCAGGTTACGCTGCCCAAGCGCATCGCGGATGCGCACGGAATTGTGCCCGGAGACAGAATCGAATTCGAATCGAGCGGGGACGCCATTCGGATCATTACCGAGACCGACAAGCGCTCGTCCGAGCTGAGTCGGGAAGAGCGGTTGCGGCTTTTCGACGAATCGACCCGAAGAATCCTGGACCGATTCAGGCGGCTGCCCGAGTCAACTGAACCGGGCACCCGAGGCTGGACGCGAGAGGATCTGTATCGGCGTGGCGCGCCTGATTGACACCAATATCCTGGTCTATCGCATCGATCCGCGCGATCCTCTCAAGCGGCGAATCGCGCAGAATCTCCTTCGCGAGGGGTTGCTGGACGACTCGATCGTACTGCCGCACCAGGCCGTGATCGAGTTTGTCGCAGCGGCTTCGAAGCCCTGCCGCGATCTTGGCGGCGAACCGCTGTTGCCCCTTGCCGAAGCGCTTATCGAGGCCGAGTCGCTGGGTCGGCAGTTCCGCATGCTGTATCCCGACGCGCAGGTCTTGACAGCCGCAATGTACGGATGCGCAACCTACGGCATGTCCTGGTTCGATGCGCACCTGTGGGCCTATGCGCAATGTTTCGGGCTCGCCGAGATCGTTTCCGAGGATTTCCAGCACGGCCGGCATTATGGCAACGTTCGCGTCGTCAATCCCTTTGTGGCCGGATCAGACCAGGTTCAGGAGCTGCCGGCGCTTTACCCGGCGTAAAATATCGGGTTTGCAGCCGGAAATCGATCCGATGACCTCCAACCCGAGCAATCGAAAGCGCGTCCTGACCGGCATTACCACCACCGGCACGCCGCACCTGGGCAATTACGTCGGCGCGATCAAGCCGGCGATCGAAGCCAGCCGCGACGAGTCGTTCGATTCGTTCTATTTCCTGGCCGACTACCACGCGCTGGTCAAGTGCTTCGAGCCCGAGCGCATTCATCGCTCGACGCTGGAGATCGCCGCGACGTGGCTGGCGCTGGGGCTGGATACGTCCCGGTCGGTGTTCTACCGCCAGTCCGACATTCCCGAAATTCCGGAGCTGACCTGGCTGCTGACCTGCGCCACGGCCAAGGGGCTGATGAACCGCTCGCATGCCTACAAGGCGCAGGTGGCCGAAAATGAAATTGCGGGCGAGGATCCGGATTACGGCATCAACATGGGCCTGTTCTGCTACCCGATCCTGATGGCGGCCGACATCCTGATGTTCAACGCGCACTCGGTGCCGGTGGGCCGCGACCAGATCCAGCACCTGGAAATGGCGCGCGACATCGCCGGGCGCTTCAATCACCGCTACGGCGAGCGTTTCGTGATGCCCGAGGCGGCCACCGACGAGTTCGTCGCCACGCTGCCGGGCACCGATGGGCGCAAGATGTCGAAGAGCTATGACAACACCATTCCGCTGTGGCTGCCGGAAAAGAAGCTGCGCAAGGCGATCATGAAGATCAAGACCAATTCGCAGGCGCCCGGCGAGCCCAAGGACCCGGACGAGGCCAGCGTGTATTCGGTGTACGCGGCGTTTGCGAGCAGGAACCAGCGCGCCGAGATGCGTCAGGCATTTGCCGACGGCATCGCCTGGGGCGAAGTCAAGCAGCAGCTGTTCGAGCTTGTAAATTCGGAACTGGAAGCGCCGCGCGAGCGCTACGAGGCGTTGCTCAACGATCCGAAAAAGATCGAGCAGGAACTGGCCCAGGGCGCCGAGCGGGCCCGTGCGATCGCCACGCCGTTTATCGACGCGCTGCGCCACGCGGTCGGCATCCGCCGGCTGGCCTGATTCCATGGCGATTCTTCCCGACTGGCAACCGACCGCGCTGAAGCTCGCCGACGGGCGCGAATTCCACGTGCGCCACGCCTGGTGCGTGGGTCGCAACTACGCCGAGCACGCGCGGGAGATGGGTTCGGATCCGGACAAGAGCGACCCGGTGTTCTTCTCCAAGCCTGCATCGGCAATCGTTCAGGCCGACACCGTCGAGTGGCCGCCGGGCACAAGGGATCTGCACCACGAGGCCGAGCTGGTGACGTTTCTCGGCAAGGGCGGGCGCGATCTTTCCGCAACGCAGGCCGCTGAATGCGTGTTCGGCTACGCGGTTGGCTGCGACCTGACCCGGCGCGACGTGCAGGCGCGGGCCAAGGCCGCCGGCATGCCGTGGGCGC
>CAYYZR010000028.1:0-20342 GCA_964476005.1 uncultured Halomonas sp.
GCCGCATACGTGGCTCGAAGATCTCGATGATCTTTCAGGATCCGGTCAGCTCGCTCAACCCCTACATGGCCATCGGCGACCAGCTGGTCGAGGTGCTGACACACCACCGCAATCTCAAACGCAAGCCTGCGCGCGAGCGGGCCGCCGAAATGCTGCACCAGGTGGGTATCAGCGAGCCCGGCCAGCGCCTTCGCCAGTTTCCGCATCAGCTTTCCGGCGGCATGTGCCAGCGCATCATGATCGCCATGGGGCTGCTTTGCCAGCCCGACCTTTTGATCGCCGACGAGCCGACCACGGCACTTGACGTCACGGTCCAATCGCAGATCAATACGCTGATGGGCGAGCTTTCGGAAAAGTCGTCGACCGCGATCATGCTGATTACCCACGACCTGGGCGTCATCGCCGGGCTGTGCGACAAGGTGCTGGTGATGTACGCCGGGGAGGTGATGGAGACTGCCGACGTCGAGCCGCTGTTCGCCGACCCGACGCACCCGTACACCCAGGGCCTGCTGAAATCGGTCCCGCGGCTGGACCGTGAGCATTCCGGCATTCTCAGCGCCATTCCCGGAAACCCGCCCGACTTGGTGGAACTGCCGCAAGGTTGCCCCTTCCGCGCGCGCTGCCCGCACGCGTTCGACCGCTGCATCGAACACCCGGACCTGTTCGAGGCGGGCGAGGGCCGGTTCAAGCGCTGCTGGCTCGACGAACTGCCGCCGCTTGGCGAACAGAAGGCAAAGGACGAGAAACAGCAAGGAGCGCAGGTCTGATGCGCGCGCCGATTCTCAAGGTCGAGGATCTGTCGGTCCATTTCCGGATCGACGCCGGCGAGGGTCTGTTCCGCCACGACTACAAGACCATCAAGGCGGTCGACCGGGTCAGCTTCGACCTGGCCTCGGCCGAGACCCTCGGCATCGTCGGCGAATCCGGTTGCGGCAAGTCCACGCTGGCGCGCGCCATCCTCGGCCTGGTGGCTCCGGCGGGCGGCCGCATCGCCTGGCTGGGCGACAACCTGGTCGGCAAGACCGAAGAGCAGATGCGCGAAAAACGGCGCCAGCTGCAGCTGATCTTCCAGGACCCTTACGGCTCGCTGGACCCGCGCATGACGGTCGGGCAGATCGTCGGTGAGCCGCTGAAGAATTTTTTCCCCTCGATGTCGAAGATGCAGGTGCGCGAGCGCGTATCCGGCATGCTCAAGATGGTCGGCCTGCAACCCGAACAGATCAACCGCTATCCACATGAGTTTTCGGGCGGCCAGTGCCAGCGCATCGGTATTGCCCGCGCGCTGGTGGTCAATCCGAGATTGGTGGTCTGCGACGAGCCGGTCAGCGCGCTGGACGTTTCCATCCAGGCCCAGATCGTGAACCTGTTGAAGGAGTTGCAGAAGAAGCTGCAGCTGTCGCTGATCTTCATCGCGCACGATCTATCGGTGGTTCGCCACGTCTCCGACCGCGTGCTGGTGATGTATCTGGGCAAGGTCATGGAGATCAGCGACAGCGAGCGCATCTACCGCACGCCAGCGCATCCGTATACAAGAGCGCTTATCGAATCGGTGCCGATTCCGGATCCGAAGCTCGAGCGCGAGCGGGCCAGGCGGTCGCTGGGTGGCGAACTGCCGTCGCCGACCAACCCGCCTTCGGGGTGCGTGTTCCGGACGCGGTGTCCGTTCGCGCAAGAGAAATGCGGGATGGCCGAACCGCCGCTGGAGGAGCTGGAGGATGGAACCCGGGTGGCTTGCGTGCGGCACGGGGAGATCAAGGGGGAATTGGCATTGTAGGGTGCGGGTGGAACCGCTACAGGCTGAATCTTCGAATGACTGAAATCGCCTGCAGTTCGAATGGCTTGAAAAGCGGCGCCCAACGCTGAAAATGTGCTGGGTGGATGCCTGAATCCATCCTCGGTGCCGACCATCGGGCCGAGGGGAAGATCCCGCCTTTGTGCCTGCCCGCAGATGCTACGCTTTGTGTTGATTTTCCAACAAGCATCCCGCGGGGTGCTTGTTGTCCATCCTGCACACGCTGGGGAGCCTATCCTGATGCCGCCGATTCAAGCCATGGTCCGGCCATTGACCTTTCTGTCCGTACTCTGTGTCACGGCCGCGTTGCTGGCGACGCCGGCAAGCGCGGAAAAAGCCGATCTGTCCTGGGAAAACATCTGTCGCACGACGGTTTGTCGCGACACCGGCCACGATGGGGTGATGGAGGCAGGAATTTCTCCGGATGGCGCGTACATCGCAGTCGTGGTCGATACGCCCGAAAACCAGGGTATCTATCTGTTGTCGAGAGAAACCGGGCAACTCTCCGAATGGGTGAGCGGCAGGTCGCCGCGCTGGTTTGCCGACGGCAAGCGAATCGTCTACATCGACGATGGCGATCTGTGGGTTGTCGGGATTGATTCCAGCGACCCCGTTCGGCTGACGAAAGATGCTCGCGGCGCCCGTGGTCCGGCACCATCGCCGGGCGGTGACGTGGTTGCGTTCTACAGCACCTGGTCGGGGCATCAGGATATCTGGCTGGTCGGCGCCGACGGGGCGGGCGAGCCCAGGCAGCTCACCAGGGAATCCATGACGGCCGAAGAGTTCCGGTTGGGCCACGCCTGGTCGCCGGACGGCAAGTCGATCGCGTATTTTTCCAACAAGGCCGACTACTGGAGCGACGACCTTTGGCTCGTGAACGTGGCTTCCGGCGAAGAGCGCAGGTTGTCCGATAGCCTGATGGGGCAAGCGGCGCCGGCCTGGTCGCCGGACGGCAGCCGGATTGCCGTGTTCGCCACCGCCAGGGACGAGTTCTGGTACGGCGACTTGTCGGACCTGTACCTGGTCGATGCGATCTCCGGCCAAGAGCGCCGGGTCCGGATGCCGATTCACGCGATGGCAATGAATCACCCGCAGTGGTCTGCGGACGGCTCGGAGTTGTTCTTCCCCAACCATTCGCGCGGCGAGCTGGACCTGTGGCGCGTCCCGGCTGCAGGCGGGGTGGCCACCCGGGTCAGCCACATGGGGGGGTTGATCGACGGGTTCGACGCCACGACAGGCGCCGGGGAATTCATCTTCGTCCGTTCCACGCCGACGCGCGGCCGAGAGGTGGATCGGCTGTCGCGGTCCGGCGGGACGTCCGAGCGGCTGACGGAGGTATCCACCGACTGGCAAGGCGTCGAGCCGCCCGAGGTGATCAGCTATCGCAGTCGCGATGGGCACTACCTTCAGGCCTTCGTTTTCACGCCGCCCGGTTTCACGCCGAACGGTGAATACCCCGCGCTGGTGCAGGTCCACGGTGGCGGCACGAATTCCTACTACAACGGCCTGAACCTGGTCGAGCAGCGTCTGGCCGACCAGGGTTATGTGGTCATGGCGATCAACTATCGCGGCGGTTCCGGTTTCGGCCGTGCGTTCCAGGATATGGCGGTCAACGACTGGGCCAACGGGCAGGCCCAGGATGCCGCCGCGGCCGCCGACTTCATCCGTGCCCAGCCATGGTCCAGCGGCAAGGTCGGCATCTACGGCTACAGCTATGGCGGGATCATGAGTCTGGCTACCGTTACCCGCTGGCCCGAGGCCTTCGATGCCGCGGTGCCCATGGCCGGGATCTACGACTGGGCCGACGCCTACGAAACGGCCGACCGCCTGGGCCGGCTGTTCACCCGCGAAGGTCATGGCGGCCCGCCGGCCGATCGCCCCGAAGTCTATGCTCGCAGCAACTCGGTCGCCCGAATCGGGCAGGTCCAAACTCCGATTCTGCTGATGCACGGCCAGGCTGACGCCCGCGCGCCTTTCCGCCAGTTCGAAATGACGGTCGCCGCGCTCAAACGTCATGACAAGGTGTTTGAAAGCCACAGCTTCCCCGGCGAGCCGCATCGCTTCGGCAAGCCGAGGAACCGCGTCGAGCTCTACTCGCGGCTCGAGGCCTGGATGGATCGCTGGTTGAAGCCGGTTCCGGCTGATCAGGATTGACGCAGGCGCGCGGCACACCGTTGTGACGGACGTTGCTCGGCTCGACGACGCTTGTCGGGAATGCCGAGCGGTGCCATTCTGGCCGCCAGCGCGCCGATCAACGCCTTGCTCCGGTGCGTGCTCTCGCCGGCCGAGGACAGCGTCGCGGCCATCGATCCGGTGATTCCGGGATTCAGGCTTCCTTCACCGATTGCTGTAGGCTCGTATGCTGTCGACCTCAAGCCAGAACGCACCGTCGATGCCGTCGAGGATGTAGAAGCCGAATCGCCCAACCGATTCGAGATCGATCGGCGGAACATCCACCGGCTCACCGAACACCGTCGAGCGTAGATCTGTAAACGGCGCCCGGACGATGCGCCATTCTTCAGTCGTCTCGAAAGCTATCCGACGGGAGACATTGCGCCATCCATAACGCCGACCGTCGTTGACTTCTACCTCGAAGCTTCGGCCGTTACCGCGTACGCGCATCTCCAGGCCGTCGAAGCCCGACAGGTCGACCCGTCGTGCCGTCCACGCCGAGGTGAAACCCCCGCCGCGGGTCACGAGCGTGCCGTCGAAGCGCAAGATTCCATCGGAAATCTCGCGGTAACCCTTCGAACGCCCACCCATCACGCCGTCATTGACGACGGTCCAGTTCTTGTCAGTGCTGTCATCGAAGTTGAATAGAAGCACAGCAGGATTTTTCTCGCCCTGGCCCCGGGCCAGTGGAATCGAACACGCCATGAGGAGGCATAAACTTGCTGCTAAGAAGACTGCGCGCTGACACATGCTAGTGTACCCCGTCGTTAATCCCGTAAGTTTCAGCGAGTCGGAAAGCGCTTAGCTGCAAGGCAGGGCTCGCCGGGAATGCTTATTGCCTTTCCAAGAGCCCTAACGCCGCAGATGAGCGCGAATCTTCGTCTCTTTCGGGCTCGCCCTTCGGGCGTGCGTCTGAGTCGACATTGCGGCGTTCCGTCCCTTGTAAAGGGCTTGCCATTCACTGCGGGTCGCGCCTTGCACTGTCGACTCATTCATACTCTGAATGTTGCAGGATTAACGACGGGGTACGCTAGACCCCAGCATTGGAAGACATAAAGCCTGCGTTCAGCATCACCCGGGTGGCGTGAACGATGAATGACGGGCGCGGGCGCTTGCAGGCGTATCGATTGGGACTTATGCATGGCGGGTGTCCGGGTTCGCTCGACTTGGCACAAAAGTCAAGCAGTAGCGCAGCGAACTGACTGACCGCAACTCGCGAAGGCATTGTCTGCCGTGCTCACTCCGTCGTCGGGAGCGCCGGACGGTTTCCCACTCCGCCCATCGCGAGTACAGATCCGGCAAGAGGTGCCGAATTGTTCGGCGGCCGCGAATACGGTCCCGGCCTTCGTCCCTGGCGGTTCTGGCCGGCTCGGAAAGGGTCTTGTTGATTTTCGAAAGTTCGCTTTTCAGCGCGGAAAGCTCGTCTCTGAGTTGCTGCAGTTCCTTGTCTATGGCACTTGCCATGGAGCCTGCTGATTGATAGAGCTTCAAGAACTTGTATCAATAACAATAACATACCCATTTCCGGGCGTAGAATGGGCAACATGAGACCCCGCAACAAAGGTACATCGGAGTCGTTCGGTGCCGGCGCTGCCCCGACGCGGGACGACCTGCGATGGGATGGCAACGGGCTGGAACATCTGCTGGAGAGAATCCGTCGCATCGACGGCGATCATGATCCGGTCGACCTGGAGACGCTGTTGCTGCAACTCGGGCGACGCTCGTTCGGTGCCATCGTGTTTTTTTCCGGCATCATCGTACTCGCGCCGCTTGTCGGCGACATTCCCGGTGTGCCGACGCTGGCCGCTCTCCTTGTCGCCATCACCGCGATTCAACTACTGGTGGGGCGCAGGTATTTCTGGTTGCCGGAATTTCTCCTCAAGCGGTCGATCTCCCGGCAACGGCTGGACAAGACCCTGGATCTCCTGCAAAGGCCCGCTCGAATCGCCGACCGCTTCCTTCGTCGCCGGCTGGAATTCCTGACAAGCCCGCTCGCGACCCGCGTGATCGCGACGGCCTCGCTGGGCGTGGCGCTGGTGATCCCTTTGCTCGAGCTGATCCCTTTCAGCGCCAACCTCGCCGGCGTCGCGCTGTTCACGTTCGGTATTTCCCTGATCTCTCGCGACGGCCTTTTTGCGTTGATCGCGCTGATCGCGTCGGCTGCCGCGCTGGGGTTTGTCGGCTACTGGGCCCTCAGCCAATAACGGCGCTCGGGGCGCCGGACGGATCGCGGCACGGCCTGGTCTGTCGCCTATACTGTCCCGGCCAAAGCAATTCCGCGTTCGATTCGATCACCGGAGAATAACCATGCGCCTTCGTCATCGCCGTATTCCGATAGCTGTCCTGGCCCTGCTCGTCGGGTTGAGCCCGGGCTGGATTGCCGCGGAAAGCGGAACCGAAGCCGGCGCCGGGCCGGCCGAGCAGACAGTCGAAATCGACGGCCTGGAATGGGCGCTTGCAACCAACGGCCAAAACATCAAGTGGCCGGAAGCCGTCGAATACTGCGAAGCGCTCGAATTGGCCGAGCACGACGACTGGCGCCTGCCTTCGCTGGCGGAACTGGAGCGTCTGCATGATCCGGATGCCGCCGGCGGCGAGGGCATCCGCGGCCCGTTTTCCATCGGAGACTGTTGCCTGTGGAGCGGCGAGTCGCTGGTGGATCGCCCGGCCGAGGACGGCGAAGAGATCGCCGGCGAGCCGGGCATGTATCACTGGGGCTTCATGTTCGACGGCGGGCTTCGATACTACGCCGTCCACATTTTCGACGACGGTCGTGCGCTTTGTACGCGCGACGCGGGGTAGCGGCCCACGCGAAGTCTACCCGGCACTGATCACGCAGCTTCCGGGCCTGGTTTCCCGGTCATCACCAGTAGCCGATCAATCTTCCGCAGGTAATGACGGCCGTCCAGATCAGCAGCGACAGCGCGCCGAAGATCGCAAGCATTGTCCGGTCGCCGGCCTCGGCAGGCGCGCCGTCCGCTGCGCGGCGCCATGCCCCCAGGCGCTGGATGACGGCCACGTTCGCCAGGCCGACGACGATGATCGGAAACTTGGCGTAGATGAACGGGTTGCCGTGGTACTCGGTGGTATTGAACGAGAGCATCATGATGCCGCTGGCGGCGGCCAGCAGAAAACCGGCCGCGGCCAATGGCACGGTCGGCCGGATCAGGATCGCCGCGGGAATCGAGCGCCAGACGCCCATCAGTTTCAGGTCCAGAATCAATACGGCGCCGAACAGGCTGCCGATGCCGAGGATATGGCCCAGGTTGAGCAGGCCGTAGGTCCAGATGCCCAGGCCGCGCAGGAAGTCGGCCAGCGCCGAGCCTTCGAGCCAGGCCATCAACTCATACACGGGATGTCACCGGCCGTCTGTGGGCCACGCGCTACTGCGGCGGGTAGACGTCGAACACCTGGTCGTCCCACACCACGCGTCGAACCTTGGCTTCGAAAACGTCCGGGTTTTCGTTGCGCTCGCCGAACACGGTCACCTCGGCGCCGACCGGAATGACGCCTTCCTTCAAACCGGCCCGGTGGGTGCGCGGGCCGGGCGCCAGGGTGATATCCCAGACGTGCCCGTCGGCATCCTCGATCTGCATCGCACCGTGGGCGCCGGCCAGGCTGACGCCGGTGACCACCGTGCCGGACAATTCGATTTCGCCGGCGGTATTGCCCGACCAGCCGTGATGCGCCAGGGCCGGAAAGGCCGCAAGCGCCAGAACCATTGCCAGGAATCCTCTCAGAATCGCTTGTTTCATTTATATTTCCGCACCGGTTCGGATGTTGAGCCCGGATATTAGCAGGAAACGCGGCTCCGTCCTCGCGGTGTACCGCAGACCGCCGCTGTCGGTATCCAGCATCAATGGACAGCACCGTCGCACTGACATAAACTGGCCGCCGGTCGCTTCATAATTTATGGGTACCGCCATGCGCCTCCTGGTTTCCCTCCTCTTTCTGCTTTGCAGCGGGATTTCCCTGGCGCAGTCGCCAGACTGTTCGTGGACTGACACCACGGCCTGCCTGCAACAGAATCGCTTTGTGGTCTCGATGACGTTCGATTCGGCCGGCGCGGCCTTCGTGCCTTCGTCCGCGGGACTTCCTGCGGGCAACGCAGAACCCGTTTTCGGCGGAATGAATGCGGCAGTCTTCCGCTTCTACGACGTCGACCAGCTCGATGCCTTCGTCAAAGTGCTGAACGGCTGCCCGATCAATGGTCGGTTTTGGGTATTTGCCTCCGGTGCGACCGATGCGGCCACCGAGATCACCGTGACCGATACCGTAACCGGCGACACGGTGCGCTACGCTTCCGACGCCGGCCAGCCCTTTTCTCCGGTGGCGGACACAAACGCTTTCGCAACTTGCGACGCGTCGGCTACGGTGCCGGAAGGCGCTGGCGGATTCGGGATCCATGACGAGGACCAGCGGGGAACTGCGTCTTGTGGGTTCGCATTTTGTCTCCAGAACGGCCGTTATGGTCTGGATGTCGCGTTCGAGTCGCTGACCGGCGATACCGGCGTTGCCACTGCCAGCGGAGCGGTTGATCATAGCGGGGTGGGCGCGCTATTCGGCCCCGAGGGGCTGGATTTTCTTTCCAGCGTGCTCGACGGCCGGCCCGACAACGGTGCCTTCTGGTTTGCGACTGCGTCGGATATCAATTTCGAGCTGACGTATACGCTGACGGATACGCAGACCGGCCGAGTCAATGTCTACGTCGATCCGCTGGAGCAGGCCGGAACCATTCTGGATCGGGGCCAGCCCCTGGAAGCAAGCTTGCAGGCCGTGCAGGGCGGCGATCCCGTCAGCTTCGAGCTGCTGCTGACAAACACGGCCCCGACCGAGCGCAACTTTCGCGCTACGCTTCCGGTACCGACCGGCGCGGTCAATCCACGCTACACCTGCCGGGCCGCCGGCGACGCCGTCTGTCCGAATGCCTCGGGTAGCGGGACTTTCAACCAGGTAGGCCCTATTTCGGCGGGCGGAGGCCTGACCTATACCATCTTGTTCGACCGTGCCGCCTCGCGCGGAACAACCGGGATCATCCAGGTTGAGGCGACGGTGGAAACCGAAGCGCACGCGCTGTCCGAGTCCCAAGCCCGCGTCGTCAGCGCGGGTGAGGCGCCGGCGGCTCTTCCAGTTCCTGCGGATTCGCCGTTGATGCTTGGATTGCTGGCAGTACTGCTGCTGATCGCGGGGCTCGTGCAGCGCTGTCGTTAGCGCCTAGGCTGACCGGCGCGCAGACTTCGGCTATCTTTTCCTCCGCCCGATGCTCGCAACCGATACCGAGGCTTCCTCGCCGTGGATGTTGCGGATGGGCGCGCCTTCTTCCGGGCCCCAGGCCGACGCGTAGACGACTTCCCAGGTGGCCGGGTACAGGCCCGAATTCATGCGCGTCGCTTCGTAGGCGGCCAGCAGCGCCCTGAGTTTCCTCGGCCCGGTGAGGCCGCGCTGCCGGTCGCTGCCGGCATACGTCGCGCCTATGGCCTTGAGTTCGTCGAGCAGCGCGCGCGGTTTGGTGTAGGTGGTCGTGATCCAGTCGGTGTCGAGTACCGGCTCGCCGAAGCCGGCGCGCATCATCGCATCGCCGATGGTTTGCACGTCGGCAAACGGGCTCACGTGCGGCTGTTTGTCGACTTTCCGCCAAGCCTCCCGCAGTTCGACCAGGGTATCCGGGCCGAAGGTCGAAAACAGCACCAGCCCGCCGGGCTTGAGGATGCGCCTGAAGCCGTTCAGCAACGCCGGCAGGTCGTCGCACCACTGCAGCATCAGATTGGAATACAGCAGGTCGATGCTGGAGTCTGCCAGCGGAAGCGCGTTGGCGTCGGCCGCGACCCTTTCGAAGCGCTTGCGCAGCCAGCCTCGCTCGGCGCCGGCGCGCGCAAGCATCGGCAGCGACCAGTCCATCGCCACCACGCGCGCGTTATCGAAGCGCTGCGACAGCGCTTTTGCCTGCACCCCGGGGCCGCAGCCGAGATCGATCACGGTCTTCGGCTCGAACTTCAGGCCGTCGAGGCGTTCGAGCAGCCGATCGGCGACCTCGGCCTGCAGCCGGGCGTGATTGGTGTAATCGTCGGCGGCACGGCCGAAGGCGCGTTTGATGGCGGGCTTATCGAAGATTTTTTTGCTCACGTTCTTTGGGTCATCGTCTATGGTCTACTCTATATTTCTTTCTGATATTCGATGCGAAAAGACGCTTCGTCGCCGGCTTAATTCGAGTCATCAGCTTCATGCAAGAAGTCGCTGATGGCGTCGGCCACGCCGCCGGCGTCGGTCAAAAACGGCGCATGGGCCGCTCCCGGAATACGGACAAGCCGACTGTTCGGCAGTATCCGGTGGCTGCGTTCCAGCGCTTTCCATGGCACGAGTCTGTCGCGCCGCCCGCCCAGCAGCAGCACCGGGCATTCAATTTCGGCCAGGCGGGCGCTCAGGTCGGTGGCGGCCAGGTGCTTCAATCCGGCCAGCAGCGCGGCCTTGTCCGGCAGACCGTGCGCGAGCGCCAGCGATTTCAGGCGCTTGAGCTCGTCGCGAGGATGGGCGCTGCCGTGGATTTCCAGCGCCAGGAAGCGGTTGACGACCACCTCGGGGTCTGCGGCAAGTTCCATGGCCATGGCCTTGAGCAGGCCGGCGTCGACGCCGTCGGGCCAGTGCTCGCGGGCGATGAAGCACGGCGTGGCGGAGACCAGGACAAGCCCGGCAAGGCGTTCGGGGTATTTCAGCGCGGCCTGAATGGCCAGCAGCCCGCCCAGCGACCAGCCGACCAGAAAGCTGCCTTCCGGCAGGTCCCGAACCAGACAGTCGATCAGGCGATCCGTGTCGTCGGGCCAGGGCTTGCCGCGGTTCTGTCCATGACCGGGCAGGTCGATCGCGCGCCAGTCGGCTTCGGGCAGCGCGTCGGCCAGATCCTCGAACAGGCCGCTGTGCATGGCCCAGCCGTGCAGGGCGCCTATGGTGACTTTGTTCATGAGCTTGTCGGCTGTCCGTGGATTCAGGTCATGCATTTCAGTAGCGCGTCGACCAGCCGATCGATCTGTTCGGGCTGGTGAGCGGCCGAAAGCGTGATGCGAAGCCGGGCCGTGCCTTCGGGTACCGTCGGTGGGCGGATGGCCCGCACCAGGAAGCCCTGTGCCGCCAGCGTTTCGCTCGTCTCGAGGGTGCGTGCATTGTCGCCGATGACGATGGGCTGGATGGCGGTCTCCGACCCCGACAAGGGCAGGGCGCCGGCCCGCTGTCGGAAGCGTTCGATATTCTCGGCCAGTTTCGATCGCCGCCAGGCTTCGTCCTGCAGCAGACCCAGTGCGCAGGATGTGGCAGCGGCCAACGGCGGGGCCATCGCGGTGGAATAAATGATGCCCCGGGCGCGGTTGACCAGCGCTTCGATCAGCGACCGATCGGCCAGTATCGCTGCGCCCTGTGTGCCCAGGGATTTTCCGAACGTGACGACAAATGCATCTATCTTGCAGACATCAACGTTTAAATGTTCAATAACGCCGCGGCCCGTGGCGCCCAGAACCCCGATGCCGTGCGCGTCGTCCAGCCACAGCCCCAGGTCGTGACCGTCGGCAAGCCGAACCAGCCCGGGCAGCGGCGTCAGGTCGCCGTCCATGGAAAACACGCCGTCGGTGGCGATCCAGCGCGTGCGCTCGCCGATTCTGCGCTCGGCATCTTCGGCGTCGGCGTGCCGGTACCTGGCGATGCGCGCCCCTCCCAGTCGCGCACCGTCGTTGAGCGAGGCGTGATTGAGACGGTCGGCCAGCAGCCGGTCGCCCCGGTCCAGCAACGTCTGGCCCAGCGCCAGGTTGGCCTGGTAGCCCGAGCCGACGACAATTGCGGCATCGAAGCCCAGCCAGTCGGCCAATGCCGCCTCGAGTTCGCGATGCTCGGATGCGTGGCCGGACACCAGCGCGGAGGCGCCGGCGCCGACCCGCTTTTTCGCGACGTCCGCCATGGCGCCGGCCACGTCGGGGTGCGCGGCCAGACCGAGATAGTCGTTGGCGCTGAAGTTGACCAGCCGTTTTCCGTCGCGCGCCACCGTCACGGCGTCCACCGGCTCCAGGACTTCGCGCCGGCGCTGGGCGTCGGCGGCGATGCGCTGGTCTCGTTGCCGCGCCAGTCGCGCGGCGACTGCCGGGCGCATCAGGGCGTTTCCGCGCTTGCCCGGCTGTGGTCTTTTGCGACCGGCTTGTCCTGGTTGATGCCGAGCTTGTCGAACAGCCGCAGGTCGGCATCGGTGTCGGGGTTGCCCGTGGTCAGCAGTTTCTCGCCGTAGAAGATCGAGTTGGCGCCGGCGGCGAAGCACAGCGCCTGCA
This sequence comes from uncultured Halomonas sp., assembly GCA_964476005.1. Lineage (GTDB taxonomy): Bacteria > Pseudomonadota > Gammaproteobacteria > Xanthomonadales > Wenzhouxiangellaceae. Next base: position 12,265 of record CAYYZR010000028.1, read on the forward strand.
GCGCCTCGCTCATGTCCTCGCGGCCGGCCGAAAGTCGAACCCGGGACGCCGGCATCAGGATGCGGGCCACGGCAACCGTGCGGACGAATTCCAGCGGGTCGAGTCGCTCGGTGTCTTCCATCGGCGTGCCGGGCACCCGGACCAGGAGGTTGATCGGCACCGACTGCGGGTGCTCGGGCAGATTCGCGAGCTGGGCCAGCATGCCGACCCGGTCGGCGCGCGCCTCGCCCATGCCGACGATGCCGCCGCAGCACACCTTCATTCCGGCCTCGCGCACGTTCGCCAGCGTCTCGAGCCGATCCTCATAGGTGCGGGTGGTGATGATGTCCTTGTAATACTCGGGCGAGGTGTCGAGATTGTGGTTGTAGTAGTCCAGCCCGGCGTCCTTGAGGCGATCGGCCTGCGCGGCGGTGAGCATGCCGAGCGTCATGCAGGTTTCCAGCCCTTCGTCGCGAACCACCTGCAGCAGCTCGATGACCTGGTCGATCTGGCGATTCTTCGGCCGGCGCCAGGCCGCACCCATGCAGAACCGCTGGGAGCCGGCGGCTTTCGCCTTGCGCGCGGCCGCGCGCACCACCTCGACCGGCAGCAGGTCTTCCTCTTCGAGCCCGGTGTTCCAGCGCACCGACTGCGGGCAGTACTTGCAGTCTTCAGGGCAGCGCCCGGTCTTGATCGACAGCAGCGTCGAGACCTGAACCTCGTTGGGATCGAAGTTGGCACGGTGGGTCTGCTGGGCGCGAAACAGCAGGTCGTTGAACGGCCGCTCGAACAGCGCCCGGACCTCGTCGAGCGTCCAGTCGTGTCGTAGCAGCGCGGGGGGCGCTTCGGGCGCGCCGGTTACCGGTGCGGATACCGCCATGGCAAGATGTTTCCAGGTTCGGATGATTGATTGAAAAGACGCGCCATGAGCACAGCGGGTAAACCAGCACCCAAGGCGGCGACGTCCAGGCGTCTAGTATCGGAAGCCGGCACGCGACTTGTCAACCTGAAAGCGCACTTGAAAGTCGACAGCGTGCTGAACGCGATCTGGCCGCCGGTGTGCCTTGTGTGCGGCCAGGGCAGCGACACCGGGCACGGCTGCTGCAGCGGGTGCCGGGCCGATTTGCCGGCCATGGAGGGACACTGCCGGACCTGCGGCCTGGAACTGGCGCGCACCGTGGATGTCTGCGGCGAATGCGTGGGTCGTCCGCCGCCGTTCGATCGCGCCGCGGCCGGCTTCGGCTACCGGGCGCCGATTGCCTCGTTGGTCCAGCGCTTCAAGTTCGACCGCGACCTGGCGGCCGGCCGGGCGCTGGCACGGCTGCTGGCCGAGCGGCTGGCAGAGTCGAATGCCGCCAGGCCCGACCTGATGATCCCGGTGCCGCTGAACTGGCTTCGCCATTGGCGCAGAGGGTTCAACCAGGCCGAACTGCTGTGCCGGGACCTGTCGCGCCATTTCGGTGGTCTGCCGTGGGCGGCTGTCTTGAGCCGCTCGCGCGCGACGGTGACCCAGTCCGAACTGCCCGCCGACCGCCGCGCCGGCAACGTCAAGGGGGCGTTCGCGCTTCGCCGTCTGCCGCCCGGCGTGCGCCACGCGGTGCTGGTCGACGACGTCATGACCACCGGCGCGACGCTCACCGAGTGCGCCCGCGTGCTCAAGCGCGCCGGCGTGGGCCGGGTGGATGTCTGGGTGGTGGCGCGGGCCTGATCGAAAAGCTCGAACCTTGCATTCCGACCATTTGAGGTTTGCCGACATGCGCGGCTTCAGATCTCCTGGTATTCCCAGCCTGCTGAACGATCAATGACTGGGCGAACTCTTTCCAAGTACAAGGCCAAGTTGATGGTGCAGGAAATCAAATACGTACTTGATCCGTAGATTGGTGCGCAGCTCTCTATGCACCACCAACCACATATCAACGCGAACCGGTGAAAAGGCCGACGGCACACGTACTACCGAAGGTTCACTGTCCCCGATCTCGCGCGACATGATGCCGATTCCAACACCTGCCTTTGTAAGCTCCCACTGCGCCAACCGGTTATTGGTCCGAATCGGGAAATTTTTCGACGTTACCGGATGGCCGTTTTCTTTAAGTATCCCTGTCAAGACAGAATTGTCGTCGGAACCGATAAGCTCAGCGTCACTCAGGCTGGAATTCCCCCTGTCCAACCGTGAACGTTTTATATAGTCCGGTGTGGCGTATGGATAAAACGCAGTACCCGCCACTTTCTTCGCGATAAGATCAGCTTGCTCAGGGCGATACAGGCGAACCGCAATATCGGCTTCGCGACGAAGCAAGTCGCTCTCTTCGGTCGTTGCCAGGATTTCCAGTTCGATGCCTGGCTCTGCTTCATGTAGTCGTTTGATAATCTCCGGAAGCACCAACGCCCCGACGACCTCTGAAACAGATATTCGCACCGTTCCCGAAAGCGACTGAGCATGCCCGCTGGATGCCAGCGACAGTTGACCGGCCGCATCCGCCATGGACTTGACGTGACGGACCAATTGGCGTCCCTGCGGTGTCAACACCAGGCTTCTGCCCGCACGCTCGAACAAAGCCACTTTCAATTCCTGCTCCAGCTCGCCAATCTGCCGCCCAATCGTGGGTTGAGAAACCCCTAGCGCCTTGGCGGCCGCGGAATACGAGCCCTCTTCTACAGCGATCAGAAAACTCTTGGCTCGGTTCCAGTCGAAAGCAATGGCGCGCCAATCCATGCAAATATGCATCCTAAAAAAACACTTTTGGCCATATTACCACCATTAATGCATTGATAGACTGTTCGCACACCGAGTTGATCAATTGCCAGCAAGGATATTGCCATGCACTCCGCCGAGACTTTCTGGAACAAGATCGCGCCCAGATATGCCAGGAGCGCAGTTCCCAACGAGCAGGTATACACCCGTAAATTGGAAATCACCCAGAGCTACCTGAAACCGTATATGCGGGTCCTGGAGGTCGGCTGTGGCACGGGAACGACCGCGCTGCATCATGCGCCCTTCGTCAAGGAATACATCGCCACAGACATTGCGCGGGAGATGATTCGCATTGCCGAACAGAAACGTTCTGAAAACGGTGTCGCCAATGTCAAGTTTTCCGTTGGCACTATAACTAGCGCGCGGCACCAAGGGCAACAGTTCGATGCTGTGCTCGGATTGAACGTTCTGCACTTGCTACCCGATTGGCGCACACAGATTGAAACCATTCATCAATTGTTGCCGCCTGGAGGCCTGTTCATCACCAGCACTGCCTGTCTGAAGGAGAAGCTGCCCTGGTCCTGGTTACGCTTTGTGGAACCGCTACTCCGGATGTTGCGCGTGATGCCGACCGTAGCCTTCTTCACGAAACGTGAATTTCGCGATCGCATCGTTCAGGCTGGTTTCGAGGTCGTGCACGACTGGACTCCGGAAAGCAGCCCGATCACTAGCTTTTTGATCTGTAGAAAAGGCGCCGATTAGCAATCTTCGAGATGCTTCCAATACCAAACGCCAGGAAATAAAATGCAAGATAGCAAGCATGGCGTAGACAGAAGATCGGTTATTTCAGCGGCCTGGATATTCGTCACCTTGAACTACCTGTTTGCAAATATCTTTAAACTGCCGGGAGGGGTTGTCCCCACAACAGCAGAAGAGGTGGAATCAGTCAGTTCAATGGCAACGCCTGAAATGCTGCTGTTTGCAGCCATCTACCTGGAACTGGCGATGGTCATGATCGTCCTTTCACGATTGCTGAAGTATGGACTCAATCGCTGGGCGAATATAATCATAGCCACATTGCATGCTTTGGGTGCTACAGCTTCTCTTTCCGTTGTGACGCTGAAGGAAAGCAGGTTAAGGTCGTGCAACTTCTGTGTTTCGCAGTTCTTCGCGCCTTTGCGGCTTCGCGAGAGCTGTTTGTTTTTCGCCGACTCTCGCGCGTAATCAGCTATCTACTTGCTGAACCCGCTGGACTCGATGACGGTGTTGACCAGCTTGAGCTTGTCGATGACGGTGGGCGTGAGGACGAACGGGTAGGGGTCGGGCTGGTCGAGACTGCGATTGAGCAGGTTGATGTTGACCGCCAGCTTCACCCAGTGCTCGATGCGCTCGTCCATGTCGTCGCTGACCGCGCGGGCCGGCGCCATGCCGATGGCCGCGGCGGTTTCCAGCGTGTCTACGATCTGCAGCAGGTGGGCCCAGCATTCGGCCCAGTCTTCCCACGGGTGCGAACTGGCGTAGGCGCTGACGTAGTTGTCCTGCCAGCCGGCTTGCGCGCCTTCGTTGTAGTAGCGGCCCAGCGCGGCCTGGTAGTCCTCGCGTTCGTCGCCGAACAGTTCGCGCACCCGTCCGAGCAAGGGCCCGTTGCGCACCAGCCTGTCCCAGTAGTAGTGGCCGCTTTCGTGGCGGAAATGGCCCAGCAGGGTGCGCTGCGCTTCGTTCATGGCCACGCGCATGCGCTCGCGCTCTACGTCGTCGGCCTCGGCGATGTTGATCGTGATCAGTCCGTTGGCGTGGCCGGTCATGATCTGCGTGCCTTCGTGGCTGTCGTGGAATTCCAGACCGTCGCCCGGGTCGTCTTCCATGAACGCGAAGGCAAGGCCGGTCTGCGGCTCCAGGTCGCGCCCGACCAGCGGCAGGCGGTGGCGCCGAAGGTCGTAGATCAGCCGGCGCTTGCGTTTTTCCACCCGCAGCCAGCGCTCGCGGTTGCCGGGCTTGTCCAGGTTGGGAATGACCTCGTTGAGCCGGCAGGCGATGCAGAACGGGTTTGCGTCGTCGTTCGGCACCATCCAGTTGCATGCATCCTGGTCGCTGTAGTTGCGGCACTTGCGGTAATGGTGGCCGCGCGCTTCCGGGGCCAGCGCCACAAAGCGTCCCTTGCTGTCGGACTCGAACGCCGACAGCACCAGCTCGTCGGGCAGAAAACCCAGCGTCCGGTCGCACTGCACGCAGTGCGTGTTCTCGAAGTAAAGCGTGTTGCCGCAGGTGCAGCGGAATGTCTTCATTCGGGGGCCGACTGGAACCAGGTCTGCGAGATATGCTGGCCGATGTCGCCCAATTCAATCTGGATGCGGTCGATGAACTCGCTTAGCGGTTCGCCCTTGAGCCGGGCCATGCGGGCCGAATCCAGGTGGCGCATCAGTGCGGTGGTCGCGCGCAATGCGCTGTCGTCTTCGCCGGGCAGATCGTGCAGCAGCGATTCCAGCGCCTTGAGGCAGAACATCGCCGAGCGCGGGAACAGCCGGTCTCGCAGCAGGAAACGCAGCACGTCGGGTCCGGCAACACGGGTACGGACGTGGCGGCGATACATCTGGTACCCGGTCAGCGATTTGAGAACGCTCATCCACTGGATGGATTCGAATGCCGGGACGTCTTCGGCCTGTTCCGGCAGAAGGTCGTCGGCGCGCACGTCGAGAATCCGGGTGGTCACGTCGGCGCGTTCCAGATAACGCCCGATCAGGATGAAGTCGTAGGCGTGGTCCTGGCTCATGGTGCCCATGAGCATGCCGGCGATCTGCTGCGATCCGAGGATGAGCTCGGCCAGCGATTCGTGCCGGCGCCGCTTGGAGACGTTGCCGCTGATCTGTTCGGAGATGCGCAGATAAAGCCCGTTCATCTGCTCCCAGACCTCGCGCGGCAACAGGTCGCGGGCCGCGCGCATGTTGTCGCGCGCCAGTTCCAGCGCCGAGCGTATCGAGCCGGGGTTGCGCTCGTCGGCGATCAGGAACTTGGCCACCTGGCGCTCGCCGAAATCGTCGTCGTATAGCTCTTCGAACAGATCGAAAGCGCCGGTAATGCGCACCAGCGGCTCCCAGCCAGGCGCGATTCGTCCCGGCAGATCGAGGTTGAGGTGGGCGTTGACGTTGATCAGGCGCGCCAGACCCTCGGCACGCTCCAGGTAGCGTCCATGCCAGTAGAGATGTTCGGCGAGGCGTGAAAGCATCAGGATTTACCTCCCGCACGTCCGGCGGTCTCGGTATCGACCACCCAGGTGTCCTTGCTGCCGCCGCCCTGCGACGAATTGACCACCAGCGAGCCGGCTTTCATGGCCACCCGGGTGAGTCCGCCGGTCGTCACGAAGGTCTGCTGGCCGGAAAGAATGAAGGGCCGAAGGTCCACGTGCCTGGCGCCGACGCCGCCGGGTACCATGGTTGGGCAGGTCGACAGCGCCAGCGTCGGCTGGGCGATGTAGTTGCGCGGGTCTGCCTTGATAAGCCGGGCGAACTCCTGCTGCTCCTTTTTGGTGGAGTGCGGGCCGATGAGCATGCCGTAACCGCCGGATTCGTTGGCCGGCTTGATCACCAGTTCGCCGATGTGCGCGAGCACGTACTTCATGTCTTCGGGATCGCTGCACTTCCAGGTCGGCACGTTGGCCAGCTTCGGATCCTCGTCCAGGTAATACCGGATGATCTCGGGCATCCAGGCGTAGACCACCTTGTCGTCGGCCACGCCGGCCCCGGGCGCATTGGCCAGCGCAACCTTGTTGGAACGCCAGGCGCGCATCAGCCCGGGGACCCCGAGCAGCGAATCCGGCTTGAAGACCTCAGGATCGATGAACGCATCGTCGACCCGGCGGTAGATCACGTCGACCGGTTCCAGCCCGGCGATGGTGCGCATGAGCACGTTGTTGTCGTCGTCGACGACCAGGTCGCGGCCTTCGACCAGCTCCACGCCCATCTGCTGGGCGAGGTAGGCGTGCTCGAAGTACGCCGAATTGAAAACACCCGGCGTCAGCACGACCACGTTCGGATATTCCACGGGTCTCGGCGACAGCGAGGCCAGCATGTCGAACAGCTGGGCGGGATATTCGTCCACCGGCTGGATGCCGCTGTCCTCGAACAGCTCCGGGAAAACGCGCTTCATCACCTGGCGGTTTTCCAGCATGTAGGACACGCCCGACGGGATACGCAGGTTGTCTTCCAGCACGTAGACGGTGCCGTCGCCGCCGCGAACCAGGTCGCTGCCGCAGATATGGGCCCAGATACCCAGCGGCGGCGAGAATCCGCGGCACTGCTCGCGGAAGTTCTCGGAACCGGCGATCAGGTCGGCCGGCACGACGCCGTCTTCGATGATCTTCTGATCGTTGTACAGATCGTCGATGAACATGTTCAGCGCCCGCACGCGCTGTTCCAGACCTTCCGAGATGCTGTCCCATTCCTTCTTCGGGATCACCCTCGGGATGAGGTCGAACGGCATCGCGCGGTCGACGCCGGTGTCCTCGAAATAGACCCGGAAGGTAATGCCGGCGACCAGCGCGGCAACCTCGCAGGCGAGCTTGCGCTCGCTGATTTCCTCGGCGTCCAGGCTCTTGAGATACTTCCAGAGCGCGCGTGAAGCCGCGCGGGGGCGGCCCGAGGGCGTGACGAGTTCGTCGTAGAACTCCGAAACCTTGTAGTCGTTTAAGTCCATGCCTTAATAACTTACACACTTGAGCAAATAAAACAACCCGGCCTGCTAGGATGGTGTTGTTCGCGCAGCAGAAAGGACTTACCATGAATGTCTCTACGACCGAACATCCCGTGCTCGACGACACTGTGCTTGTAGTCGTCGATGTCCAGGGCCGGCTGGCGCGCCTGATGCACGAAAGCGACGCCATGATCCACGCGCAAGGCGTGCTGATTCGAGCATGTCGCCTGCTCGATATTCCCGTCGTCTGGGCCGAACAGTTGCCCGACAAGCTGGGGGCCACTGTCGACGAACTGCAGGAGCCCCTGTCCGGACTTTCGCCCTGCGCCAAGTCGAGTTTTGGCTGCATGGGTGATGACACAATCCGAGCACGCATCGAGGCAACCGCACGCAAGCAGGTATTGCTGTGCGGCATCGAAACGCACGTGTGCGTCTGGCAGACGGCCGCGGCGCTGCTGCGCGACGACTACAGCGTGCACCTGATCGCCGACGCCACCTCGTCGCGCAGCGCATTCAATCGCGACATCGGTTTTCGTCGCATGGAGCGCGCCGGCGTTCATTTGAGCAATGTCGAGATGGCGCTGTTCGAGTTGATGGTGGATGCGACGCATCCGAAGTTTCGCGATGTGACGAAGCTTTTGAAGTAGGCGGAAAGTCGAAGGCTTTTCTTGCCGCGGATCGGCGCGGATAAACGCGGATAAAGCCAGGAAGTGTAAAGACC
>CAYYZR010000029.1:0-19716 GCA_964476005.1 uncultured Halomonas sp.
GCGATGCCGATCAAGCGGAACGGCAGCAACAGCAGCCAGATCACCGGCCACAGCAGCAGCACCAGCAGCGCCAGCGGCCAGCTCAGGACGAACAGGATGCACCAGCAGATTGCGATCAACAGCGTTTTCATGATGAGCAGCTCCTTTACGTGACGAATCCTGGGGGGCGACGCGCGGGATTTTTTTCGCCGACCGTGATTCGTTCCCCGAAATTATAGGGATTCGGCCGACGGGACGATAGCGCCGGAAGTCACGGCTGCGCTACGATCGGGTCTGCAGTCCCGGAGACCGACTTGATGACGAATATCGATGAAATTCTGGAATTCTGGTTCGGAAAGGGGGTCCACGAGCTCGACGATCCGACGATCGCCGGGCGCCAGTCCGGTCTGTGGTGGGGCAAGAGCGAAGCCACCGACAACGAGATACGCCATCGCTTCGAGCCGCAGGTACAGGCCGCCGGCGCGGGCAAACTCGATGAGTGGAAAGCGTCGCCCGAGGGCTGGCTTGCGCTGATACTCCTGCTGGACCAGTTTCCCCGAAACATCTATCGCGATACGTCAGCGATGTTCCGGTTCGACGATCAGGCGCGCGCGCTGTGCGTGGAAGGCGTGGAAACCGGCATCGACGCTCGCCTGCGACCGATACAGCGGGTGTTCTTCTACCTGCCGCTGGAACACGCCGAATCCATCGACGACCAGGCCTGGTGCGTGGACCTGATGCGGGGCCTGGTGCATGAGGTGCCGGAAGACCAGAAGCAGGTTTTCGAGGGTTTCGTCGACTTCGCCGAAGCGCACAGGAGAATCATCGACCGGTTCGCCCGGTTCCCCCACCGCAACGCGATTCTCGGGCGCGAATCGACCGAAGAGGAGGTCGAGTTTCTCAAGCAGCCCGGATCTTCGTTCTAGGAAGCCTCTGCATAACTCTTCAAAGGCGGCGTCGCGCCCGTGCAGAGTTATTCAGAGGTTCCCCAGGAATCTGCGGCGTCGACGACCGAAGGCGTAGCCGCGGCGCCCGCCAGGATACCGCCGTCGATGTTCAGTTCGGCGCCGTTGATGTAGGCGGCTTCGTCGGAGGCAAGCATTACCGCGAGCGCCGCGACTTCCTCCGGCCTGCCGAAGCGCTTCATCGGGCAATCCTGGACAAAGCCTTTCATCGTTTTCTCCCGTTCCGGGCCGCTCCCCAGCAGCGGTTCCCACATGGGCGTGAGGATCGCCGCCGGATGGATCGAGTTGCAGCGGACGGCAAGCCCCTGCTCGGCGCAGTAAAGCGCGACCGTCTTGGTGTGGTTTCGCACCGCCGCCTTGGACGAAGCGTATGCCGCGGCGCCCGGAATGCCGACCATCCCGGAGCGCGAGGAAATGTTGATGATCGAGCAGGAACTCCCGGTTGCGCGCACCGCGCGAATGGCGTGCTTGCAGCCCAGGAAGACGCCGTCGAGATTGGTCCTGTGAACGCGGTGCCAGTCCGAAAGCACTGCATTTTCCGGATCCTGCGGCCCGCCACCTTCTTCGAAACCGGTGACACCGGCATTGTTGACCAGGATATCGAAGCGCTCGTGCAGCGCCAGAATGCGCTCGAACGCCGCTCGCCATTCAAGTTCCTCCCGAACATCGAGCCGGAGATAGGTCGCATGCTCGCCCAGTTCGTCGGACACCGCACGTCCCTGTCGATCCTTGATGTCGGAGAGAAACACGTGCGCGCCCTCGGAAACGAAGGCGCGGGCAATGGCCTCGCCAATACCGCGCGCGGCGCCGGTGACCAGCGCGACCTTTCCCTGCAATCGGTTCATCTCGAGTCCTTGTCTTTGCGCTTTGGCCTGGACCGATAACCGTCGACCACGACCAGTGCAATTCCTCCGAGCACGGCCGCGCCGGCCAGCAGCAGTCTCAGGCTGATGGGTTCGGCAAGCAATCCTACACCGGCGACGGCGGTGATAACGGGCACGCTCAACTGGGCGACAGCGGCGGTGGAGGTCCGAATGTGCTTCAACGCGGCATACCAGATCGCGTAGCCCAACCCTGAGGCCAGCGCGCCCGACGCCGCGGCCAGCAGGACACCGATTGAATCAAGCGCGCCCCGGCCGGAAAATGCCACGGCGACCAGAACCGCCGGAATACTGGCCAGCAGGAAGTTCGAAGCGGTGACGCGGGTCGGATCACCGGCGCCGCGCGCGCGCAGGGTATAAATTCCCCAGGCGATGCCGGCGGCGATCATCAGGCCAGCCGGCACCGGCGGGGGCGCCGCCAATCCCGGAAGCAGCAGCCACACCAGGCCGGCGAGCGCAAGCGCGAAACCGATCCACTGGCGGACCGTCAGCCGATCACCGGTCAGGAGACTCCAGCTGACCATCGTGATTTGTACCGCGCCGAACAACAGCAGCGCACCCGTGGCAGCCGTAAGCGAAAGATAGGCCACCGCAAACAGTATCGCGTAGCCGAACAGGGCCAGCGCCGAGCCCCAGCTGCCGCGTCCAGCGGCCAGGCCAGGCCGCAATCGCACGATCAGCCAGAGCATCAGCGCGCCGGCGACGATCCGGATCGCGGTAAAGCTCAGTGGATCGATCGCGGTCTGGGTCAGGGCCGCCCGGGCGAGAATGGAGTTGGCGGCGAAGGCGATCAGCGCCACGATGGTCAAGCTGGCGATTCGGAGTGTCATCGGCATTCGGGTATGGAAAGGGGGATAGGCTACCCTGACAAGCGGGCAAAACACAGGAAGCCGCCATGGAATCCGAAATCGCGATCGTCGACATGGTCCTGAGGCTGCTGGCCGCGGCCGGACTGGCGTCGGTCATAGGACTGGAGCGGGAACTGCGCCAACGGCCGGCCGGGCTGCGTACGCACATGCTGGTGTCTCTTGGTGCGGCGGGCTTCATGCTGGTCGGCTACGAGATTCTTTTCGCGACCGCCGTGGGCGACCCGTCGGCGCGGATCGACCCGACACGCATCGTCGAAGGCGTGATCGGCGGCATCGGCTTCCTGGGCGCCGGCAGCATCATCCAGGGCCGCGGCTCCATCCAGGGCATCACCACCGGCGCTGCGATCTGGATCGCCGGGGCCATAGGGGTGGCTTGCGCGACCGGCAACTTCATACTGGCCGCGCTGATCACCGGCATTGCACTGATCATCGTCGTGGTGCTCGGATTCTTCGAGCACGAGGTCATCTACGACGACGAACAGAAGGACCAGGCCAAGGAATAGGGAAGCTCCGAATGACGCTGCGGTCAGTCGAGCCGTGCCGATCGTCGCTCGCTCAACCGGCGACTGAACCGGCGCAACGTCCCTGGCGGGCCGTCGGCCTGCCGAAAGAGTTCCAGGTACACGGCGGCCGCGTAAAGGTAATCGAACTCGAGGTTGATCTCGATGCGCCGCGCCAGATCGTCCTGCAGTTTTTCGAGTTGCTGCTGTACCTGCTCGTCGTTGGGCCGCACCTGCAGCAGTTGTCGAACGCGTCGGAACTCGCTGTTCAGCGCCAGGTAGGCTTCGGAGTCCAGCGCGCGCCCGCCGCGAATCAACTCGGCAAGCGATTCATCGCCGGAGGAAGGGACGGGCACCAGCGGCACGCCGATATCCCAGTCTTCGCCGGCGTCCAGCGAATCCTGGAGTCGAGTGACGCGCTCATGTTCCGCCGGCCCGCGGCCGGCTTGCGGCGCCGGTTGCTGGGCGAGGGCCGCCGGAGCTGTGCAGATGGCGGTTACGGCAGCCAGGACGATGCCGAGGGATATGCCGGCCAGCAACGTCGGCCGGCTACCGGCCTGCCGACGCGTGCGAAACGAAGGATTGTCCACTGCCTTCCTCCTGCACTGTTGTTTCGAACGCAACCCCTTGCATCCGAAACTCTAGTACGGAGAACAGTGTGATGTCAATCACATCGTGTGACGACATCCCGAGGCGTTCACCCGGGCGAGACAGCGCAACAATCGGGACTTGCTTCAACCGGCCTGCGACGCCGTTTCGGAAGACGCACCGGCCGAAGAGCGGCGCCGGGTGAGGAAATCGCCGATCGCGCCGGCCGCGTTCTGCACGATCACATACAGGCACGGCACCAGGAACAGCGTCAGCAGCATCGCCGAGAGCAACCCGCCGACCACCGCGACCGCCAATGGCTGCATCAGCATTGCCCCGGAACCCGCACCTATGGCCAGCGGCAGCATGCCGACAACGGTGGTCAGCGTGGTCATCAGGATGGGACGCAGGCGAATGCCGCCGGCCTCGACGACCGCCTGCTGCATTTCCCAGCCTTCACTGCGGCGGCGCTCGATGTACTCGACCAGCAGGATCGCGTTGTTGACCACGATCCCGATCAGCAGCACCGATCCGAGGAAGACCGGCGCGCTGATCGGCGTGCCCGTGACCCACAGCGCCAGCGCCGAGCCGGCCGCGGCCAGCGGCGCAGCGGTCATGATCACCAGCGGATTGGACAACTTTTCGTACTGCACCGCCAGCACCACGAACACCAGGAATACCGCAAGCGCAATGACGATCGACATTTCGCGGTTGGTTTCGCGGATGGTCTCGAACTGCCCGCCCAGGATCACGCCGTACTGGTTCGGCATGTTGAGCGCCTGGATGCGCTGCTGCACTTCGGCCATGATCGTGCCGACGTCGTTCTGCGCGGTGTCGAAGTTGCCGACGATCCGCTGGATCCGGACCTGGTTTTCGCGGCTGATCTCGGCCGGCCCTTCGCCCAGGCTGAAACTCGCGACCTGGCGCGCCTGGATGGGACCGTTGACGCCGTTGGCCACGATCACCTGTCCCAGCGCGTCGATGTCGCTGACGTCTTCGCGCGGCAGGCGTACGCGCACGTCGTATTCGGTAATGCCGGTGCTGTAGCGGGTAGGCACGAAGCCCGACACTGCCGAGCGCAGCGAGCGGGCAACGCTGCTGATATCCAGCCCCAGCGCCGCAGCCCGTTCGCGGTCGACCTCGATGCTCAGCAGCGGGGTGCGGTCCTCGTCGTCGAGCTCGACCCCGGTCAGCCCGGGAATCGTCTCGATCGAATCGACGATCTCGCGCGCCAGGTCCTGCAACACGCCGATGTCGTCGCCGACCACCTTGAGTTCCATGTCATCGCCACTGACGCCGAAGCTCAAGCCGCGGATGCCGGGCGACCAGGCCCACATGCGCGCGCCGGCAATGTCGAGCTGGTCGAGGCGAGAGCGGATCTCGGATACCCAGCGGCTGGCCGGCCATTCGGGCCGGTCGGCCGCGTCGTCCAGGCGCACCAGCACGTAGCCGCGACCCGGCCGTTCGTTGGCCACGCCGCCCCATACGTTGCCGCCGGCCAGCGCGAACACGCTCTGAACGTGCGGCATCTTGTTGACTTCGTCCTCGATCAGGCGGGTTGCGGCGTTGGTTTCCTCGGGCGTGGCGCCGGCCGGCAGCGACATCGAGATGCCGAGCTCGCCGTCGTCGAGCTGTGGCAGGAACTCGTTGCCCAGGCGACCGGCCAGCGTCAGGCTGCCGATGAACACCGCGACGCCGGCCGCGACCACCGCCCAGCGCCAGGCCAGCAGCCGATTCAGCGCGCCGCGGTAGCGTTCGGCGAGCCATTCGATCATGCCGTTGAAGGCCCGGTAGATGCGCAGCCGGCTGAACCCGGATTCGAACCTGACCTTGGCGAACTGGGCGGCCAGCATCGGCACCAGGGTCAGCGCGACGGCCAGCGACGCGATGACCGCGAACGAAATCGTCACCAGCAGCTCGCGAAACACCAGCGTGGCCAGCCCGGTGATCAACAGAAACGGGGCGACCGCCGCCAGATTGGTCAGGGTGCCTGCGGTAATCGCCGACATCACCTCGTCGGCCCCTTCGTGGGCGGCCAGGTCGGCGGACTTCCCGAGCTTCTCGCGATGCCGCGATATGTTTTCGAGCATCACGATCGCGTTGTCCAGCAAGAGCCCGACGCCCAGCGCCAGGCCGCCCAGGCTCATCACGTTGAGCGTCAGGCCGGCCGCGCCCATCATCGCGAAGGTGGCCATCACCGCAAGCGGAATCGACAAGCCGATGACGAAACTCTTGCGCAGGCTGCCCAGGAACGCCAGCACCACCACCATCGCCAGGACCCCGCCGAGCACGGCCGCGGCCGACACCGACTTCACCGAACCGCGGATGAAATAGGCCGCATCCTCGGTGATCCGGTAATCGATATCGGGCGGAATGAAGCCCGAGGCGGCCAGCGATTCCAGGCGCGCGATCAGCTCGTCGACGACCGCAACGGTGTTGGCGTCGGGCTGCTTGAACACCGAAACCTGGGTGGCCGGCGTGCCGCCCAGGCGCACGAACAGGCGCTGCTCGCGATAGCCGTCGCGCACCTCGGCGATCTCGTCGAGGCGAATCCTGCGGTCCGAGCCGGGCACCGCAAGCTGGACGTTGGCAATGTCCTCGGGCGACTTGAAGCGGCCGTCGGTGCGCGCCATCACGTCGAGGCTGCTGCCGGTCACGTTGCCGGCCGCCACGTTGAGGTTTTCCAGCGCCAGTTGCTCCGATACCCCGGCCAGCGTCAGCCCGTAGGAGCGCAGCCGCTGCTGGTCGATGATGACCTCAAGCTCGCGCTCCTGCCCGCCGACCGCCTCGACGCCGGAAACGCCCGGAATCGATTGAAGCTGCGGGGCCAGGCGGTTGTCTACCCAGTCGCGAACTTCGCGCGGCGCCCTGAAATTCGATGAGAACCCGGCCTCGAACACCGACGAAGAGCCCGGATCCCACTTGCGAAGCCGCGGCGGCTCGACGTCGTCGGGCAACTGGCTTCGCGCGCGCTCCAGCAGCCTGGAGGCGTTCTGCAGCGCGGTGTCCAGGTCGGTGCCGTATTCGAAGATCAGGTTGACGTCGGTCCGGCCTTCCTCGGCCTCGCTCGAGATCCGGATCAGGTCCTCGGTCGAGGCCAGGGCGCGTTCAAGCGGCCGCGTGACCTGCTCCTCGACCACCTCCGGCGAGGCGCCGGGATAGTTGACGTTGATGCGAATCAGCGGGTAGACGACTTCGGGCAGCAGGTTGACCGGAAGGCGGTCGACGAAGAACAAGCCCATCACCAGAACAACGGTCGCCAGCGCAGTGGTGCCCACCGGCCTTCGGATTGCAGCGTGGGTCAGGCCGCGGTAATACTTCGTGCCGCGGGCCGGATCGCTATTGCCGTGCTGTTCGCTGTCGCGGCGCGGCGCGGATGCCGCGTCTTCGTCCCTGTTCGGCCGGCTCATGCGCCACCGCCGACCGTTTCCACGATGCGAACGAGATCGCCCTCGGCGAGATCCAGCGGGTTGGATGAAACGATCCGGTCGCCGGGTTCGAGACCGCCGAGAATCTCGCGCCAGTCGCCCCGGATGACCCCGGTGGATACCGCGCGACGGACCAGTTCGCTGTCTTCGTTGATCACCATCACGTATTGCTGTTCGCCCATGCCGACCGACCCGGCCGGCACCGCGAGCGCGTTCTGCTTGTAATCCACCAGCAGGTCGGCGCGCGCCAGGAAGCCCGGGCGCACCCCGCGCTCGAATGCCTCGGGCAACGAGATTTCCACGGTCAGCAACCGGCTTGCGCCGTCGGCGGCCGGGAAGATGCGCCGGGTCGTGCCGGTCATGGCGTCGACGTCGGAAAGCGCGTCTATGCGGATCGGCACCTCGGTGCCTACCTGAATTTCGCCGACATCGAGTTCGGACACCCCGATGCGAACCACCAGCTCGTTGAGGTTGGCGATTTCGAATGCCGTGGCGAGACTGCCGATGGAAGCGCCCGGCTCGACCATGCGGCCGATGACGTGACCGTCTATGGGCGAGACGATGCGGCCGAAGTCCACGCGCGTCTGCCACAGCTGCACTTCGCTTTGCGCGATGTCCAGGCTCGAGCGCGCGGTGATGAAGCTGGCCTCGTCAATGTAATTGCTGTCGCGCAATCGCTTGAGCCGTTCGAAGTTGGCCTCGGCCTCGCGCAGCGCCGCTTCGGCCCGCGCCAGCTCGGCGCGCTGCTCGCGGACGTCCAGTTCCGCCAGCAGCTGGCCAGCCTCCACGCGATCACCGGTCTCGACAAAAACGTCGCGCACGATGCCCTGGGTGCGCGCGGCCAGCGCGATGGTTCTCAGCGTTTCGACCGGCGACGACAGCTGGATGCGGCGAGACAGATCGCGCTGCGACACTTCGTAGGCGCGCACCGGCAGCGAAGAGCGCTCCCGCTCCTGGCCGGCGCCGTTGGCCTGCGGCGTTTCAGGGCCGCACCCGGCCAGCGACAGGGCCATCAAGGTCAGAGCGGCGACGCGCACAACAAAGCGGGTGGTTTGTGTTGACATCCGTGAAGTCTAGCGCGCCGACCTGATTGTTTCGCAAACGCGACCTTCACGCAGCAGCGGCGCGCGCCCGGACAAGCACCGGCACACGTCGCCGCGGTTGGGCACCGCGCGTCGAAACCGGCAGGGGCTGATCAGATCACGCCGCGCTGGGCATAGGCTTCGGCCCAATGGCTACCTTTCTTGCGCACCACCTCGGTCTCGAAATAATGCCGAAACCGGCGGCGGTCCTCGGGCTTGTCCTTCATCGCGGTGCCGACGAGGAAGTGCAACAGGCTGTCTATGGTCATGACGCGGTCGCCGTAGTAGAACGCGTGGACGCAGATCGCGTGGGCCACGTTGACCGCCTCGGCCGTCGACATCGATGCCCCGGCCAGGCGGTCGGTGCTGCGCCCGTCCAGCGTCTGGCCGTTGCGCAGCTCATGAAAGATCGTGACCAGGATTTCCAGCACCGGGTCGCTGATCTCGACCTCGATCGCCGATTGCCGGTTGCGCTTGACGATTTCATGCCGGACCACCTCGATCTCGTCTTCGACATGGCGGATGGGCTTGACGGACTCGAAGTTCAGGCGCCGCTTCAGCGCCGCGCTCATATCGAACAGGCCGGCATCGACACTGTTGGAGGTTGCGATGATGTTGAAACCGGCTCGCGACTGGACAACGCCCGCCTCACCCTGGAATTCCGGAATGGTGATCATGCGATCCGACAGGATGGTCAGCAGTGCGTCCTGCAGCGGCTGCGGACAGCGCGCCAGTTCTTCGAAGCGCACGATCCTGCCTTCGCGCATACCGCGCATGACGGGACTGGGCACCAGCGCTTCCGGCACCGGGCCGGACTTTTCGACGACGGCCTTGTTCCAGGTATAAAGAAGCTGGCCGATTTCGCTGACCGCACCGCCCTGCACCGACAGCGAGGAATCGCCGGAGATCGCCGCAGCCAGCAATTCCGAAAGCCAGGACTTGGCCGTGCCCGGCGGCCCCACCAGCAGCGCGCCCAGATCGGTGCACAAGGAGATGACCACCCGGGTTACCACGCCGCGTTCGGCGACGAACTTGCGCTGCATGCCCAGCGTTGCGTCCCCGCCGACGAATTTTTCGACAGCGATCGGGGACATTCTCCAGCCCGGCGGCACCGGCCCGGTGTCGCTGGCGACCAGTCGCTCGAGTTCGTCGGCGTAAAGACGCTCGGCCGGGATACGCTGCAGGCGTTTCGATTCGCTCCCGCTCATCGTCCCGCCATCCCGCCGCGTTTTTCGGGCGCCATGCGCTCCTGCGGCAACAGCCGGGGTAGTTCGGAAAGCGGGATGGTCCCCTCGATGACATGATCCAGCGCACTGTCGCGCATTGTGATCAGCCCCGAGTCAAGCGCTCGCCAGCGCAGTTCCCCCACCGGCGGCCGAGCCGAAATCGCATTGCGGATTTCATCGTCGACGTGCAGGTACTCCACGATGCCCACGCGGCCGAGCGTTCCGCGATCGCCGCAGTTCTTGCAGCCCGCGCCGGCAAAGCAGCGAAAGCCGGCCGGCGGGTTTTCCGGGAACAGTTCCTTGACGATCACCGGATCCGGCGTCACCTCCTCGCGGCAGTCCGGGCAGATTCGTTTGGCCAGGCGCTGGGCGATCACCGCCAGCAACTCGCCGGCGATCGAGTTCGGATCCACGCCCAGATCGTAGAGCCGTTGCAGCGCATCGACCGCGTCGTTGCTGTGCAGTGTCGACAGCACGACATGACCGGTCTGCGATGCGCGCATCGCCTCCAGCGCGGTTTCCGTGTCGCGGATCTCTCCGACCAGGATCACGTCCGGGTCCTGCCGCACGAACGAGCGCATCGCGTCGGCGAAGTTGAAGCCGATTTCCGGGCGCACCCGGGTTTGCTGGATGTTGTCGATCGAGTATTCGATCGGATCCTCGACCGTGATTACCTTGCGCTTGCCGTCGTCGGCCAGCAACTGCAGACCGGCATACAGCGTGGTGGACTTGCCCGAGCCGGTGGGCCCGACGACCAGCACAAGGCCCGAAGGGTTGTCGAGCAGGCGCCGGTAGTTGGCCGCCACCTGCATCGACATGCCCAGGTCGTCCAGTCCCAGCACCCGGCCGCTCTGGGACAGGATGCGGATGACCGCATGCTCGCCGTACAACGACGGCTGGATCTGCACCCGGAGATCGTAGGTGGCGTTGCCCACGCGCATTTGCGACCGGCCGCCCTGGGGCAGCCGGCGCTCGGCGATGTTGATTTCGGCCTGCACCTTGATCACGTTGATCAGGCCGGCATGGTCGCGCAGGCCGAGCTTGTAGTGGTCCAGGTCGCGCAGTTCGCCGTCGGTTCGAATCCGGACCCGGATTCGCGCGCCGTAGCGTTCGATGTGAATGTCGCTGGCCCGCGCACTGACGGCATCAAGCAGGATGGCCTCGTAGATCGCCACCAGGTGATGGCTGAGCTTTGCGTCGGTCTCCTCGAGCAGATCCTTGAGATGGTCCTGCTCGCCGACGGCACGCACGTCCTGGTGCAGCAGCTCGATGCCGCGGCTGGTGATGTCGATGTTCGACCAGATACGGCGAAAATCCGTGGGCGTGACCAGAAGTTTGACCACGCCGCTGTACGGATGCATGTGCTCGATATCGTAGGTCTGTGCATCCGGGTTGTCGGTGGCCACGACCAACTGGTCTCGCTTCACGCAGACCGGGATCAGGCGCTGGTTGTCCAGGAACGTCTTGGAGAAGATCCGGAACAGCCTCGGATCGAGATCGGCCATGGCCTCCTCGGCGTGCACGAATCGCAGGCCGTGCTGGTGCGCCAGCGATCGGTAAAGATCGGCGTCCTCCACGTTCAGCGCGCGCCGCACTACTTGCAATACCGGCTGGCCCAGCCGCCTGGCCTCTCCGCGCGCGGCCTCGAGCGCTTTTTGTTCGATATAGCCCAGATCGATCAGGATTTCCCCGGTTTCGCGGGCAAAATCGACCGGGCCCAGGCTGCGTCGCAGGTACTCGTCGTTGTGTCTGCGATACAGCACCAGCTCGTGGGTCTGGCCGTCGATGCCCTCGAAGCACACCAGGTTGCCGTGCACATCCAGCTGCTCCAGCAGTCCGGTGATATGCGACAGGCGGCAGACCACCAGAATGGTCTGAAACGGCATACGCGCCGGCAGGCCCTCCTGGCCATCGCCGATGATGATTTCGACGTTCCGGATTCCGGCCTTGTCCAGGTTGCGCCGGGCGATGTCGGCGATCGCCTTGTGGCGCTCGATCAATAGCACCTGCCGGGCCAGGTGCGAGACCACCGCCGGCAGATAGCCTGCGCCGCTGCCGATCATGAGCACGGTCTGCTGCGACTTGATGCGCGGGATGCGCTCAAGGATCTGACGAACGATCTCGCGACTCGGAATGCTGCGCCCGGAAATCAGGTCCCTGAGGTCGGGCGAGGCAATGAACAACGACCGCGGCAGGCGCTGGAGTACGAGATCGATTCGCGGATCGGTCCGGTAAGTGCTCATGCGGCCGCTTCCCCTTTGGAGACCTTGATGGACTCATTTTAGAGGACATGCCCGTGGCGGAATCCGGTGCCAGGTCAAATTTCCCGCTTCGGCCGGGCCGGAGCGGGGAATTCCCGGACTTACTGCGGAATCGCGTCGACGATGAAGGCGGCCAGGTCGTCGCGATACGCCTGCATGGATTCTTCGTGCAAGTACATCATGTGCCCGGCCGGATACAGGTCATAGCGAATGCGATCGCGCGCTTCGACCGGGATGTCGAGGTGGCGGATGTAGTAGTTGGTCGCGGCAAATGGTGTTGCCAGGTCGTAATAGCCCTGCTGAATGTGCAGCTTGAGCCCCGGGTTCATGATCATGGCGCGTGACAGGTCGGGCAGCAGGTTGACCGCCACCTGGCGCCTGCCGTCGGGATCGCGATGGCTCCAGTCCCAGTCCAGCGGCCAGGCCGTGGTCTTGTATTCCTCGTCGCGACCGAACTCGAGCTCGTTGTGCAGGTAGTCGAAGAACGCCGCGGTGTAGGCGGGACCTACCGCCGGGAAAAACGGGTCGTAGTCCATTGATTCGGACAGCGGGTTGACCGCCGGGCCGATGAAGCGCGAATCGATCCGGCCGGCGATCAGGCGATTGTTGCGCTTGAGCTCCTGCAGGAACTGCTGGTGGTCGACGCGCAAGTCGGCCTTCATCCAGTAATCGGTGGTGGTGCCGGTGTAGGCGGCAACCTGCTCGGCGATCTCGCGCTTGTGCGCCGGGGCTATGGTATAGCCGGCGGTCAGGGCGGGCAGGTATTGCTCGAGCGCGAACTTCTCGACTTCGTCCAGGAACGGCTCGAGGTTCTCCGGCCTGTCGACCAGCGCGTCGTGGTACCAGGCCGTGGCCGCGAACGAGGGCAGGAACAGCGCGTGCGGCAGGTCGATGCCGTCGCCGTCGCGACCCGCGGCGGTATCGATGATGGGCGAGACCAGGATCAGTCCGTTGAGGTTCATGCCGTGGCGACTCTGCAGATGATGGGCCAGCCCGGCGCCGCGGATGCCGCCATAGCTTTCGCCCAGCACGAACTTCGGCGCCGCCCACAAACCGTGCTCGGTGATGTATTGCTTGATGAACGCGGCCACCGATTCGATGTCCTGGTCGACGCCCCAGAATTGCTTGCCCTCGGCCTCGCCCAGCGGCTTGCTGAAGCCTGTGCCCACCGGGTCGATCATGACCAGATCGGCAATGTCGATGATGCTGAATTCGTTGTCCACGCGCCTTGCCGGCGGTGGATCGGCATACCCGGCATCGTTGACCACGACCCGCTGCGGCCCCAGGATGCCCATGTGCAGCCATAGCGACGACGAGCCCGGGCCGCCGTTGAACGCGAACACGACAGGGCGCTCGCCGGGACCATATTCGCCCTTGCGGTTGTAGGCCGTGTAGCCGAAGCGCGCGATCGGCTTGTCGTCCTCTTCCATGATCAACCAGCCGACGGTCGCGGTGTAATCGACTCGCTGGCCGTCGATGCGGATGCTGTGCTCGGTCACCGACTGCCTGGCCTCCGGCGCAGGCGCCGATTCGGCCGCATGATCGTCGGCAGACAACGGGGTAATGGACAGCGCGACCAGAACAAGCGCAACGAGCGCAGAAGCAGTCGCGGTGACGAGCGAGGCAGCTGTTCGATTCATCCGCGGTTTCTCGATTGGGGCCTGCGCCCGATGTTAGCGCATCCGGAAAGGCAACCCGGGACGCCAGCCTGAGTTCGACGCCGAAACGAATTGATCCAGCCCAAATTCACCGGCCGATGTCTCCGCCACAATAGTCTCTCTGGCGCGGGTTTACCGGGCTCGCCGGAATTCGAAACATTCGACATATTGGAACTTGACGGAGACGCTGCAATGAGCGAACTGATTGCCTGGGACGACAGTCTCAGCGTTGGCATCGACGAGATCGACGAGCAGCACAAGGTCCTGGTCCGGCTGCTCAACGACCTCGATCGCGCCATCAAGGAGCACCACGGCAACGAGGCCTGCCTGGCCATCCTCGACCGGTTGGTCGACTACACGCGGATCCACTTCGCGGTCGAGGAAGCGCTGATGCGCATCTTCGAATATCCCGACTACGAGAACCACAAGGCCGAGCACGAGCAACTGGTCGAGGAGGTGCTGTCGATGCGCCACGAGATCATCGACAACCAGCGCAAGATCAGCTTCAAGCTGCTGCACTTTCTGAAGATGTGGCTGACCCAGCACATCATGGATTCCGACAAGGAGTATTCCGAGCACTTCCTGTCGCAGGGCATGAAATCGAAAAGCGGCAAGCGTGCCTGGTTCTCGCGCATCTGGTCCTGACCGATGACGCGCGCCGAACGTCTCGCTGAATTCCACCGAAGCCTGGAACGGGCCACCGCCGAGCCCGAGTTCCTCGATCGCTTCTACACGTCGTTCATGGCGATATCGCCGAAGATCCAGCGCGTCTTCGAGGGCACCGACATGGCGCGGCTGAAGCGCAAGCTGAAATCATCGCTGCACGTGATGACCCTGGCTGTCGACGACGCGCCGGGCGCCGACGACTACATGCGCTTTCTCGGCAAGACCCATCGCCGGCTCAACCTGGACCCGGCGCATTTCGACCTGTGGAAAGGTTCGCTGCTGAAGACCGCCGCCGAGTGCGATCCCGAATTCGACGACCGGACCCAGGCCATCTGGGCCGAGGTCATCGGCAACGGGATCGAGCTGATGCGCGCCGGGATGGCATGCCGCAGCAGCCGCAGCGTCTCCGAATGAGCGTCGGCCGGTCGTCCCCGGCCGTCCCGCTTCAGCCCCGCGCCAGCGCCTCGGCGGCCGGCACGTAGTCGTAGCCAAGGTCGTGCGCCACGGCCTTGTAGGTGACCTGACCCTTGTGCACGTTGAGCCCGGCGAGCAGGTGCTCGTCGTCCAGCATCGCTTTCCTGGCGCCCTTGTTGGCGATCTGAACCGCGTAGGCAAGCGTCGCATTCGTCAGCGCGAACGTGGATGTGCGCGCCACCGCGCCGGGCATATTGGCGACGCAGTAGTGAATGATGCCCTCGACTTCGTAGGTCGGCTCCTGGTGGGTGGTTGCGTGCGAGGTCTCGAAGCAGCCGCCCTGGTCGATGGCCACGTCGACCAGAACCGAACCCGGTTCCATGATCGACAGCTGATCGCGGCGCACCAGCTTGGGCGCCGCCGCGCCTGGAATCAGCACGGCACCGATGACCAGGTCGACCGTGGACAGGTGCTCCTCGATGGCCTCTTCCGTAGAGTACAAAGTATTCAGGCGCTCACCGTACAGATCGTCGATGTATTTCAGCCGCGGCAGCGATCGGTCGAACACGGTCACGTCGGCGCCCATGCCCATGGCCATGCGCGCGGCGTTCAGACCCACCACGCCGCCACCGATGATCATCACTTCGGCAGGACGCACACCGGGCACGCCGCCGAGCAGAACCCCGGAACCACCCTGGGCCCGCTCCAGCGCGTGCGCGCCGGCCTGGATGGACATCCGGCCGGCGACTTCCGACATCGGCGCCAGCAGCGGCAGGCCGCCGGATCGGTCGGTGACGGTCTCGTAGGCGATTGCGGTACAGCCCGAATCGACCAGGCCCTTGGTCTGCTTCGGATCGGGCGCGAGGTGCAGGTAGGTGTAGAGGATCTGGCCTTCGCGCAGCATCTCGCATTCGTTGGGCTGCGGTTCCTTGACCTTGATGATCATGTCGGCGGTCGCGAAGATTTCCTCGGCCGTCTCGACAATGGTGCCGCCGGCGCGCTCGTAGAGTTCGTCGGTCAGACCGATCGCCTTGCCGCCGTCGCGCTGCACCATCACGTCGTGCCCGTGGCTGGCCAGTTCGCGCACGCCGGCCGGCGTCAGCCCGATCCGGTATTCGTGGTTCTTGATTTCCTTCGGTACGCCGATGCGCATGATCTTCAGTCCTGTATTTTTTATGTAACCCCGAAACAGCCGGACGCGGCGACGTGTTTCAGAGCACTCGAAGCGCCCGTTGCCGCCGGACCGATTCCATTGCGGATTCTAACGCCGATGCCCGTTCGGCCGGGGCGGACACGCGTTCAGGTCGACCATGTCACCAGCCACAGCAGTCCGCCCAGTCCCAGGATCAGGAAACCGGCCACCGGCAGTGACGTGATCTTGCGTTCGGTCCACAACAGGGCTCGCGTCATCCGGACGTGTACCGGGTAGAGATTGGGCAGGGATCCCGCGCTCGCGTTGGCCAGTCGCGCGAGCTGTCGGCCCATCGCCTCGACGAATCGCTCCAGCCACACGACCAGGTCGCCGGCCGGCAGGCTCGGCATCCATCCCGGCGCGAGTCCGGCTTTTAGCCAGACGAGGCCCGCCGCGATCGCCAGCGGCCACAGCGACGGCCACAACCCGGTCAGAAGGTGTGGATCCAGTCCGTGCCAAAGCGCCCAGCCCCAGGGGACCACCAGGCCGGCCAGCGTCATGGCGATCCAGGCCGGATGCGCGGTCTTGTACCCGCGCTCGGTCCGCACCAGACGCCAGAAATGCCACAGGAGCAATGCCGTCGCGGTCGAAGAGAGGCTCAGGACCAGGATCCAGCCCTCGGCGAGACCGGCCTCGTGAAAAGCGGCTTTCAGCCCGGTCTTGGCCAGCATGCCGGTGGTCAGCGGTGCGGCTGAAATTGCCAGTGCCGGCAGCACGACCAGCACGGCCCTGAGCGTGCTCCTTCCCGGCGCGCAGCCGCAGGCCAGAAACAGCGAAGCCTTGTTCAGGCCGTGGTGCAGCACCATCACGCCCAGCCAGGGCAACAGGACGTTCGCCGTCTCCGGCACCATCAGCATCGCGGCATAGGCGGCCAGCACCAGCCCCATCTGGCTGATTGTGGAATAAGCCAGCACCACCTTGACCCGGCGCTGGGTCAGCCCGACCAGCACGCCGGCAAAAGCGGTGAAGATGCCCAGCGACAGCAGTGCCGGACCGAGCGCCGCCGCGCCTTCACTGGCCGGCGGCACCAGCCGCAGCCAACCGAGCAGCCCGGCCTTGACGATGACGCCCGACAGGATCGCGCTGGCCGGTACCGGCGCGACCGGGTGCGCCAGCGGCAGCCAGAGGTGCAGCGGCACGATCCCCATCTTGACGCCGAACCCGGCCAGGATCAGCCAGCGCCAGCCCGAATCGAGATTTACCGCCGCTGCCAGTTCGGCCAGCGCCACATTGCCGGCCTGCGACGCGATGCCCATCATGCCGGCGAACGCCGCCATCTCGCCCAACAGCGCCATGATCAGGTAGATCCGTCCGGCGCGCCAGGCTTCACCTGATCGGGCGTGGATGATCAGCAGCCAGGACGCCAGGCTCAAGGTGGCATAGCCGGCGTAGAAACCGGCGAGATCCTGCGCCAGCAAGGCCAGCGCGATACCGGCCAGGCTGACCAGCCAGCCGCTCCAGAACAGGATTCGATCACGTCGAACACGGCCGGCGGCGAACCAGCCTGCCAGCCCCCACGCGACAGCGCACAGGATGATCAGCGGCGTGGCGACCGCGTCCACGCCCAGGCGCAGATCCAGCAGAACGAATGACAATTCGCCAGATCCGCCTGACGCCAGCGGCAGCAACAGCAACAACGGCATCCAGGGTGCGGCACTGATTGCAAGCGCGCGCGGACGACCGCGAAACGCCAGCACTGCCGCAGCAAACAGCGGCGCCAGCACCGGCAGAACGTTCACCATCAGCCCGCTCACGGCGCGTACCCAGCGGCAATCTTGACGACCCAGTTCAGCGGGCTCAGCGGGTGCGCCGCCATCACGCCCAGCACAATCGTGAGCAGCGCCGTCGCCAGCGCCGAACACACAAGCGCCAGGCGCGGCAAGCGACCGATCTCGATCGCGGCGTCAGACAGCGCCCCGCCTTCAGTCAGCCACAGCCGACGAATCAGCGGCAGGAAATACGCCGCGTTGAGCAGCGCGCTTGTGATCACCACCGCCAGCACCAGCGGCATGCCGACCGCCAGCGCGCCGGAGGCCAGGTACCATTTACTGATGAAGCCGACGATCGGCGGCAGTCCGATCATGCCGAGCGCGGCCACGCTGAACGCGACGCTGACCCAGGGCATCCGCCGGCCCAGGCCGTCGAGCTGGTCTATTCTCGAAACCCCCAGCAACAGGCCGAAAATTCCGGCACAGAAAAACAGCGTGATCTTCATCAGGCCCTGGTGCACCAGGTGCACCATGCCGCCCGACGTGGCCAGCAGCCCGCCGACCGCGATGCCCAGCACGATGTAGGACACCTGGCTGACGGTGGAATATGCCAACCGCCGCTTGAGATGGTGCTCGCGCAGCGCCAGCAGCGAGCCGATGATGATGGTCCAGCAGGCGACGGCAATCAACGGCACGCGCATGCCGAGTTCGGCCACCAGCTCCAGTCCGTAGACGTCTTCGACCGTTCGTATGATGCCGAACGCGCCGGCCTTGACCACCGCCACTGCGTGCAGCAGGGCACTGACCGGTGCCGGTGCCACCATGGCCTTGGGCAGCCAACCGTGCAGCGGTACCAGCCCCGCCTTGACGCCGAATCCGGCCACCAGGAACACGAAGATCAGCCTGAGTTCGGCGCCGTGTTCGGCGGCCAGCGGTGCCAGGAATCCACCCGGCGTGAACACCGCATTGCCCGCCAGGCCGTAAAGCCACGCCAGCGCGGTCAGCAGCACCACGCCGCCGGTCAGCGTATAGCGCAGGTAGCTGCGGCCCGCCGCCAGCGCTTCGGGCGTGCCGTTGTGCACCACCAGCGGCCAGGTCGTCAGCGTGAGGAGTTCGTAGAAAATGAACAGCGTCAGCAGGTTGCCGGCCATCGCGATGCCCATGGTGGCACTGACGCAGAGACTGAAGAAACCGAAGAACCGGGCCCGGTTGGGCGAATGTTCGAGGTAGGCGATCGCATAAATCGTCGTGACCAGCCACAACACCGCCGAGAGGCTGGCGAACAGGATGCTGAGGGCATCGGCGTGCAGGATCAGTTCCAGGCCGGGCAGCAACTCGAAGCGGAACAGGAACTCGCTTCCCGAAAGCACCTCCAGGCCGATCCACACGACCAGGATGAGCTTGAGCAGCGCGGCGACGAGGTTGACCCAGATGCGCAGCCGCTGGCGCTCCTCGCCGGCAACGAAGATCACGATCGCCGCCAGCGTGGATACCAGCACCACGGCCGGCGGCAGGGCCTGGGCCAACCACGGCGCGATCACGGTCCGGCTCCGGGAACGCCGCTACCCAGAAGATCGAGCACCGGGTGCGGGTACAAGCCGATGGCCACCGCCAACAGCGCCAGCATCAGCGCTGCCAGACTGGTGATCCTGGGCGGCTTCGGGTGCAGGTGATGCACCGCGCGCCGTGCCGGATGGAAACAGGTCAACGCCAGGATTCGGAACACGTAGGCCGCGCTCAGCAGGCCGCTCAGAACGATCAGCACCAACCAGAACCAGCCACCGGTCTCCCATGCAGCCGATAGCAGCATCCACTTGCCGGTGAATCCGCCGCTGGGCGGCAGCCCGATCAGCGTGATGCCCGCAAGTGCAAGCGTGAACGCTTCCAGCGGCATGCGTTTGTCCAGGCCCGGCAAGTGACGAATGCTGTCGGAGCCGAGCACCGTGACGATGTTGGCCGCGGCCAGGAACATCGCGGCCTTGGCCAGACCGTGCGCCAGCAGGTGAAAGCCGGCGCCCTGCATTGCCGACGACGACGCCTGCTGGCAAGCCAGCGGCAAAAGCAGCAGCAGAAAGCCGAACTGGCTGATGCTCGAGTAGGCGATCACCATTTTCAGACGCGGCTGCAGATAGGCGGCCAGCGCACCATAGACGATCGCGACGGCCCCGATCAGGCCGAGCAGGTTGGTCAGCAGAATCGGCGGGTCGACCGCGGTCTCGAACCAGACCCGCCACAGCGCGACAAGCGCGACCTTGCCGACCACCGCCGACATGATCGCCGCGACCGGGCCGGGCGCAT
>CAYYZR010000030.1:0-18803 GCA_964476005.1 uncultured Halomonas sp.
ATTCGGCCACGAAGTCCTCGTCGCAGGTCAGTTCGCCCAGCTGGCCCAGCCAGGCCGTGATGCGGATGCCGAACCGGTCTGCCAGGTACTTCGACGCCAGCGCGCCGGCGGCCACCCGCATCGCGGTTTCGCGGGCCGACGAACGCCCGCCGCCGCGCCAGTCGCGCAGGCCGTACTTGTGGTGATAGGTGTAATCGGCGTGGCCGGGGCGGAACTGCGCGGCGATCTTCGTGTAGTCCTTGGACTTGGCGTCGGTGTTGTAGATCACCAGCGCGATCGGCGTGCCGGTGGTGACGCCTTCGAATACGCCCGAAAGAATCTGAACGTCCTCTTCCTCGTGCCGCTGCGAAGTGTGCCGCGACCGGCCGGTGGCACGCCGCATCAGGGCCTCGCGGATTTCTTCGGGCGTGATTGCCATGCCCGGCGGAAAGCCGTCGATAACGCAGCCGATCGCCGGGCCGTGGCTTTCGCCGAAGGTCGTGATGTTGAGTACCCTGCCGAATCGATTGAAGCTCATTGGTTTTCCTCTCGCCATTGCAGGCAGGCGGCCCGGTCGAGCAGCACCACGCCTTCGCCGCCGTGTTCGAATTCCAGCCAGATCGACGCGACATCGCCGAGCAGTGCTTCGGTTTGAGGCGCCGCCTCGCCGACTTCCAGCAGCACGAACCCACCCGGGGTCAAATGTTCGGGCGCGCCCTTCAATAGCCGGCGCACGATGTCCAGGCCGTCATCGCCTGCGCGCAGCGCCATGTCCGGCTCGTGCAGGTATTCGGCCGGCAGTTCGTCCATCGACGCGTTGGGCACGTAGGGCGGGTTGGACACCACCAGGTCATAGCGCCGGGGCTGGTCCGGGCCGTCTGCCAGTGCCGAATAGACGTCCGACTCGATCAGACGAACGCGATCGACGAGCCCCAGCCGCCGCAGGTTGTCGGCGGCAAGCTCGAGCGCGGCCGGGCTGATGTCGGAAGCGTCGACCTGCAGCGCCGGCCAGTGCCAGGCAAATCCGGCCGCGATGCATCCGGAACCGGTGCCCACGTCCAGCACCCGCAGCGGCCGGTCAAGCTCGAGCCACGGCGACAGGCCCTGGAGAATCAGTTCGGCCAGCGGCGACCGTGGCACCAGGGTGTTCTCGTCGACGCGAAAGCGAAGCCCGGCGAACCACGCCTCGCCGATCAGGTAAGCCAGCGGCTTGCGCGTCTCGATGCGCCTTTTCAGTAGATCCTCGAGCTTATCGGCTTCCTCGGCCTTCAAGTTCAGCTGCATCATGTCGTCGTCGAAATCCGGCGCCAGGTCCAGCGAATGCGAAACCATCCAGCAGGCTTCGTCGAATGCCGTGGCGGTGCCGTGGCCGAAGAAGAGACCGGCCTGCTGCATCCGCCCGGCCGCCTGCTCGGCCCAGTCGTGAATGGTTTGAGGGCGGGGGTTTTCGGCTTCGCGGTTCATCGGCGGAAGTATAGAGCATTGGTATAATCCGACCGATGCAATCAATATTTTCAAATCGCTCGACCCGGGCGCATACAACCGAAAGAGACACGCGACAATTCCAGAGCCGCAGCAACATTGCGGCTCAGGACGGTCGCGCGTTGATCATTGCGCTGGTTGCAGTGGCGGCGCTTCTGGCAGGGCTGATCATCGCGCGCGGTCTACTGGAGGAATCGGTGGAGCTGCAGGCGGCGTCCATCTATCCGGAGGCGCGCACGCTGGCGCCGTTCGAGCTCGAAGATGCAACAGGTTCCGCGTTCACCGAAGACGACCTCCGGGGCCGTCTGTCGCTGCTTTTCTTCGGCTTCACCAACTGCCCGGATATCTGCCCCGACACGCTTGGCGTGCTTGCAAGATCGATGGAAAAACTCGAAACCATGCGCGTGGATACGGTGCCGCAGGTCGTGTTCGTGTCGGTGGATCCGCAACGCGACGCCGGGAACACCATGCGCGACTACGTCGATTATTTCGACGAGCGATTCCTGGCGGTCACCGGCGACGATCAGGCACTGGCCGACCTCACAGGCCAGGTAGGTGCGATGTTCGTCCGTCACAGTCCCGACGAAAGCGGCTATTACGCCGTAGATCATTCCGGCATGATCGTCATCGTCGATCCGCAGGGACGCATGATCGGAAGATTTCCGCCGGCCAGCGACGCCGACGCGATCGCCGCCGACCTGTTCGCGCTGCTGCGCGCCCGGGGCTGAGACCATGAGCCATCTGAAGACGTGGCCGCAGCACCTGCTGCCGCAGCACGGCCTGACCCGCATGGCCAACGCGGCGTCCAACAGCCGCTGGCTGCGACGGGCGCTGATCGGATCGTTCAGCCGGCTGTATCCGGTGCAGCTCGACGAATGCGTCACGCCGGCGGGCGGCTTCAGTTGCTTCGACGCATTTTTCACGCGCGAGCTCAAGCCGGGCAGCCGAACGTATCCGGAGGATGCGTCTGCACTGGCCAGTCCCTGCGACGGCACCATCAGCCAGATCGGCGCCATCGAGCGCGGCCGCATCATCCAGGCCAAGGGCCGGCACTTCACCGCCGAGGAACTGCTGGGCGGCCCGAAGTGGGCAGGCCATTTCGGCAGCGGCCGATTCGCGACGATCTACCTGGCCCCGCACGATTACCACCGCGTGCACATGCCGCTGGACGGGCGACTCGTTGCCGACGTTCGCATCCCGGGCAAGCTGTTCAGCGTGTCGGCCAGCACCAGCCGCGCCATCGACCGGCTTTACGCGAGAAACGAGCGAATGGCCGCTGTATTCGAAACGGAATACGGGCCGGTCGCGGTCGTGATGGTCGCGGCCATGCTGGTCGCCGGCATCAGTACCAGCTGGGATCCGGACGACCACCCCCGCCCCGGCAAGACCATCCGCGAGCGCAGCTTCGATCCCCCGGTATCGCTTGCCCGCGGCGACGAACTCGGCCGCTTCCACTGGGGCTCGACCGTGATTGTCATGACACGCAACGACGCCCCGGCGTGGCATCCGGCCCTCGGCCCCGACCAGCGGATCCGGCTGGGCGCACGCCTGTCCGAGTGACCGGCCGGAACCACTTCGAGTACCCACGGTCCATCACTGCCATGAAGTACCTTGTTTGCACAATCCTGTTGCTCACGCCGCTGCTGGTCTCGGCCCAGGAAGACGTCCACTGGCTGGCCAGCCGCGCCGAAACCTCGGACATCGTCGCGCTTGCCCAGCTGGACCGCATCGACTACGAATACAACCGGGATTTCCCGGTCGACGGCGAGGCCTGGCTCAGGCCCCTGATTACCTACCGATCGCAGGCGCCGCTGAAGGGCGTGATCATCGTGCGCGAACAGGGTCTGAGCGAAAACGAGTGCTACTTCCCGCGCATGGCGCCCTGGGACGAACGGCCGCGCTACCTGCTGTTTCTCGTGACAGACAGCGAAACCGGCACCATCAAGGGCCACCCCGACGGCTGCGCCATCGAAATCCTGGTCACCGCCGACGGCAGCTACGCCGCCCGCTGGCCCCAGCCGGCGTTTGGCGGCGAAAACGGACGCGGTGACGAAACGCTGCAGGCCATGGTCGAGGAAATGACCTTTCAGGGGCCTATGGCAAGAATCGACGCCAGCGACATGCTGGCCCACCAGCGGCGCGAGCGTGCCGAACGCGACTTCATGCGGCTGGAAGACAGCACGCTGATCCCGACCCGCGGCATCGAACTGACCGATCTTCGCCGGCTGATGCAACCCGGCCTGGAAACCGAAGAGGCCAGCGCTCAGGATCGCGAGCGCCTTCGGCAGCTGCGCGAACGGATGCTCGAATCCGACACTGAAGCCGCGGATTCCGGCGGCTGACAAGGGCGCCCGGCCAGCTCGGCACTCCTCACGCAGGCGCCGCGGCGACCTCGTCGCCCTTCTTGTTCCGGGAAGCGTGGTCCCGCGCCAGGAGGCAGTAGAATGCGGGCAGCACGAACACCGTCAACACCGTGCCGATTCCGAGCCCGGTAGCAATTGTCAGTCCAATCGCGAAGCGGCTTTCGGCGCCCGGACCGCTGGCCGTCAGCAGCGGCACCATGGCCACGATCAGCGCCACCGAGGTCATCAGGATCGGCCGCAGGCGAATGGCTGCGGCCTCGATCACGGCCTGGTGGCGGTTCAGGCCCTTGTCGACCTGGAGCTGGTTGGCGAATTCCACGATCAGGATGCCGTTCTTGGATACGACCCCGATCAGCGTAATCAACCCCACCTGGGTGTAGATGTTCATGCTCGATGCGCCGAGCATGATGAATGCCATGGCGCCGGCGACCGAAAGCGGTACGGATACCAGAATGATGAACGGATCGCGCCAGCTTTCGAACTGAGCAGCAAGCACCAGGTAGATCACCAGCAGCGAGAGGAAGAATGTAACCAGCAGCGCACTGCCCTGCTGCTTGAACTGCCGGGATTCGCCCTTGTAGTCGTAGGTGAAGCCCTGCGGGAAAGATTCCGCCGCGGCCTGCTCCAGGAACTCGATCGCTTCGCCCATGGCCGCGCCGCCTCGCAGCACGCCTTCAAGCGCCAGGGAATTGAGCTGGTTGTGCTGGGTGCGCTGCGAGGGCTCGACGCTGGACTCGAACGAAACGATCCCGCCCAGCGGCACCAGTTCGCCCGAGTCGGCGCGGATGAAGTAGTCGGCCAGCTGATCGGCCTTTGCCCGCAGGTCGCGCTCGACCTGGGGGATCACTTCGTACGAGCGGCCCTGCAGGTTGAAGCGATTGATGAACCCGCCGCCGAGCAGCGACGCGAGCTCGCGCCCGACGTCGGCCATTGAAAGACCGAGGTCGGCGGCGCGTTCGCGGTCTATCACGATCCGCGTTGTCGGGCGATCGAACTCGATCGATTTCTGCACGAATCCGAACAGGCCGCTCTGCATCGCCTTGCCGATCATCTCGTCGGCGACCTGGTCGAGCTCCTCGTAGGATTTGGCGGTGGTGATGACGAACTGCAACGGCAGGCCCTGGCCGGCGCCGGGTATGGACGGGCGGGTAAAGATGGAGGTACGCAGCCCGGTCACGTCCGAAACCGCCTGCTGCAGCATCGGCTGGACTTCGAACTGGGAAATGTCCCGCTCATCCCACGGCTTGAGCTTGAAACCGCCGAACACCGTGTTGGGCCCGAACGAACCGAGCAGCATGAAGCTTTCGTCGTATCCGGGCAGATCCTCGAATCGGTCCTGCAGCTGGTCGCCGTATTTCTGCAGGTATTCCAGGGTGGCGGTCTGCGGCGCCTGGCCCTGGTAGAGCAGGATGCCCTGATCCTCGGTCGGCGCCAGTTCGTTCTGGCTCAGCCGCAGCATGAACACGATGGACAGCAGCACGACCACGGCGAACACCATGACCGCGGGAATCGATTTGAGCACCCAGGCCAGCGAGGACTTGTAGCCTTCCGACAGCCGATCGAAGTTGCGCTCGACGATTCCCTCGAAGCGTGACGCGTTGCCGTGGGGTTTGAGGATATGCCCCGAAAGCATGGGCGAAAGGGTGAGGGCGACCACGCCGGACACAAGCACGGCGCCGGCCAGCGTGAAGGCGAATTCGGAAAACAGCGACCCGACCAGACCGCCCATGAAACCGATCGGCGCATAGACCGCGATCAGCGTGGTGGTCATGGCGATGACAGGCGTGGCCATTTCGCGCGCGCCGTGGAGCGCCGCCTCGAACCTGGACTCGCCTTCCTCGATATGCCGGTGCACGTTCTCGACGATGATGATGGCGTCGTCGACCACCAGTCCGATCGCCAGCACCATGGCCAGCAGCGTGAGCAGGTTGAGCGAGAAACCGAGCACCAGCATCACCAGCGCGCCGCCGATCAACGACAGCGGTACGGCCACCGAGGGCACCACTGCGGCGCGCATCGAACCGAGCGTCAGGAACACCACCACCAGCACGATCAGCACGGCCTCGGCCAGCGTCATGATGACTTCGTCGATCGAGCTCTCGATGAATTCGGAGGCATCGTAGGCCAGTTCCACTTCGAGGCCGGAAGGCAGCTGCTCGCGAATGTCCGGCAACTCGTCGCGCACCATCTCGGCCACGTCCAGCGGGTTGGCACCCGGCGCAAGCTCGATCGCGACGTAGGTGGACGGCTGGCCCTTGTAGTTGTTGGTCTGCGAATAAGTCTGCGCGCCCAGTTCGGAGCGGGCGATGTCGCCCAGCCGGATAATACTGCTGCCGACCTGCTTGACGACCAATTGCTCGAACGCTTCGGGACTGGCGACATCGGTATTCGACTTGAGATCGATCTGCACCAGTTCGTCACGGGTGCGGCCCACGCCGGCCAGGAAGTTGTTCTCGAGCAGAATGCCGACCAGCTCACTGGGCGTCATGTCGATCGCCGCGAGCCGGGTCGGATCGATCCAGACTCGCTGTGCGAAGGACCTCCCCAGCAGCTCGGCCTTGCCCACACCGGCAATCGCCTGCAGACGGGGCTGCACTTCCCGGGTCAGATAGTCGGTGATTTTCGGCGTCGCCATCGTCTCGCTGAAGAAGGCGATGTACATCAGCGCGGTGGACTCGCCAGTGGTCGAGGTGATGACCGGGTCGCGCACGTTTTCGGGCAACACATCACGCTGGCTGGCCACCTTGGACTGAATCTCGGCCAGCGCGTCGTTGGCGTCGTAGTTCAGAACCATGCGGGCCTCGATTGTCGACACGCCCAGCGAACTGGTAGACGACAGGTAATCGATGCCCTCGGCCTCGGCGATCGCCTGCTGCAGCGGGGTCGTCACGAAGCCCTTGACCAGGTCCGAGTCAGCACCCGGATAAGCCGTGGTGACCGTGACCGTGGTGCTCTCCAGTTCAGGAAACTGCCGCACTTCGAGCTGCATCGCCGCGCGCAGACCCATCAGGAGAATCAGCAGGCTGACCACGGTGGCCAGCACCGGGCGCTTGACGAAGATATCGGTAAAGCGCATCAGCCCGACTCTGCCGTCGTTTCGCCGACCACCTTGACCGGCTGGTTGTTGCGCAGCCGCAGCAAGCCGGCGCCCACCACGGTCGCACCAGCATTGATGCCTTGGACGATTTCGACCTCGCCGGCGCGAACTTCACCGGTGGTGACACTGACTCGCTCGACGATCTTCTGCCCGCCTTCGCCGTCGACGACCTCGAATACGAAATCGCCGTAGGTGTTGTAGGAAATCGCCGTTCGCGGCACCGTAACGACCTCGCTGACTTCGTCTCTGACCACTGTTACGCTGGCGAACATGCCTGGACGGAGCTGCATCTCCGGGTTGGGCAGCCGGGCCCGGACCCGCACGGTGCGGCTTTCGGGCAGCACGGATGAATCGATCGCCTGAACTTCGCCGACGAATTGTCGATCCGGAAATGCCGCGACCATCACTTCCACGCGATCACCCACCGACAAACGCGGCAACTCGCGCTCGGAGATCGTGAAATCGACCTGGATCGGATCCAGCATGTTGATACCGACGATGGGCGTGCCCACGCTGATGTATTCTCCGAGATCCACCTGGCGCAGGCCCAGCACGCCGGAAAACGGCGCGCGAATGGTCTTCTTGTTCAACAGCGCCCGCTGCTCGTGGACTCTGGCTTCGGCCGCCTCGTAGTTGGCGCGCGCTTCGTCGAACTCCGACTGCGACACCGCGTTCTGCTCGATCAGATTGGAAAATCGCTGGTACTGCTGCAGCGCCAGCCGCGCCTCAGCCTCACGCGTTTCCAGCGCGGCTTCGTCGGTCTCGGCCTCGATTCGAAGCAGTACGCCGCCGGCTTCGACGCGCTGGCCCGATTCGAATTCCAGCGACTCCACCACCCCGGCGATCTCGTTGGCCACCTGCACACCATTGACCGCGCGAATTCCGCCGATGGCGCGGATCGACCGAGGCCAACTGCGCGTCGCAGCCTGGACCACCTCGATTTCCACCGGCGGCGGCGCCTGCGACATCATCTGCGCCTGCTGGCCAATCTGGGCAAAGCGCCACGCAAAAAGTGCCCCCAGCACCACGGCCAGCACGACAACGACGCTGATCACTCGGGTTACGTTGGTCTTTTTCATTTGCGCTGCAATCCTTGTTCGTTGCCGATACCGACGAACCGATGCCGGACGGACGAACCGTCGCTTCGAAACGGGCCTGGCAATCAATTAATATACGAAGCCGTACAGTATAGCGCGGCGAAACATTTCGCCGTGAGCGGATCGAGTGTTGCGGCAATTCGGCGGTTTTTTCGGCTGACTCGGCAAGCGACCGGCCAAGGCCGCTAAAATAGGCGTTTATCAATTTAAATTCACCGAATTGGAGAACTCCATGAACAAGCCCGTTCGCATCGCCGTCACCGGCGCCGCCGGTCAGATCGGATATCAGCTCTGCTTCCGGATTGCCGCCGGCGACATGCTCGGACCCAACCAGCCGGTGATCCTGCAGCTGATCGAAATTCCGCCGGCCATCGACGCGCTCAAGGGCGTGGCAATGGAGCTCGACGACGCGGCATTCCCGATGCTGACCGAGGTCATCACCACCACCGACATCGAAGAAGGCTTCAAGGATGCCGACTACGCGCTGCTGGTCGGTTCCAAGCCGCGCGGTCCCGGCATGGAGCGCAGCGACCTGCTGGCCGAGAACGGCAAGATCTTCGGCCCGCAGGGCAAGGCGCTCAACGATCATGCTTCCAGGGACGTCAAGGTACTGGTGGTCGGCAACCCGGCCAACACCAACTGCCTGATCGCGCAGGCCAGCGCACCGGATCTGAAGCCGGAGAACTTCACCGCGATGACCCGGCTGGACCACAATCGCGCGCTGGCCCAGCTTGCCCAGCAGACCGGCGCGCACCACACGCTGATCCGGCAGATGGTGATCTGGGGCAACCACTCGGCCACCCAGTACCCGGACATCCACCACGCGCTGGTCGAAGGCGACGCGGCCATCTCCAAGGTGGACCGCGAGTGGTACGAAAACGAGTTCATTCCCACCGTTCAGCAGCGCGGCGCAGCCATCATCAAGGCACGCGGCGCCTCCAGCGCGGCCTCGGCGGCCTCCAGCGCCATCGACCATATCCGCGACTGGGCGCTGGGCACCAGCGGCGACTGGGTTTCCATGGCCGTGCCCTCAGACGGCAGCTACGGCATCGCCCCCGGGGTGATCTACTCGTTCCCGTGCACCTGCGAAAACGGCAGCTGGAAGATCGTGCCCGACCTCGAAATCAACGAGTTCAGCCGCGCCCGCATGGACGCCACCGACGCCGAACTGCGCGAGGAACGCGAAGCGGTCAAGGACCTGCTCTGAGACCGGTACCGGAGACTCAGCCGTCGCGGTTGCGCTGCAACCGCCGGTGAGCGCCGTCGATATAGGCGCGCGCGGCGGCCAGCAGCACTTCGGGCGCCAGGCGTACGCTGTAGTCCGGGTTGACGTAGCCGAACTGGATTTTGCCTTCGGTGCCGATGATGAAAGTGGCCGGCGCCGGTAGCGCCTGGTGGTCGTCGCCGGAGCGCTCGTTCAGGTCGTTGCCGAACCCGACGTAGCGCTCGAAAGTTGCGTCGTCGAGCCGAAACGCGATGCCGAATGCC
This sequence comes from uncultured Halomonas sp., assembly GCA_964476005.1. GTDB lineage: Bacteria > Pseudomonadota > Gammaproteobacteria > Xanthomonadales > Wenzhouxiangellaceae. Next base: position 9,507 of record CAYYZR010000030.1, read on the forward strand.
TGCGCGGCGTTCATTTCCGGGTCCGAGAACAACCGGTAGCCGAATTCCGAATCCTTGCCTTCGGCCAGCAGTTCGGGTTTGTCGGGACTGACGAACCAGACCTCAAAGCCCATCTCGGCCAGTTCGGCCTCGGTGGTGCGCAACTCGGCCAGGTGCATGTTGCAGTACGGGCACCAGCCCCCGCGGTAGAACGTGAGGATTACGGGTTTGCCCAGCGATCCCGGCTCCAACTGGAGAACCTCTCCGTCGACACCGATCAGCCGGACATCGGGCACCGGCATCCCCGGCAGCAGCGGTCTGACCTGCTCTGCATCGTCGAATATCTCGGCGCCGGCCATTACCGGCAGCAGCAGCACGGCTGCAACAATAATTGATCGCATGCTGGGAATTCGCCTGTTGAGTTGAATCAAGTCAGACCGGCATCGCATCCGTTCGCTTGCACCGCTCCGGACTCACAGCTCGAAGCCGTCTGAAAATATCAAGTCGAACTCGCAACTCTGAACCACGACGTCGTCGACCAGCCAATCCTCCTGGGCAACCAGCACATCCGTTCCCAGCCGGAATCGAAACCGCAGATCCTGCCCTTCCAGGCCGCCAAGATCGATTACGGTGCGGGTCCATTCCTGCAGGCCGCACCAACCGGGAAAACCGCCCAGCGGATTGTCGCCACCGGTCTCGATCACGCCGACATAGGGGTTGTCCAGGATGTCGCTGGCGGCAAACCGGGTCCAGGTCTGTCCGTTGTCATCCGAATATTCCACAATTGCCCCGTCGTAACAGCCGGATGCACTTTGCTCGATACTGAATCGGGTGAAGAACTGCAAGGTGGGCGAGGAAATACCGCCTGGCAGAATGATCTCGGGCGAAACCAGTCGCTGGTCACTCGGCTCGGCAACCGAATCGGCCTGCCAGGCCGAGACCGGACTGTTGGCATCGACGCCTTGAAGATTCCAGGTGTCGGGACCGTCGGGTGCCGAATGACTCCAGCCGTTTTCACCGGACTCCATGTCGTCGACGAAATACTCGATTGCCACGCTCCCGATTTCACAATCGCCGGCGGCGAGTGCGGTGATGAAGGATGCGCTTGTCGCCGCAGCGGCGCCGCACTGATTGACCGGCGAAACGCGCCAGAAATACTCGGTGAGTGAATCGAGTTCGAACGGTATCTGAAGGGCCGTGCCAACGACCGTTTCGGCGACCAGAATCTCGCTGAAGTTCGAGTCCGTGGCCAGCTCGAACAAATAGCTGTTGGCCTGGGCCGATGCGCTCCACTCGAATACCGGCGCCAGCGCCGCGTTGACCGCGCCGGCAGCCGGGCTCTCGAGCGTCGTCGCCGGCGGCACGACGTCGGCAACCGAGACGGTGAAACCCACGGCTTGGGAACCTGCGCCGACGGAAGCGCCGGTGATGGTCACCGGATACTCACCCGGCAACGCCGTCGACGGCACCGTGATTTCTGCAGCCGCCTGCGTCGGGGGCTCGGCCGGCGTTACGGTCAAGGGATCGATGCTTCCGCTGAAACCGGTCGGCAACGCCGGGTCGAATGCCAGCGCCACATCGCTGCTGAACCCCTGAAGACTGCCGACTTCCAGCGTGATGCCCGACACCAAGTCGTCACCGGCAGATACACAGGCCTGGAGTTCGCGCGGATCACCATTCAGAATGAAATTGGGATCGCCGCATGTCTCGAACCGGAACTTGCCGATACGTGTGCTCCACTGACTGCTGGCGTTGTATTCGCCCGTAAACCAGAACGTGCACGCGTCGACCGGATCCACGTTCATCGAGGAATAGTCGCCGTAGCGATTCGATGCATTGGCCGCGGCGCCCTCCACCAGCGACACCTCGGCCACGGGCATGGTGTCCAGTGGGTCCGAAATCAGCCTCCCGGTGTAGCGCAAACCGGGAAAGACGCTGCTCGTCTCGGAAACGTTGTAGCCGACCGCCAGGTTGCCGCTGCCGTCCATGGCTATCGAGGACATCCAGCGATGAATATTGTCCGGCGAAATTGTGCCCTGCTGATGCCGGGTCCAGCCGCTGCCGACATTGCGCAACTCGGCCCAGCGTACCCCGTGCAAGTCGGCGGCGCCTCCTTCAACATCTGTAACCCAGCTTCCGACGATGACCTGGTGGGTCCCGAAATTGAGATATTGGGCGCGCCACATCATCGGTTCGCGCAGCGGATCGAGCCGAATCGACGAGCCGCGTTGCGGCACGCAGGAAAAGGACACGAGCCCACACAGTTCCGACTCGAAGTCCGCCACGCCGATATTCGTCGGTCCGGAAAACGTGCTGTTGGCCGCATTGTCCCAGTCGACGCTGAATTTCCAGATTTCCAGGAAATCCCGAGTCGGATCGGCACTGTCGCCGTTATGCACCTCGTCGTCGCGGTGGCGCAGGAACAGGCCCGGCGCGTCGGCCGGCGGCGGCACCGCGCCATCCCAGTCGGCCGGCTGCAGCATCTGGAATCCGAAACCGGCCATGGGAGGCACTTCGAAGACCTGGGTCGGGCGCGTCGGCTGGCCCTGAAGCATCATTTCGCGGTCCAATGCATAAACGGTCCGGCCAGGCCCCGGTACGCTGGCGCCATCTTCGTTGGCACCGATGTAATAAGCATCGGGCCAGACGGCGTATTTCGGATAGTCGGGCAGCAGGCCGGAATCGGAAAAGAATTCGTAGACGTACCAGAGCCCGTCGGTCGGATCGGCCGTCTGGCTGATGTAAACGCAGAAGGATTCGCTGGTGAACTCGGACAGAAACCAGCGCCCGGGCGGTTCGCCGATTCCGTTGAAGACGGTCGAATCGAACATCACGATCGGGTCGCCCCTGCCCGCAGTACAGCCCGTGCCAAGACCCTGCGCCAGGCTTCCGAGAACGAAACTGGCCGCCTCGAGGCCGTTGGTCTTGTCGAGAATCAGGACACGCGTGCCGCTGCCGTTGATCAATTGAACGTAGTAGTCGTTGCCCACATCGCCCACGGTATCGGGCGGGTTGACGCCGGTGAAGCCAAGCCCATCCTGACTGATGAGCGGCGTATCGAAAGCGCGCCCGCCACTATGGGCCGGCGCGCGCCGGTCGAGCGCGCGCAACGGATCCCCATCGCCAGGCTGAGGCGCGGTAGCCGGCGCGACGTAATCCCGGGGCACCCCCTTGCGTTGCGGTATTTCCTTGATCGGGTCGCCCGGTCGCCAGGCTTCAGGTTTGGGCAGATTGCGCATGTCGACGCGCACCTCCGCAGGAATCACACCGGCATCGAACAAGCCTGCGCCACGCAACACGATCTGTTCGGCCGCAACGCTTCCTACCGATAACGCGAAAAACAGGCCCACCAGCACCGGCAGTCTGCACGTTGATTTTTCAGTCAAGCGATATGTCCTCTGGAGTGGCTGAAAATTGCGAAATCGACAGCGCTCATCGCTATCGGTGACCCTCGGCAACAAGCCGGACCGGCGCATGATCGGTCTGGATGAAAAGCTGATCGGCCTCATCATGCGGTGCGAACACCGTTGCTCTGCCGTCCCGACTGCGGCTCTGCAGCAGCAAGAGTGAATCGGTGGTCACCGCGGCGCCGGAAACCACCCGGAAATTCAGCAATGCACGCGATCCGACAACTACATCGACGGGTGCGCCGCTGGTCTGAATCCGGCCACCGGCCGGCGCCGGACCGTGCGGCGGCTTGTACCTGACATGTCCTTCCAGCACTTCGACGTCGACAGAGCCTGCCGTGTGCAGGTCGATATTGCCGGACTCGGCACGAATTCGCACCGGATAGGTGGCAGCGTGCATGGTGAAGTCGCCATGGACCATTTCGACGTCCAGTGCCGCCTTGTCGGGCAGCGCAACCACGACGTCGACACGGATCAGGGTCTCCGATTGCGGCCCGGCGACCACCTCATACACCGGACCGACGTCATCATGCCGGGCCTGGATGCCGGCTGGAACGCTGATCGTCGAGGTCGACTGTACCGTTGCACGCATCATCCCGCCGGCGGCGTCAGGCACGGCCCGAACTCGCACATTGCCGAAGGGATTGACGATTCGCACCGTCTCGCCGCGGACGACATCGACCGCCTGATCGAGCTGATGGATTTCGGCGAAGCCCGCCGGCTCGGGCTGAGCCGCGAAGGAGGCAGAAGCCATGATCAGTGCCGCAATTGCCAGCTTCGACCGCCTCTCAAACAGAATTTTCATCCGAAAAAGCTTAGCAGAGCGGCACTCGAAAAGCCCGGACCAGGCGTTCCGGGCAAAACGGTTCAGTCGACGTAAAGCGAGCTGACCGATTCGCCCTCGGCCATGCGTCGAATGGTCTCGGCCAGCATCTGGGCCACCGACAATTGCCTGATTCGCCCGCAATCGCGGGCTTCCTGGCTGAGCGGAATGGTATCGGTGACTACAATCTCGTCGATCCGGGAGTTGCTGATGTTCTCGATCGCCCGGCCCGACAGAATGGGATGAACGCAATAGGCCACAACCCGGCGCGCGCCGGCATCCTTGAGCGCGCCGGCGCCGGCGCACAGCGTACCGGCGGTGTCGATCATGTCGTCGACCAGCACGCAGGTCTTGTCTTCGACGTCGCCGATCAGATTCATCACGGTGGCTTCGTTGGCCCGCGGACGACGCTTGTCGATGATGGCCAGGTCGGCGTCCAGGCGCTTGGCGATGGCACGGGCGCGCACCACCCCGCCGACGTCGGGCGAGACCACGATCATGTTGTCGTCGCCGTAGTGCTTCCAGATGTCGGCCAGCGTCAGCGGCGAGGCGTAGACGTTATCGACCGGGATATCGAAAAAACCCTGGATCTGGTCGGCGTGCAGGTCGACGGTCACCACGCGGTCGGTGCCGACCACGCCGATCATCTTGGCCGCGACCTTGGCCGTGATCGGGACCCGGCTGGAGCGCGGTCGGCGATCCTGCCGGGCGTAGCCGAAATATGGAAGAATTGCGGTGACGCGACCTGCCGAAGCGCGCTTGAGCGCATCGACCATGACCAGCAGCTCCATGAAATTCTCGGCCGCCGGCTGACAGGTGGGCTGAATCACGAAGATGTCGCGGGCGCGTACGTTCTCCACGATCTCGACCATGACCTCACCGTCGCTGAAGCGTCCGACATTTGCCTTGCCCATGGGCACGCCTAGGTGCCCGGCGATCGCGTGAGCCAGTTCCGGGTTCGCATTCCCGGTAAAAATCATCAGAGAGGGTGTGCTCACGACCGGCGTCCGTCCTGCTTGGGAAATTTGAATATCAATGGCAAGAATGGCTGGGACGGCAGGACTCGAACCTGCGAATGCGGGGATCAAAACCCCGTGCCTTAACCAGCTTGGCGACGTCCCAGTCGATTGCGCATGTCACCCCGCCGAAACATTCGCGCGAGAGCGAACCGAAATTATAACGATTCGACCGTGTCGTTGGGAGGCTCTGGCGCAACCCGGCATGATTTCTGCCAGGTGAAGCCCCGAATAACCCGGCTCGGGCACGATGGTGGTCTTACGGGAGGTGCCGCCCCGGCTGGGGCGAACGGGGTCTGGTTGTTCCGCGTGGGCGAGCCCGAATCAGGCGGAGATTGCGTGAGAGATCGTTCCGTCAGTTCAACGTGCGTTTCAACTGGCCCACCGCCTTCGGATCGGACGCGAACCGCCAACCCGAGAGCGCCGCACGAACCTGGTAAGGCGGGTTCTCGGCCGTCACGCGCGCCGGCAGCAGCACGCCAGCGTCGTCCAGCCGGCTCCAGCGTGCAAAATCCAGCCGCCACCCTGCCCATTCGAGCGTCTGCAGCACACCGTCTTCGGCGTAGCGTGTCGGCGCGGCTGGCGGTGCCGGCAACCCACGCAGCCACTCGCTCATCCAGCGAACCGGAATCGGCCAGCCAACCGCGCGCTCCACGAGGAGGTCCGGATCCGGACCGTGCAGGCGGCCGATCTCCGAACCGGTCAGGGTAGAACCGGAGGGCGTCATCTCGAGTCGCCATTGGCGTCCCCCGACCACGGTTCCAAGCAGCACGACGTGATTGGAGCCGCTGGCGCTCCAGGTCATCGAAAGGCTGCCGCCGCGATCACCGTCGGAAAGTCCGAGGCGGCCGCGCACGGACCATTGCGGGTGCTCGTCGAACCACGCCTGCCGCTCGATCAGCCACGCACCGTCGGGGCGCGGCTCGCGAATGGCGCAACCCGTTGCCAGCAGCGCCAGCGCCAGCGCCATACATGCGGCTGCATGCCCGACCATCAGTCCAGTCCGATCCGCTTCAACGTCGCCTCGTAGACCGGATCACCGGCCATTTCGCCGCGGGTGCGGGCAACCAGATCTCTTGCCTCGTCCTGACGGTCCAGCGACCACAGCGCTTCGATCAGATGAGCGACGATTTCCGGGTGAGGTTCGGCATCGGCCGCCTCGCGCAGATACGGAAGCGCTTCTTCGGCGCGCCCGAGCTTGAACAGCACCCAGCCCATGGAATCGAGAATCGCCGGATTTTCCGGCTCCAGAGCCAGCGCGGTTTCGATCAACCGCAACGCCTCGCGCTGGCGATCGGTTCGATCGGAAAGCGTGTAGCCCAGCGCGTTCAGCGCCACTGCATTTTCGGGATCGCTCTGGATGATGGTCCGCAAATCCTGCTCGGCCAGCGCCAGCTGTTCCTGGTTGACCGCTGCCATTGCGCGCGCGTAGAGCAGCGCCGCGCTTCCCGGCAGCTGGGTCAGGGCCTCGCTGAGCAGCACCAGCGCCTGTTCGGGGCTGTCGCTTTCGGCCAGTATCTGGCCCTCGACCAACCAGGCCTGCTCGGTGATTTCCGGTTGCGGGCTTCTCCGGACGTCGGCCAGCAGAGCGCGCGCTTGCGTCAATTCCCCGCGTCCGGCAAGCAGGATCGCTCGCCGAAGGTCGGCACGACTTTCCAATTCGCCTTCGACCCTGGCGTACCAGTCGATGGCCTGATCACCCAGTTCCAGTATCTCGGCCAGCAATCCGGTCAGCCACGCGTGGCGTGCGCCCGCCTCGTCCGGCGCCAGCGACGCCATGCGCTGCCAGGTGGCCCCGGCCGCCGCGATTCGGCCCAGATCCTGCTCGAGCACCCCGCGGGTATAAAGGATCTCGGCGTCCTGAGGCAGTCGTGCCAGTACGTCGAGAGCCTCTTCTCCGCGCCCCAGTTCGCGCAGCAATTCCACCTCGGCGATGGCCGCAACGCGGTCGTCGGGATCGAATTGCCCAGCCTGCCGGAAATACGCCAGCGCCAGTTCCGGCTGTTCGCGAGACCGGGCCAGGCGCGCCGCCCAAAGGGCACGCTCGTAGTCGGGTCGAAGCCGCAAGGCCTTGCGGGCGAGATCGAAGGCCTGCTGCTGGCGATCGAGCTGCCACGCAAGGCGGCTGCGCAGGTAGTCGTCGAAACCGGGCTCGAAGCCTTCGCTTTGCTCGAGCAAGAGTTCCAGCGCAGCCGTGGCCGTTTGATCAGTGCCGGCGGTTGCAAGTAAGGCTGTAGCCGAAGCCCAGTCCATTGGATTGCCTTCGCCCACCAATTGCGCTCGCAGGATTTCCACGGCGCGCGCTACCCGCTGCTGCCGCAGGGCGGCAATGGTGGCGAACTGGGCGGCCTGGCGCGATTCCGGCTCAAGGACCATCCAGCGCGCTGCAGCCACTGTCGCCGCCGGCCAGTCGTCTATGGCCGAGGCCAGTTGCGCGGCCTGGCGGGCCACGGTCGGATCGCTGCTCGTCTCCAGCGCCTGCATCAGCAGATCCACAGCGTAGCGGTACTCGCCGGCGTCGGCGGCGGCCCGCGCATCGGCGACCATGGACGCCATCTCCGCACTTTCACCGGGCTGGTCGGTATCCGTGGTCGACGCACATCCTGTCATAAACACGGCTATCATTGCGACGGCAGCGATGCCAAGCCATGCCAAGGACGGAAAAGTGATCCTGGGCAAATCTTTCTTGAATTGCGTTGCGTAAGCTAGGACAATGTCGGGTTTGTCCGTTTCTGGTTCATTCATGTCGGTATTTGCTCTTGGGCTGAGTCATCAAACCGCGCCGGTCGCGATCCGGGAGCGGCTGGCGTTCACGCCGGAAAGGCTTGGTGAGGCGCTTGGTGCCATGCATGCCGTTCCCGGAATACGTGAATGCGCTATCGTGAGCACCTGCAACCGAACCGAACTATATGCCAGCGGCGAGCACGCTAGCATAACGGCGTTGCAGGAGTGGATGCACGACTGGCACGGCGCGCACCGGGGTGAATTCCGGGAATACCTGTTCACGCTTCACCAACGCATGGCGGTCGTTCATCTTCTCAAGGTCACCTCGGGGATGGATTCGATGGTGCTCGGCGAACCCCAGGTCGTCGGCCAGGTCAAGCAGGCCTGGCAATCCGCGCAGGAACACAATACCCTCGGCACGATTCTGGACCGCCTCTTTCAACATTCGTTCCAGACCTCAAAGCTGGTGCGATCGGAAACCGGTATCGGACACAATCCGGTCACCCTGCCGTTTGCCGCGTTGAAACTGGCGCATCAGATCTTCGGCGATGTGAATCGCCTGTCGGTGCTGATGATCGGCGCCGGCGAAATGATCGAGGACTGTGCCAGGCATTTCAGCAGCCAGAACATCCGGGCCATGACCATCTGCAACCGCAGCCCGGAACGCGCGAAGCTGCTGGCCGAGCAGTTCAGCGCAACACCCATTGGCCTGGACGCGCTTGGAGAGACCCTCGCCGATCACGACATGGTCATCGCGTGCACCGGCAGCTCGACGCCGCTGGTCGATCGGGAAATGATTCGCGAGGCGCTATCGCGGCGGCGCAATCGGCCGATGTTCGTGCTCGACCTCTCGGTGCCGCGCAACGTCGACCCCGGAGTGGGAGAATTCGGCGACGTTTACCTCTATACCGTCGACGACCTGCGCGAGATCGCCGAACACGGGCACCGCAAGCGTACCGAAGCTCTGGACGCCGCCACGCGCATTGTCGACGGCCAGGCAGAAGCCTTCGACCGCTGGCTCAACCTGCACGCGGCCGGCGAAACCCTCAAGTCGCTGCGCCACCGGGCCTTCGACGAACGCGACAAGCTGCTGGACCAGGCCCGCCGCGAACTGGCGGCCGGGCGCGACGCCGACGACGTGCTGGCGCGCTTCGGGCACAGGCTCACCAACCGCTTGCTGCATGCCCCCAGCATGCAGCTTCGACGGGCGGCTGAAATCACCGACGAGGAGTTGATGGCAGCCGCACGCAAACTGCTGCTGGACGACCCGTCGTGACCCCTGGCCTGGAGCGCCGCCTGGAGCAGGCCGTCGAGCGCTTCGAGGAAATCGAGCGCCTGCTGGCCGAGC
>CAYYZR010000031.1:0-18775 GCA_964476005.1 uncultured Halomonas sp.
TTCGCCGGCATTTTCCCGGTCGATTCATCCGACTATCCCGATCTGCGCGAAGCGCTGGACAAGCTGCAGCTCAACGATTCGGCGCTGCAGTTCGAGCCGGAAACGTCGATGGCGCTGGGTTTCGGTTTCCGTTGCGGCTTTCTCGGCATGCTGCACATGGAGATCGTGCAGGAGCGACTGGAGCGTGAATACGATCTCGACCTGATCATCACTGCGCCGACAGTGGTCTACGAAGTGGCGCTGACCGACGGCACGGAGATGGAGCTGGACAACCCGGCCGAGCTGCCGCCGCTCAACAAGATCGCCGAAATCCGCGAGCCCATCATCAAGGCCAACATCCTGGTGCCGCAGGATTACCTGGGTGCGGTGATTGGACTGTGCGAGGAAAAGCGCGGCGCACAGGTCGACATGCGCTTCCTTGGCGGGCAGGTACAACTGAGCTATGAATTGCCGCTGGCCGAGGTCGTCGTTGATTTTTTTGATCGACTGAAGTCCTGTAGCCGGGGCTTCGCATCATTCGAATATGCGCCGGCGCGACACCAGGCCGGGCCGTTCGTGCGCCTGGATCTGTTGATCAACGGCGAGCGCGTCGATGCCCTGAGCTCGATCGTCCACAGGGATCTGGCCCAGCGCCAGGGCCGGGACCTGGCCGAGCGGATGCGCGAACTGATTCCGCGTCAGATGTTCGATATCGCCATCCAGGCCTCGGTGGGGTCCAACGTCATTGCCCGTTCGACGGTCAAGGCCTATCGCAAGAACGTGACCGCAAAGTGCTACGGTGGCGACGTTTCGCGCAAGCGCAAGCTGCTCGAGAAGCAAAAGGCGGGCAAGCGCAGGATGAAGAACGTCGGCAACGTTGAGATTCCGCAAGAAGCGTTTCTTGCAGTGCTCAGGACCGACCGGGATCGCAACTGATTTGTCTTGTCCCTGAATTTTGGCAAGCGCATTCGGCACTCGGCCATCGTTTAAGAAACACATAACGATACATCGACAATAAAAAATCGGAACTGCAATGCAACTTGATTTTGCTCTGATCATTACCTCCCTGACGCTCATCAGCGGCGTGATCTGGGCGCTGGACCGCTTCTGGTTGCGCAAGCGGCGCGCCGAGCGGCTTGCGCGAGGGGAACTCGAATCCGACGAACCGTCCCGGCCAGTCGAGTACGGTCGGTCGTTCTTTCCGCTGCTGTTGATCGTATTGATATTCCGGTCGTTCATCTTCGAGCCCTTCAAGATTCCGTCCGGTTCGATGCAGCCGACCCTGCTGATCGGCGATTTCATAGTGGTCTCCAAATTCTCCTACGGCCTGAGGCTTCCGGTTCTGAATACGAAAATTCTCGAGACCGGCGAGCCCGAGCGCGGTGAGATATTCGTTTTCCGGTCGGTAGAGCAGCGCGGCATCAACATGATCAAGCGCGTGGTCGGACTGCCCGGCGATACCATTGCGTATCGCAACAAGGTGCTTTACATCAATGGCGAACCTGCGCCTCAGGACATCGTAGGGCCCTGGATCGGCCAGGGCATCAATCGCAACCCGCCGGGCAGTAATCCGCAGCTGAGGACGGAGGATCTGGGTGATGTGACGCACGACATTCTGATCTATCCCGGCACGCCTGCCTCCCGGCCGCGCAGCTGGGTGGTTCCGGAGGGTCATTACTTTGCGATGGGCGACAATCGGGATCGGTCACACGACAGCCGTGGCTGGGGATTCGTGCCGGAAGACCACCTGGTCGGGCGGGCGGTTCGGATCTGGATGCATTGGGACTGCGCCCGCGGGTTTTGTGTCGATCTATCGCGAATTGGTGATAAAATTCAGTAGTAAGCACCTGAATTAGGTGGCATTATGTTGCCAGTACCTTCGGGGGAGGTGCTGGAAGAACCAGGGCCGGGACGAAATGGGAGAATCGCCAATGATTTCGAATCAACGCGGTATGACGCTGATCGGGTTTCTAATTGTTCTTGCGGCGGCGTTGTTCGTTGCCTACATTGCCATGAAACTGGTTCCGATCTATATCAATCATTATTCAGTGGTTTCTTCGATGAAGAGCATGGCTGAAGAGCCGGGTGCGGCCAACATGTCGGAGGGTCGGCTGAGGGATTTCCTTTCCCGCAAGTTTTCGACGAGCTACGTCAAGCACGTCACGGCCCGTGATATCCAGATCGTTCGCGGGACCGGCGTCGAAATCATTGCCGAATATGAAGTGCGCGAGGATCTGATCGGCAATCTCGATGCGGTAGTCACCTTCAAGCGTGTCCAGCCTCTCAACTGACGGGCCGTCCTCGCTCAGGGGGTTGGGGCATGAGTTCTGCCGAACCGACCTGCTGCGACTCGCGCTTACCCACCGCAGTCGTGGCAATCCCAATAACGAGCGGCTGGAATTCCTCGGCGATGCGGTTCTCAACATGGTGGTCGCCGAGCTCCTGTTCGTCGCCCGCCCCGACGTTCCCGAAGGTGATCTTTCCCGCCTCCGTGCTCGTATCGTGCGTGAACGAACGCTCGCGGAAGTCGCTCGGCAGCTGGATCTCGGCCAGCACGTCTTGCTGGGGCCGGGGGAGCTCAAGAGCGGCGGATTTCTAAGAGATTCCATTCTTGCCGATGCGCTCGAAGCGCTCATCGGCGCGGTGTTCCTGGATGGTGGTTTCGACTCCGCGCGAGGGCTGGTCGAGAGGCTGATGGCCGAACGCATTGCAGCGCTGCCGGACGCCGAATCGCTAAAGGATCCCAAGACCCGTCTCCAGGAACTTCTGCAGGCACGCTCGCTCAAGCTTCCCGACTACGAGGTCATCGACGAACACGGCGCCGATCATGATCGAAGTTTCACCGTGCTTTGCAGGGTTGAAATGCTGGATGCGCCGGTCACTGCAACCGCGACATCCCGCCGCAAGGCCGAACAGGCAGCGGCAAAAGGCGCGCTTGAAGCAATCCTCAGACGAGAAGGTGCATGAACGAAGCAACCGAAACCCGCAGCGGCACCGTAGCCCTCATCGGTCGTCCCAACGCCGGCAAGTCCACGCTGCTCAATCGCCTGGTGGGCGAGCGCGTGTCGATTGTCACCCACAAGCCGCAGACCACCCGTCACCGGGTCACCGGCATCGTCAATCGGGCCGGCGGGCAGCTTGTGCTGGTCGATACCCCGGGATTGCATCGTCGACGCGATCATGCGCTCAACAGACATCTCAACCGGGTCGCCGCAGAAGCGCTGCGGGGCGTCGACCTGGCGGTGCTTGTTGTGGATGCATCGGCGCCCACCGAAGAGGACGAGGCGGCGGCGCGCGCGGTCGCTCAGTCGGAGGTGGGCGCGGTGCTGGTGTTGAACAAGATCGACCGGGTAAAGCTGCGTTCCGATCTCCTGCCGCTGGCTCGGCTCTGGTCCGAGCGACTCAACCCACTGGAGGTCTTCTTCGTTTCTGCGCTGAAGGGGGATGGTATCGATACGCTTGCCGACGGCCTTGTCCGACATCTTCCGGTGCAACCGCCGCTGTTTCCGCCTGACGAATTCACGAGCGAATCGAGCCGTTTTCTTGCCGCCGAAATCATACGCGGGCAGTTGCTCGAGAATCTCCATCAGGAAGTGCCTTACGGAACAACCGTCTTGATCGAATCATTTGAAGAAGCGCGGGGAAAATATCGGATCGGGGCATTGATTCTGGTCGCCGAAAAGCGGCACAAGGGCATGGTCATCGGGCAGGGGGCAACCACCCTCAAGCGTATAGGTACGCGGTCTCGCATGGCGATGCAGGCGTTATTCGGCGTGCCGGTCCATCTGGATCTCAACGTCAGGGTGGAAGAGGGCTGGATGGATCGTGAAGGCTCTTTCCCAAGGCTGGGTTACAACCGTTGAGTCGCATCGACAGGGAGCCGGTTTTTGTGCTGCACCGAAGGGCCTGGCGCGACACAAGTCTGATCGTCGAGTTTTTCAGTGCCCATCACGGCCGTGTCGCCGGTGTGGCGCGCGCCGCCCGGCGTTCGAAATCCGCTTTTTTCGGCCTGACCGAGCCCTTTCGTCTGCTCGAGGCCTCCTGGGTCAGACGGGGTGAGATGTTTACCCTTGTCGCCCTCGATCCGGTTGGCAAGGCGCGCCGCCTGACCGGGCGAGCGATGTGGTGCGGGCTTTACGCCAACGAGCTTTTGTTGCGCCTGACGCCGCGTGACGATCCGGAGCCCGAACTGTTCGATGCGTACGCGAAGTTGTTGCCCGAGCTGCCGAACGCAGCGCGCCAGGGCAACGCCTTGCGCCGATTCGAGCTGGCGCTGCTGCAGACACTGGGCGTTGCGCCCGAATTGAGCGTAGTCCAGGGCGGTGCCGAAGAGGTCTTGCCCGATGCGCGCTACGATGTGGATCCGATCGCCGGCCCGTTGCCTGCGATCAGCCAGCGCAGTGGCGTGCTTGGCTCGGTGCTGCTGGCGCTGGCCAGCGGAGACGACCTGGCTGCCGATGACGAAATCGCTGCACGTCACCTGATGCGAAAGTTGATAGAACGCCAGCTCGATGGACGCAAGCTCAATACGCCGGCCTTTTTTCGGGAGAACCAGTCATGACCAAGCAGCTTCCGGTACCGCTTCTGGGAGTCAACATCGATCACGTGGCCACACTTCGCCAGGCACGGGGAACCGAGTATCCATCGGTGCTCGAAGCCGCCCGGGTCGCCGAGGAGAACGGCGCCGACCTGATCACCGTGCATCTTCGCGAAGACCGCAGGCATATTCAGGACCGTGATGTCTCGGCACTGCTCGAACAGTCGCGCACGCGGCTGAACCTGGAAATGGCGATGACCGCCGACATGCTCGAGTTCGCGCTTTTGCATCGCCCCGCAGACGTATGTCTGGTCCCGGAGCGACGTATGGAATTGACCACGGAAGGTGGATTGGACGTTGCGGGACGACGCAGCGAAGTCGCCGATTTCTGCCGCGCGCTGACTGCGGCGGGCATCCGGGTGTCGCTGTTCGTCGATCCTGAATCGGAGCAGATCGAGGCGGCAGCCGAATGCGGGGCGCCGGTCATCGAGATACATACCGGTGCCTATGCCAATGCCGAAGACCGGAGCCGTGCGCAGGGCGAACTGGATCGGATTGCCGAGGCCGCGGTGCTGGCCGAGAGAGACGGACTCGTGGTCAATGCAGGCCATGGATTGCACTATCGGAACATAGCCGAGGTGGCGGCGCTGGGCCCGATCCGCGAATTCAACATCGGTCACGCGATCATTGCGCGCGCCATTTTCGTCGGCCTGGGTGAAGCGGTTGGCGAAATGAAACGCTGTATCGGCTCGGTCCAACGCCGTTGATGCGGCCCCAATCGGTCAGCTGGGGTCGGTCAGTCAGGGTCAGACGCCGCGATCGCCTGGCGGGTCGCCATCAACGTGCGCAGCAGGTTCAGGTAGAGACTGCCCGGAGAACTGTCAAGTTCGTTGCGCAAGGATTGTTCCAGCAGCGTGCTGGCGCGCTGGAGTCGGGTCGCACCGGCATAACCACCGGCACCGGACCATTGATGAAGCAATTCTGAGGCTTGCTCGAATCGTGTGTCCGCCAGCGCCTGATCGAGTTCCGAGCTGCGCTGATCGAGCTCGGTGGCCAGCGCCTTGCGCATCTGGCGGGCCCGTCTGGGGCTGCCACTGACGCGCGCCGCTCTTGCGTCATCCAGAAGCAGCGCACGCGCCTGCGCAGGATCCCGAATCTCGCTGAATCCGTCGTGGCCGGCCGCCACACGGCAGATGGTTCTGAGCAGCAAGTCTGGTGCCACCGGCTTGTTCAGGAAGCCATGGAAGCCGGCCGCGCGCAGCCGCTCGCGTTCCTCGGCACGGCTGTCGGCGGTTAGGGCAATCACGCGACCGGTCGTATTGCGTTCAGCCTGCTGGCAAATGCGCTGCCATGCGCCAAGCCCATCCATGTCGGGCATGTGCAGGTCCATCAGAACGATATCGAAACGGCGGTTTCGGCATTTCTGCACAGCTTCCAGACCGCTACCGGCCAATTCCAGCAGCGCCACCTTGTTCGATAGCGCCGCGCGGATGAATTCGCGGTTGGTTTGATGATCGTCCACCGCCAGCACTGAAAGACGGCCGATTTCCACCTTGTTGCCTGCATTCATGGTTCACAATATACCCCGATGCTGCAGGAATTCAAACGCTACGCCGTGCTGGCGGCGGCCTTCTGGGTGTGGCCCCAGGTCGCGGCTTGTGCCCTGGAATTCGAACTCGAGGCGGGTCCGACCCGATTCGGCAGCCTGGAATTCGCACGCCTGGGGGTGGTGAACGGTGCCGATTCGGAGGTAACGCTCGAGGGCATATCGCACGACATTGTGGGACCGCTGGGTGACCTGGTTTTTCGCTGCAGGGGACACACGGCGCGGCGCTGCATCGATGGCTTGCTGGTCTGGAATCGACACGAGCGGAGCCCGCTGGAGATGACGTTCCGGCGTGGCCCGGGACATTTCCGGCTTGCGCACGGCGACACTGCGCGAGTTCGATTGAGCTGGTCCGACGCCGGGTTCGACGGGATGACGATCAACGCGGTGCCGCTGGCGTGGGTGCCGTCGAGCGTGATGGCGTTCGCCGGGCTTGCCGCGCTTTCGGGCAATGCCGGTGGCGAAGTCCAGCTGACAGACGATCATGCACGGGCCGTGTTCCGGATCGAGCAACTCGCATTCGACACGCCAGACGGTCGCTTCGCCGGGGGTGGCCTGGCAATTGGGGCGAGTCTTGATTGGCGCTTTTCCGAAAACCGCTTCGACCTTCGCGCGGACTGGAAAGCCGGAGAAGTCCTGCTGGGACCGCTTTACCTGCCGGGGCCGCAAGATCCGGTCGAATTGAATATCACCGGGCAGCGGCGGGATGCCTCGCTGCTGGCCGTCGAGCGTCTGCAGCTGCAACAGGCGCAGGTGCTGGAGCTGAATGCCGACGCACTGGTGGAGATCGGGGATGCATTGGACGGCAGTCTCGGCACAGGGCCCGGCAATGGTTTCGGCATTCGAAACATGCGCATCGAAATAGAGCACGCGAGCCTCGGCCCGTTGTGGCGCCAGGGACTGGAGTCGATTGCCGGCGCATACGGTTGGGGCCAGCTCGATCTCTCGGGTCGGCTGAACGGCAGTATTCGCGTTGTCGACAATGCGATTGTCGGCGCCGGCTTGCGGCTGACCGATACCAGCGTGGATGATGCTGCCAACCGTGTTCGACTCACTGGCCTGGGCGCATGGCTGGACTGGGAAAGCGCCGACGATGCACTCGGACTCGGGGTCGATTGGCAGGATGCGCAATTGTTTCGGATTCCTTTTGGTCCGGCTGCACTGGCGTTGCGCAGTACTGAAGAAGGTGTACTTGAACTCGCCGACGCGTTTCGTTTGCCGGTGCTCGACGGCGCCCTGGTGCTGGAGCGCTTCGAATGGCGCGACTGGCGTGCTGAAGACAGAAAGCTTGCAGTCGATGCGCGTCTGGAGCCGGTTGATCTTGCGGCGTTGACGCGGACGCTCGGGTGGCCCGAATTCGGCGGCAGTCTTTCGGGCAACTTTCCCGGTATCGGGTTCTCCGGCGGCGTGATGGAGGTTCAGGGTGGACTGGATATCGACCTGTTCGGCGGTCACGCGCGAATCAACGGTCTTTCCGTGGAAAGGCCTTTTGGCTCTTTGCCGGCGCTTGCGGCCGATGTCGTGTTCGAAGCGCTGGATCTGGAGCAGGTGACGCGCGCTTTCGAGTTCGGTCGCATGCTCGGCCTGATGTCCGGGTACATCACGAACTTGAGACTGCTCGACTGGCAGCCGGTGGGTTTCGATGCCTGGTTCGAAACCCTTGAAGACAGCCCCGAGCGCGAGATCAGCCAGCAGGCGGTCAACTCGATTTCGAGCCTTTCGGGCGGTGGTGGTGCGGCGATTTCGGGAACGCTGCTGCGCTGGTTCGAAGATTTTCCGTATCGGAAGTTCGGTCTCGGCTGCCGTCTGGCCGAGAATGTGTGTCGCATGCGCGGCCTGCGGGACATCGACAATGGCGGTTACATGATACTCGAGGGCCGGCTGATCCCCAGGCTGGACATCGTCGGGTACCAGCGACGGGTGGACTGGCCGAGATTGCTCGCGCAGCTTGCCGCTGCCACCGAATCGGCGGATTGAACGTCGAGCGGCGGGCCGCGAGGCCGGCCGTTTGATAGAATCCGGTTCAGCCGGAGTTAATCACCCGAACGGCACGCTGGTGTCGTTCCGCATGGAGAATGAACCTTGATCAAGCGCATCGCCAGAAATCTGTTCGTGGCCGTCGTGACCGCCGTGCTCGTCGCGTGCGTCACGATCAATGTCTACTTTCCCGAGGCCGCCGCCGAGCGGGCCGCCGATCGCTTCATCCAGGACGTGATTGGGCCTCAGTCGGAAACCGAAGGGGCGTTCCTCGAACGCTCGACCGACCCCGGCGTCCCCGGTCGAAGCTTCAATCCGCTTGCTTTCATGGCAGGCATTCTCGTCCCGTCGGCCCATGCACAATCGTCGCAACAATCGGTGAACATCGATATCGAGAGTCCGCAGATCAACGCGATCAAGCAGCGCATGACCGAGCGTCAGCGTGAACATCTCGCGACGTGGTTCGAGGCCGGTGCGATCGGCCTCGACAACACCGGCCTGGTCGAGATCAGGGACAGAGGCGCGGTTCCGCTGTCCGAGCGTCGCCGGATGGAACAGGTCGTGGCCGAGGAGAACGCCGACCGGCGTGCGGTCTATCGCGAAATCGCGGTGGCCAACGGGCATCCGGAGTGGGAGCAGCGGATTCGTGAAACCTTTGCCGAGCGATGGGTTGCCAACGCACGCCCCGGCTGGTATTACCAGGACGAGTCCGGCACCTGGCAGCGGAAATAGGTTTGGGGCGTCGCGCGAGAAGGCGGCTTCCGCTCGAGCCGGTCGAAGTCGAAATCAGCGATCTTTCGCATGACGGCCGCGGCGTCGGCCGGGTCGACGAAAAGGTTACTTTCGTTCACGGCGCGCTGCCGGGCGAACGGGTCTCGGCGCGTCTGACCGGCCGCAATCGGCGTTTCGACGAAGCGGTGACGCTGGCCGTTCAATCGCCGTCACAACAGCGCGTCGAGCCCGAGTGTCCCTGGTTCGGCTATTGCGGCGGCTGCGCCCTGCAGCACCTCGATCATGCCGCCCAGCTGGACTGGAAGGCGCAGCGGCTGCGCGAGAATTTCCGGCGTATCGGTCAGGTCGAGCCGGCCGAATGGATGGTGCCGATATCGGCAGACCCCTGGAACTATCGCCGGCGGGCCCGCCTGAGCGTACGCAACGTGCCGGGCAAGGGCAGGGTGCTGGTGGGATTTCGCGAGATCGGCGGCCGCTACGTGGCCGACATCGAGGCCTGCCGCGTGCTGCACCCGGCGTTCGCCGATCGCCTGCTGGAGCTGTCGGACCTGATCGGCCGTTTGAGCATTCCCGATCGGGTCGCGCAGATCGAGTGTGCCGCCGGAGACGATACTGCGGCGATTGTCTTGCGCCACCTTGAACCGTTGACGTCGGCTGACGAAAAGAACCTGGTCGCCTGGTCGAAGGCCTCCGGCATCGCCGTATGGCTGCAGTCGGCCGGTCCCGACAGCGTGAAGCGCCTGTGCCCTGA
Source organism: uncultured Halomonas sp. (assembly GCA_964476005.1). GTDB lineage: Bacteria > Pseudomonadota > Gammaproteobacteria > Xanthomonadales > Wenzhouxiangellaceae. Next base: position 9,583 of record CAYYZR010000031.1, read on the forward strand.
GGCGCACCAGTTGACATACAGGCTCGAAGCCTTCGATCTCGAATTCGCGTTTCATCCGCAGCAATTCGTTCAGGTCAACGCCGAGGTCAATCGCAAGCTGACGCAGAAGGCCGTCGAACTGATGGCGACCGGGCCCGAGGATCGTATCCTCGACCTGTTCTGCGGGCTGGGCAACTTTTCGCTGCCGCTGGCCCGCGGTGCTGGTGACGTGCTGGGCGTGGAGCTGGACGAAAGCCTGGTCGAGTCGGCCCGCACGAATGCGCTGGCCAACGGCATCGACAACGCCCGCTTTGTCTCCGCCGACCTGATGCAGTCGGTCGAAGATCTTCCCTGGATGCAGCAGGCGTTCGACGGGGTGCTGATCGATCCACCGCGTTCGGGCGCGGCCGAAATTCTGCCGCTGGTGGCGGCCACCGACGCCCCGCGCATCGTCTACGTCTCGTGCGATCCGGCCACGCTTGCCCGCGACGCAGGTACGCTGGTCAACGAATACGGATACCGGCTGGAGCGCGCCGGGATCGCGGACATGTTTCCGCACACCGCGCATGTCGAATCGCTTGCGCTGTTCGTCAGGCCCGAATGATGCGCACCGGATTGATCGTCGGCATCGATGGGTATGCACTGGACCAGCGCTCCCGAAGCGTCCTGGCGCACTCGGCCGTGGTCGGCGTGATCCTGTTTTCGAGAAACTTCCGGGATTCCCGGCAGTTGATCGGATTGTGCGATGAAATCCGGGCGCTGCGTGACCCCCGCCTGCTGATCTGCGTGGATCAGGAAGGCGGGCGCGTCCAGCGCTTCCGTTCCGGGTTCACCGCCCTGCCGCCGCTGGGCAAACTTGGTCGATGGTATGGCAGTCACCCGGAGCGGGCGCTGGATCTGGCCTATCGCCATGGCCGCGTCATGGCCGCCGAGGTGCTGGGCCACGGCGTGGATCTGAGCCTGGCGCCGGTGCTTGACCTGAATCGGGGCAGCGCGGTCATCGGCGATCGCGCGTTTTCCGATGATTCGACGATGGTGACGGCCCTTGCCGGACATTATCTGGCCGGCATGCGCGACGCCGGCATGAAGAACTGCGGCAAGCATTTTCCGGGTCACGGGTCGGTGTGCGCCGATACGCATCACGAAATCGTCGTCGATGCCCGCAGTCGTGAAGAAATGGCCGCCGACATCGCGCCGTTCGCCGAACTGGCGGGGCAGCTCGATTCGGTGATGCCGGCCCACGTGTGCTATTCGTGCATGGACGACCGGCCCGCCGGCTTTTCACGTGCCTGGATCGGAGAAGTCCTGCGCCGCGAGCTCGGTTTTGGCGGTATTGTGATCTCGGACGATCTGGACATGAGCGGCGCCGGCGTGGCCGGCTCGGTCGAGGACCGTTGGCGAGCCTGCGAGTCGGCCGGTTGCGACCTGGCGCTGGTCTGCGATCCTGCGTCTGCAGAGCACCTGGTAGCCGCGGCCGATGTCGAACACGATCAATTCGAAGGCGCGCGAGCGTCGGCAAGCCGGCTTCTGGGTCGGGCCCAGTTCACGCTGGCCGAGCAGGAACTGGTTTCCGAATTCCGCGCCTGGAAGCAGTCACTGAACAAACTGGCAGCAGAATATGGATAACTGGTTCAACCGTATTTCCGGACTGATTGGAATGAATCCGTGGACGGTGCAGGCCTTCGTCGTCGTCCTGGCCGCGCTTGTGCTCGATTTGCTTTTCCGCAAGCTGATCAACCGAGTGGAGCGGTTGGCCGGCAGCTCGCGGCATCACTGGGACGACGCCATCGTTTACGCTGGCAAGCGCCCGATCTCGCTACTGATCTACGGAGAGGGCCTGCTGATCGCCGCGCGCATTCTCCAACCGCACACCGCGGCGACATTGTTCCGGATCGAATGGTTGCAGCTCGCGCAGCAATTGTTGCTGGTCGCAACGGCAAGCTGGTTCGCCTTCCGCCTGGTCACGGGCTTCGAGAAGGCTTTCATCGAACATCGCCGCGCAACCAACCGGGAGTTCGATATCACCACGGTCAGCGTACTGGCCCGGATCGTTCGGATCGCGGTGGTCGTGACCGGCGTGCTGACTGCATTGAGCATCCTGGAAATTCCGATTTCCGGGCTGTTGGCCGCCGGCGGCGTCGGCGGGATCGCGATTGGTCTGGCCGCGCGCGACCTGCTTGCGAATTTCTTCGGCGGCTTCATGGTATTCATGGACAGACCGTTTTCGGTCGGCGACTGGGTGCGTTCCCCGGACCGGGATATCGAGGGCGTCGTGCAGAAGATCGGGTGGCGCGTCACCACCATCATGAAGTTCGACCGCCGGCCGATGTACGTGCCCAATGCGACCTTTACCACGATCACGGTGGAGAATCCATCGCGTATGACGCATCGCCGAATCTATGAACACGTAGGCGTTCGTTATGACGATTTTGCCAGGGTCGGGGCCATCGTCGAGGACATTCGCTCCATGCTTCAGGGGCACGAGGACATCGCGGCGGAAGAAACCCTGATCGTGCATTTCAATCAGTTCGGCGCCTCATCGCTGGACATCATGGTTTACTGCTTCACGCGCACCACCCAATGGATCGAATACCACCGGGTTCGCGAAGAAATATTGCTCAAACTCGGCGCGATCGTCGAGGCGCACGGGGCCGAGATCGCATTCCCGACCCGTACCTTGAAGCTCGACTCCGTGCCGGCAGCTGTTCCAGACTCGGGGCCGGAGCGGCGGGAGAACGCTGACTCATGATGCCCAAGGATGCCTACAGATTATTCGATGCAGAACAGGTTGCAGCTGCCTATGACGAGATTGCACAGCAGCTGAACGACCAACTGCCGGCGCATGAAGTGATGCTGCTTCCGGTCATGACAGGCGGGATGTTTCCGGCTTGCGAACTCGCGCGCCGAATTCGCCGGCCGATGAAAATCGATTACGTGCATGCCACCCGATACCGCGGCAAGACGCGTGGTTCCGACATCGAGTGGCTGCATTGGCCCGAACTGCCGGAAGAAGAAGAGACGGTGCTTTTGATCGACGACATCTTTGACGAAGGGCATACGCTGGCCGCGATCCGGGCGCGCCTGCCGGAACGATTCCGGGTGATTTCGATCGCGCTGGCGCTCAAGGAACACGACCGCGGCCTGCAGCGCGGCTGGCTCGATATCCACGGACTCGTCGTTCCGGATATCTACGTATTCGGGTGTGGCATGGATTACCACGAGAATTTTCGTGAATTGCCCGATATCTGGGCGCTGCCGTCGGACGTCTGAACAGATGGCGCAGTTGGCGCCCAGCTTGCAGGAGGTTCAGTGATGAAACTTGGCGTTATTGGCGGAACGGGGGCTCTGAACCTGTTTCGGGCCAGTCGCAGTGCGTCGTTGACGACGCCATTCGGGCCACCGTCCGATCGCCCGAGGGTGATCGTGATAGGTGATAGCGAAATCTGGTTTCTCGCCCGTCACGGCGATCCTCATCGGATTCCGCCGCACAAGATCAATTACCGTGCGAACATTCATGCGCTCAGAACTCTGGGTGTCGATTCGGTGCTTGCGGTAAATGCGGTTGGTGGGCTTTCTTCAGAGCTGCCGGCCGGTGCGATGCTGGTGCCCGATCAACTGATCGACTACACCTGGGGCAGGGCGCACACGTTCAGCGACGGTGGCTCGGCGCCACTCAAGCACATCGACTTCACCCGGCCGTTTGACGGGCCGCTGAGGGATTGCCTGCTGGCCGCCGGTCGCGGCGCCGGTCATGAACTGGTCGACGGAGGCTGTCATGCAGTCACTCAGGGGCCGCGCCTCGAGACGGCTGCAGAAGTAGCCCAGCTCGCCGCCGCCGGCTGCGCCGTGGTGGGAATGACCGCAATGCCCGAAGCCGCGCTGGCGCGCGAGGCCGGGCTCGACTATGCAAGTCTTTGCGTTGTGGCGAACGCCGGCGCGGGACTGGAGGAAGGACCGATTACCGAGGACGATATCCACCGGGTGCTGCAAACGGCCATGCAAAAGGTGAAGGATGTCATCGAGCAGCTTGCCGCGGCCGGAGACCACTGACGGCGTGCCGCAGAGACGCTCTGTGGCTCACGCCCCGGTGCCAAGATGTGATGCTATTCGCGATAGTTCCGCTTGGCGCGTCCACGCTTGTCCGGTACCATAGGATGCCCATGCCAGCCGTGAGTGTCGGATGTCTGTTTCGCTTCGATTAAGCACCTTGAACGTCAGCAGCAAGGATTTGAAAGTGATGCGATCCCTGCTTGGCCTATCAGGTGGAAAATCGGATCAGAATTGGGAAATCGACGTCGAGGGGGATGACGGCGATGCGGTTCTGGTAGATGTCGATAATCCCGATGGGGCTTCCGTATGGCCAGACGTCAGCCAACAGCAAAGGCCCGCCGTTGCGCTGACCAGACGGCGCGATTTTCCGGCCAGGCTGGTGCTGCACAAACCCATTCGTTCGCAACAGCTCATGCGGTTGTTGACAGATTTATCCAGCGCGCCGACAGTGCCGAATCTCGAGCGCGAGTGGCCGATTCTGGCGTTCGGAGACGACGACGGCGAATTGCCGCTCGCCGAGCACCTGAGACGGCATAACTGGGACCAACCAGTGATGATCGGCGGCGATTATCTTCCTGAATTGGTAATCGATCCCGGTTCAGGTGTCTGGTATTCCAGCGCTTCGGATCGGGAACTCGCGCGCCTGCTCAGGCGCAATTTTGCGCGCGGGGAAGCCCGAACGCTTGCCAGTCACGAACTGGTCGAGCATACCCAGGGTCTCGAACAACAGAATCTCGCCAATCTGAAATGGCGTGCAGGCCTGGCACTGTCCAGCGGGGCGTTGCACCCGGACCTGGCCGGTGATATGCGCTTCATGCTGCCTCAGGTGCCGCTTCAGGCGCTTTCGGATACCGCTTACTCACGCCAGGCCCGCATTCTGATACGCAAGCCTCTGGATGCAGGCGAATTGGCTGAGAACAGCAATTCCGATCGTGGCGACGTGGCGGAATTTCTGAATGCCTGCTACACCTGCGGGTTTCTGTTGCTGGATTCTTCTACCGGCGGATCGGCGCGAACCGGGTGAACCCCGGCGAGCGGCATTTGCCTGTGCTATTTTTCCGGACTTGACGAATCATCGGAAGAATGACTTGAGCATTCCAACGGGCATAGACGCCCTTGCATTTGCCGGCCCTGCCGGCTTCGTCGAGATGACCGATCTGGCCAAGGCCAGAGGCGTCGATCCCGGCAAGTATCTCAAAGGCCTGGGGCAGCGCAGAATGGCGATCGCCAGTCCCTGTGAAGATACCGTGACAATGGCCGCCGATGCCGCTGCTCGAGCGCTGCAGGGCTTCGATATCGATCCTTCCGAGATCGGTACGTTGATCGTGGGCACCGAAACCGGCGTCGATCACAGCAAACCGGTCGCGGTGTATGTGCATGAACTGCTGGGCCTCGATCAGCGCTGCAGAACCTTCGAGACCAAGCACGCCTGCTATGGGGCGATGGCGGGGCTGACCGCCTCCATCGACTGGATTGGATCGGGCCGGGCGCGTGGCCGAAAGGCGCTGGTCATCGCGTCCGATATCGCGCGCTATGGTCTCAACACGGCCGGCGAACCCACGCAGGGAGCAGGCGCGGTGGCCATGGTGGTGTCCGAAAATCCACGCCTGCTGAGCATAGATCCGACGCGAATCGGGGATTACACCCGGCAGGTCATGGATTTCTGGCGTCCGCTTTATTCGAAATATGCGTTCGCCGATGGCCATTATTCCATCCAGTGCTATCTGGACGCGCTGACCGGTGCGCGCGTAGATGCGGTGGGAGAGCGGTCCGATCTGCTGGCTGACCTGGCGGCTTGTCTCTATCACGTGCCTTTCGTCAAGATGGCGTTCAAGGCGCATCAGCGCCAGCTTGAATTGGAGCAGGGTGGACCGTTGAGCAAGGATCACAACGAATCCTGGCGGCTGCTGACCGACAGTTACCAGCGCCTGGCCGCGCCCTGGCTGGGCCTGAACGCCGAGATCGGCAACATCTATACCGGTTCGCTGTTCCTGGCATTGATCGACCTGCTGCGGCAGGCGGCCGAAAGCCTGGCCGAACGCGAGGTGAGCCTTTTCTCCTATGGCAGCGGCTGCGGCGCGACGTTCTGCATCGGCCGCATCGGCGAGGATGCCGCACGCTGGCGCGAGGCGCTGGATCCGGCCGACCAGCTGGCGTCCCGGCGTCGCCTGAGTATCGACGAGTACGAGGCCTTGATCACGGTCACAGAGCAGGCCGACACGGCCGAGCAACTGGATCCTTCGAAGTACGGCCTGAACGGTGGCCTGTATTACGTCGGCACCCGCGACCACTGCCGCCAGTACAGCCGGGCCTGATCTTCTCGCAGAGCCGCAGAGAAACCAGCCTTTCAGCCATTGACTTTGGCCTTTCTTGGCGCCTTTGCGCCTTGGCGACAGCTGTCATGATTCTTTGCCTTTGACTTTCTCTGCGGCTCTGCGTCTCCGCGAGAGGCTGCCGTTCTTTTGCCTATTGCGCCAACCGCGCAGAGTTGTTCAGAGGTTCCCTAGCAAAAATCCCGGGATTCAGAGGCCAGCCCGTCCAGCCAGCCGTCAAGCGCCTCGAACCGGGTCGCGATCACGTGCTGGCTGCCGTTGGCGTTCTGCAGCTTGCCGTGCACCTTGAGCAGTCCCGCGGACAGCACCTCGGCGCGGAAACGCTCGGCCAGCTTCGGCCACACGATCACGTTGACGATGCCGGTTTCGTCTTCCAGGGAAAGAAAGATCACGCCCGAAGCGGTGCCCGGCCGCTGGCGATGGGTGACCAGTCCGGCGGCCTGGACGGAAAGACCGTCGGCATCGTTGCGCAGCTGCCTGGCGCTTCGAACCCGTTTGCCCAGCCGCTTGCGCAGCAGCGCGATCGGATGATGCGTCAGGCTGAGACCGGTACTGGCGTAGTCGTCCAGCAGGTCGTCGCGCGGCGAGGGCAGCGTGAGGCTTGGCTGACGCTCGGCGATCCGGCTGTCGGCCAGCAGGTCGCCCTGGTGGCGGGCGGCCATTGCATCCCATCGCGCGCGCCGGCGGTGGCCGGCCAGTGCCTTCAGCGCACCGGCCTCGGTCAGCGCCTTCAACGAAGCACGGTCCAGCCGGGCGCGTTCGGAGAGATCCTGGATATCCCGGAACGGGCGCCGCGTCCGCTCTGCGCACAGACGCGCGGCGGCTTCCTGGCGCAGTCCATCGATCATGCGCAGCCCCAGCCTGATAGCGGGTTCGCGTCCGCACCTGCCCGGACGGCCGATTGACGCACTTGCAGCTTCGATATGGCTTGAAACGGAGCCGTAGGTCGGGGTCGCATCCCGGACGCGATCAGCACCGACGTCACAGCCCGGTACTGCATGCCCGGGCTGTTCGACGCCACCGGCTGCGGATTCAAGTTCGCAATCCCAGTCGCTGTACCGAACGTCCGCCGGCAGCACTTTCACGCCGTGCCGGCGCGCATCGTTGATCAACTGGGCCGGCGCATAGAATCCCATGGGCTGGCTGTTGAGCAGGCCGCAGGTGAACGCGGCCGGATGGTGACATTTCATCCAGGCCGAAAAATACGTCAGCAGCGCGAAGCTGGCCGCGTGCGATTCGGGAAAGCCGTAATCGCCGAAGCCGCAGATCTGGCTGTAGATACGCTCGGCGAAATCGTTGCCGTAGCCGCGCGCGAGCATGCCGTGGACGAGTTTTTCCCTGAATGGCTCCAGCCCGCCGCGGCGCTTCCACGCCGCCATGGCCCGTCGCAGCTGATCGGCCTCGCCGGGGGTGAAACCGGCCGCCACGATCGCGATCTGCATGACCTGTTCCTGGAAGATCGGCACGCCCAGGGTGCGCTCCAGCACTTTCTTCAGCGCATCGCCGGGATAGTCGACCTTGTCCGGATTCTCGCGCCGCTCGAGATACGGATGCACCATGTCGCCCTGGATGGGGCCCGGGCGGACGATCGCGACCTCGACGACCAGGTCCTGGAAGCAGCGCGGCTTCAGCCTGGGCAGCATGGCCATCTGGGCCCGGGATTCGACCTGGAACACACCGGTGGCGTCGCCTCTGCACAGCATTTCGTAGGTGGCCTGATCCTCACGCGGCATGCTGGCCAGGCTCAGCGACGGCGTGTTCCCGGACAATGCCTGCCACCGGTTGACCAGCGCCATCGACTTGCGCAATGCCGTGAGCATGCCCAGCGAAAGACAGTCGACCTTGAGCAGGCCCAGGGATTCAAGGTCGTCCTTGTCCCACTGGATGATGGTCCGGTCGGCCATCGCGGCGTTTTCCACCGGCACCAGGTGATGCAGCGGCTCGTCTGCGATCACCATACCGCCCACGTGCTGCGACAGGTGGCGCGGGAAGCCGACCAGTTCGCCGGTCAGCGCCAGCAGTTGCCGCACGGTCGCGCCGTCGGGGTCGAATCCGCATTCGCGCAGACGCTCGGGCCACACGTCCGGATCGTCCCACCAGGCCAGCGAAGCGGTCAGGCGGTTCATGCGCTGCGGGTCCAGTCCGAGTGCGCGGCCGACGTCCTTGAGCGCGCTTTTGGGGCGGTAGCAGATCACGGTGGCCGCCAGCGCCGCGCGGGCCCTGCCGTATTTTTCGTAGATGTACTGCAGTACCTCTTCGCGACGTTCGTGCTCGAAGTCGACGTCGATGTCCGGCGGCTCGTCGCGCTCCTTCGAGATAAAGCGTTCGAACAGCAGCTGCTGGCGTGCGGGATCGACCTCGGTGATGTGCAGGCAGTAGCAGACCGCGGAATTCGCCGCCGAGCCGCGTCCCTGGCACAGGATGTCGCGCGAGCGCGCGAAACGGACCACATCGTGGACGGTCAGAAAGAACGCTTCCACGCCCATCTGCTCGATCAGGTCGAGTTCGCGCGCGACCAGCTTGCGCACCTCGTCCGAGGCACCGTCGGGAAATCGCTTCCGCATGCCTTCCAGCGTCAGGTGCCTCAACCAGCGCGACGGCGTATAGGGCTTGGGCACGAGCTCGGCCGGATACCTGTACTCCAGCGCACCGGGATCGAAATCGCAGGCATCGGACAGCCGGAGCGTCTCGGCCAGCCAGGCGTGCGGGTACAGCCGGGCCAGGGTCTCGATCGGGCGCAGGTGGCGCTCGGCGTTGGCCGCCAGCGCCAGGCCGCATTCGGCCAGCGGGCGGCCGAGCTCAAGCGAACTCATGACATCCATCAGCGCGCG